>JANQFR010000049.1 GCA_028277745.1 Phycisphaeraceae bacterium
TCCCGCTCATGCTCGGCCCCGCCGACGCCGCGCTCGACGCCGCCGACCGGCTGGGCCGGCGCGGCCTGCTCGCCGTCGCCATCCGCCCCCCCACCGTCCCGCCCAACACCGCCCGGGTCCGCGTCAGCCTCCGCGCCGACCTCGACGACGACGACGCCGACGCCCTGCTCGACGCCGCCCGCGGGCTCGCGCCCGGCGGACGCGACAAGACTTGACATATCATGATGTCTTGATATATTGATGTCATGACACCCCCCAGAACCGCCCCCGACCCCCTCGGGATGGACGTGCTCCAGCAGGCCGCCGACGTCCTCAAGGTCCTCGCCCACCCCCACCGGCTCAAGCTCATCGAGCTGCTCATGGTCCGCAAACACAGCGTCGGCGAGCTCGCCGACGAGCTGGGTCTGGCCGCCAACGCCGTCAGCCAGCACCTCAACCAGATGAGGGCCCACCGCATCCTCGACGTCGAACGCGTCGGACGCACCGCCTACTACAAAGTCGTCAACCCCAACGCCGCCAACGTCATCCGCTGCATCCGCAAACACGGCCACGGCCAGGACTGATCCCATGAACCCACCGCTCCGCATCGTCATCGTCGGGGGTGTCGCCGGCGGCGCGTCGGCCGCGACCCGCGCCCGACGCATCAATGAACACGCCCAGATCATCCTCCTCGAGAAGGACGAGCACATCTCCTTCGCCAACTGCGGCCTGCCCTACTACGTCGGCGGCGAGATCGCCGACCGCGCCAAGCTCCTGGTCGCCACCCCCGAGCTGCTCGAACGCCGCTACCGCATCGACGTCCGCACCCGACAGGAGGCCGTCGCGATCGACCGGGCCGCCAGGACCCTGCGCGTCGTCGACCACCAGACCGGCGAGGCGTACGACCAGCCGTACGACAAGCTGATCCTGTCCCCCGGCGCCTCGCCGATCGTGCCGCGGATCGAGGGCGTGGACGCGCCGAACGTGATGACGCTGCGCAACATCGCCGACGTCGACCGGATCAAGGCCGCCGCGACCGACCCCCGCCCCGGCCGGGCGGCCGTCATCGGCGCGGGGTACATCGGGCTGGAGATGGTCGAGCAGTTCGTCGGCCTGGGCATCGACGTCACGCTGGTCGAGCTGCAGGACCAGGTGCTGCCGCTGATGGACGCCGAGATGGCCCAACCGCTGCGGGACGCGCTCGAATCCCACGGCGTAGAAGTGCGGCTGGGCGACGGCATCGCCGCGGTGACCACGGAAAACGGCCGGGCGCGCGCCGTCCGGCTCAACAGTGGGGCCGTCATCGATGCCGACCTGGTCATCCTCGGCATCGGCGTCCGGCCCAACAGCGGGCTCGCCGCGGCGGCGGGGATCGCGGTCGACGACGCCGGCGCCATCGTGACCGACGCCCATCAGCGCACCAGCGACCCCGACATCTACGCGGTCGGCGACGCGGCGCAGTACCGCTATGGCCCCACCGGCACATCGATGCGCGTCCCCCTCGCCGGGCCCGCCAACCGCGCCGGGCGCCTCGCCGGCGAGCACGCCGCCGCCGGCCGCAGCGCCCCCATGCCGCCCGTCTACGGCACGGCCATCGTCCGCGTCTTCGAACAGACCGCCGCCATGACCGGCCTCACCCTCAAGCAGGCCCGACGCCTGGGCGCGCCCCCCGCCGCCGTCACCGTCATCGCCAACCACCACGTCGGCTATTACCCCGGCGCCCGGCCGATCACCCTCAAGCTGGTTTACGACCCCGCCTCCGGCGCGGTGCTCGGCGCCCAGGCGGTCGGCGAGCAAGGCGTCGACAAGCGGATCGACGTCATCGCCACGCTCATGGCGATGAAGGGCACGGTGCGTGACCTGGCGGGCGTCGACCTGTGCTACGCCCCGCCGTTCGGCGCCGCCAAGGACCCGGTCCACATGGCCGCGTTCGCCGCGTGTAACGACCTCGACGGCGGCGCCCGCTTCCTCCAGCCCGACGACGACCTGTCGGGTTATCAGGTGGTCGACGTGCGTACGCCTGGCGAGGTGCGGAAGACACCCCTGGCCGAGGCCGATCACGCGGCCGCCGTCCCGCTCGACGCGCTGCGCGACCGGCTGGACGAATTGGACCCCGACCGGCCCACCGTGGTGTCGTGCGCCTCGGGGCTGCGGAGCTACGTCGGCGCCCGCATCCTCATGCAGCACGGGTTCAAAGACGTATACGGCCTCAGCGGCGGCGCGACGCTCCGCGCCCGGGCGCTGGAGCATCAACCCGAAGCGACCAGGACGTCTGCTTTGAACAAGGATTAAGCCATGAACGCAATCACGATCGAACCGGCGAGACTGAAAGAACTGATCGACGGCGGCAAGCCGATCGACCTGATCGACGTGCGCACGCCCGTGGAGCACCGCGCCGTCCACCTGCCGGCGGCGCGGCTGACGCCGCTGGACGCGCTCGATGCGCAAGCGGTGACGCAGGCCCGGCCCAGCGGGGCGGACGGGCCGTGTTACGTGCTGTGCAAGAGCGGGGCGCGTTCGCGTAAGGCGGCGCAGCGGCTGACGGCGGCGGGGGTCGAGAGCGTGGTGGTGGAGGGCGGCATGGACGCGTGCGCCGCGGCCGGGCTTGAGGTCGTGCGGGGCAAGGCGGCGATGTCGCTGGAGCGGCAGGTGCGGATCGTGGCCGGGACGCTGGTGTTCGTGTTCACCGTGCTGGGGGTGCTGGTCACGCCGTGGCTGCTGATCGTGCCGGGGTTCGTCGGCGCCGGGCTGGTGTTCGCGGGAGTCACCGACACGTGCGGGATGGGGATGATGCTGGCGAGGATGCCCTGGAACCGCGCGGGATATGCGTGCGGGGTCAACCCCGGCTGAAACAGGCCGGGTCTTGATCAGCGTTTGGGTTCACCGGCGGACACCGCCCAGGTCACATCTCGATCGGATCGGCAGGGCCCCGAAGCGGCGCCTCGCCGTGACGCACCGCCCGAAAGAAGTCGGCGTATCGGGGCGCAAGGCGTTCCGGATGACACAGCCGCCCAGCCGACGCGGCCGCCTGGCTGGCTTGCTGGTAAAAAGCTTCGTCGTCGATCAGACGCTCGACCAGCTCGGTCCACGGCTGCACCGCCATCGGGGAAACGGGCGTCCGGGTGTCCAGCGTCAGATTCTCCGGGAGCGGCGCAATGAAGCCCGCGCCCGCGCAGGTCTCGGGCAGGCCCCCGCGGTCGCTGACGATCGGCGGGATGCCGTTGATCAAAGCCTCCGCCGCCACGCGGCCGCTGGGTTCCTGCCACACGCTGGGAACCAGCAGCACCCGGGTGACCGCGAAAATATCGCGCGGCTTCGGCGTCGACGGCGACACCATCAGGCTCTTATGCCGGCGAAGGTCAAACCCGCCCGCCCGGCCTGCCGCGAGGAGCATGCCGGCCGTGCCCCGGCTCTCGATCACCAGCAGCGGGATATCCGGCCGGCGCCGGCCAAGCTCCTCCGCCAGGCGGCAATAAAAAAACACCCCCTTTTCCACCGAGGGGTTGATGAACGTCACAAACGGCCGATCGCCCGGCTCGGCGACCACGTCTTCAACATTGATCTGCGTCGGCAGCGGCGTCGACTCGATCCCGAAACGCGCGCGGTAGGAGTCGCTGATGAAGGCGCTCGGCGTCAGGACCGCATCAACCTCATCAAACCAACGGCGATCCCGGTAGGACGTGTTGTAAAGCCCGAAGACCACCTTGCAGCCCGCGGACCGCGCGCGGCGGAGCCGGGCGTGGTCGCGCAGGATCCCGCCGTAGGTCAGCAGCAGGTCGGGCTTGAACTCCGACAGCAAGCCATCGAACAGCCGGTTGAACGTGCGGTCGTGGGCCTGTTCCCAATCGATCGCGCGGCGTGGCTTGGTGTCGACGACGGCGTGATCGACGCCGCGATGCGTGAAGCGATACACCGGCCGGTCGGCCCGGGTCTTCATGAAACCGCGGTCGACGCGCACATCGAACCCGCGGTCGCGCAGCCAATCGAGCGGGGCCTGCTTCCTGCCGTCTTCCGTGGCCGTGACGCCGAGGCTGCGGACCGTGAACCCTTCGCCGGCGAGCATTTCCGCCGTCGTGAGCAGGCACCGGGCCGCGCCGCTGGCCGGGTCCTGCGGCAACTGCCCCAGGCAGAGCAGGACATGCAGGCTATCCATGGCACAAGCATAGTGGCCGCAAGGGCATTGCAATACACCGTGCACTTCAGAAAAACAGGCTAGCCAGGGTAACCTAAACGTTTGAAAATCAGGTGTTTACCATTGTTTTTATCGGATCTTAAATATTGAAAATATATATCCATCAATTATTCTTAATGGGCCTGGAGGCGGATCCTTTCTCAAGCCGACCTGGCCGGCCTCGATAACTCACGAAGGCGGGGATTCCTCGAAACCACTCACTGGAGACCTGAGCGATGAATGCACTGTTGGACCGCGCGAACCGTATCGTCAAGACCGCCGGCGGGGCCACCGCCCTCGCGATCACCCCCATCGCCCTGGTGGCGGAGGACGCCTCGGCCGAGATCGCGTTGCAAGGCGGCGCCGAAGTCTTTGAATGGTTCAGCGGCGGTTCGGCGTGGCAGCCGACCACCAACGCCACCGTCACGCCCCTGGCGGCCGTGGACAACTTCGCCGGCGTCAAGATCACCGGCGATATCGTGTTGACGTCCATCAACGGCAGTTCCATCCTTGGATCAGCTTACGGCGTCGAAGGCGCGGTCGCGGCGTCGAACGACGTGATCGCCCCCGGCGCCAGCATCCCGGTCGCCTGGGACCTGACCGCGTTCGCGACCGACCCCATCAACACCCCGCCGTCCCTGGTCGTCAGCCTGACCCTCGACTATCAGGGAGGCGGGAGCGAAACCGCGGAGGTCTTCATCTTCGACAGCCAGCAGGTCGCGCCGACGGCCGGCTTTACCGGGGCCGGCGAACTGGTCTTCAACACGGGCGGCGAGGTCGTTGGCGGCTCCTGGCGCGTCGCCCTGACCAACTGGGCTTATGGCAGCAATAACAGCGTCGAGCCCGGGGAAGTGCTCGGCGTCGACTTCGGGACCGGCTCGCTCACGATCGGCGATATCCCCGAACCCGCTACCGCCGCCCTGCTCGCGTGCGGGGTCTGCGCGGCGCTCGTCCGACGCGGCCGTTTGAATGACCCGACGGGGAGTTGACAGGTTGACGTTGTGGCAACCCCGCAAAAAGGCGGCAAACCCACGGGCCGGCGGGAACCTATGATGAAGGCACGCGTCCGACAGGGACCGGGGTTGGAGTGACACGTTTTTTCATCAAGGAGCCTGCCATGCGAAATCCACGATTCATGCTGCTGGGGTTGGGGTTGTTGTTGCTGGGCGTCGTCGGGCCGGCGTGGGCCGAGGAGAACGACCGGCCGCCGCTGATCGTCGTCTCTGGCCAGGGCGAGGTCCGCGTCAAGCCGGACATGGCGGTGCTGCGCCTCGGCGCCGAGGCGCAGGCGGACAACGCGGCCGACGCGCAGCAGCAGGTGAACCAGACCGTCAACGCCGTGATCGAAGCGGTCAAGAAACACGACATCCCCGCCCGGAAGATCCAGACGTCTTCGCTGTCGTTGCACCCGGTCTACTCGCAGGCCAATCGGATGGTGCGAAATGAGGGCGGCGTACACGAGCCCAAGATCGTCGGGTACCGGGCGAGCAACGTCATCACGATCCAGATCGACGACCTGCCGAAGATCGGCGACGTGATCGACCAGAGCATCGTGGCGGGCGCCAACCAGGTGCAAGGGCTGATGTTCGGGCTGCAGAACGACGCCCCCCCGCGGATCCGGGCGATGCAGGACGCGGTGGGCGAGGCCCGCAACAAGGCCGAGGCGGTCGCCGAGGCGCTGGGCGTGCAGCTCGGCGCGGTGTACGAAGCCGCGGAGTCGAGCGGGTTTCAGCCGATGCCCATGGTCCAGCCGATGATGCGGATGGCGGCGATGGAGTCGGCCGGCGCGCCGATCGCGTTCGGCGAGCTCAAGGTCACGGCGAGCGTGACCCTGAAGTACGTGATCGCCCCGAAACAGTAGTGCCATTGTTGTAAAGCCGCGGGCAATGCCCGCGGTCCTACGGGCTCAGCAACGCCGCGAGCTCTTCATGCCCCCGCTGGCGCGCGAGGTCGGCGGGGGTTTCGCCGTCGCGCGCCTTGAGCGAGCGGTCGGCGCCGTGATCGAGCAGGAGCCGGGCGGCCTCGGTCTGGCCGTGGAACGCGGCCAGATGCAGCGGGGTCATGGTCATGCCGTCGACCGCGTCCACCTCCACGCCGCGGCTCAGCAGGACCGTCATGGCGGGGACGCGGCCCTCCTGGGCGGCCAGGTGCAGCGGCGTGTAATTCCGCAGACCGCCCCGCGCCCGCAGGTCCGCGCCGTGGGCCAGCAGCACGTCGATAATGGGTCGATAGCCGCCCTGCGCGGCGTAGTGCAGGGGGGTCATGCGGGTGTTGTCCCCCGCGTCCACCTGCGCGCCACGCCAGATCAGCATCACCGCGATCGTAGGCTCATCGAGGTTGGCGGCGACGTGGAGCGGCGTGAGCGACGTGATCCGGTCCTTGGCGTTCACGTCCGCACCGTCGTCGATCAGCGTCTTCGCGGCTTCGTAATCGCCGGCGCCCACCGCTTCGTGCAGCGGCGTCAGCCCCGTGTCCGCCGCGATCGGGCCAGCCAGCAGCACCGCCAAGGCCGGCAGAAGCCCGGCCGCGTAGAGGGATGTTCTTTGTCGCACAGCGTCTCCCGAAAAGAGGTGAGTCAAGTGATGTTGAGCGTCGGCTGCTGGAGCGTTCCGGACATCTCCGCGGCGCTGAGTTGCTGAAGGAACCGCGCGACCAGGCGGTCGAGTTCTTCGGCGAGCTTGTCGTTGCCGGTGAAGTTGGCGGTCGGGTCGCCCGCGTCGGCGTTGCGGCGCAGGGCCGTATTGATCGGCACGGCGCCGAGGAAGGGCGCGCCCTGCTGCTGGGCCATCATCTCCGCCCCGCCGCGGCCGAAGATGTCGTATTCGACCTGGTCATCGCCGATGAAGTAGGACATGTTCTCGACCACGCCCAGGACCTCGACGCCCAGTTGCTGGAACATGCGCAGGGCGCGCACGGCGTCGTCCTGGGCAACCTTCTGAGGCGTGCAGACGATCACCGCGCCCGAGAGGGGCAGGAGCTGCGACATCGTCAGCGGCACGTCGCCGGTGCCGGGGGGCAGGTCGATGATGAGGTGGTCCAGTTCGCCCCACTCGGTCTGGGTGGCGAGCTGGCGGAAGGCGCCGTGGGCCATGGGGCCGCGCCAGATGAGGGGTTTGTCGTCTTCGACGAGCGCGCCGATGGTGACGGCGAACACGCCGTGGACGTCGAAGGGGACGATCATGTTGCCGTGGGCCTGGGGCTCGAGCTTGTCGACGCCGAGCATGGTGGGGATGGACGGGCCGTAGATATCGCCGTCCATGAGCCCGACGCGGTGACCGGCGCGCGCGAGGCCGACGGCGAGGTTGACCGCGATGGTGGACTTGCCGACGCCGCCCTTGCCGGCGCCGACCGCGATGATGTGCTTGACCCCGGGCAGGGGGTTGTTGGCCTTGGCCTGTTCCTGGGGCCCGGCGGGCTGGCCGACGGGCTGTTTGGGCTGCTCGAAACGGATGTCGACCTGCTTGACCTCGTCGCCGAGCTGGCGGATCGCGGCCTCAGCCTCGGCCCGGAGCTTGTGGGCCACGTCGGCGGACGGGTTGGAAGGCGCCAGGGTGACGCTGACCACGCCGTCGCAGACCGCCGCGTGCTTGACGAGGTTGAGGGTGACCACGTCGCGGTGCAGTTCCGGGTCGTTGACCGTCCGGAGGCGTTGGAGAATCTGGTCCTTGGTGAGGGGCATGGGGTTTCCCGTAACGGGTGAGGATTGAAGCGATAGTCGGTCGAATCATAGGGAGGGCGGGCGGCGGCGTCGAACCGATGCAATAAGTCCGGGTCGGCGGCGTTTGACCAACATCAGCCTAATAACGAAAGGAGCCAATTATGGCCAAATGGAATCAGACAATCAGCGTTTTAGTGATCGGCGGCGCCCTGGCGTTTGGCGGCGCGGCGATCGGCGAGACCGATGGGGACCGCCCCGATCAGACACGGGCCGAGCAAGGCGAACGGTCGGACCGCGAGGCGCGCGGCGAGCGGGGCGAACGCCGTGAGGCCGGCGAACGGGGGGCGCGCGGTGAAAAGGGCGAAAAGAAAGCGCGCGGCAAAAAGGGGGAAAGAGGTGAACGCGGCGAACGCAGCAGGCGCGGCGACCGGGCCCGGCAGATGATGCAGCAGGCGTTCGAAGGCGTCGAACTCAGTGAGGAGCAGCGGGCCCAGCTCGAGGAGCTGCGCGAAACGGCCAGGACCCAGATGCAGGCCTGGCGCGAGGCGAATCAGGAACAGCTCAGCGCCCTGCGCGAAACCATGCGGGAAGCCCGCGAGTCCCGGGACAGCGACGCGATGGATGCCGCCCGTCAAGAGCTCCGCACCCTGATGCAGGAGTCGCCACGCGCCCAGAACCACATGGACGAAGTCAGGGGCGTCCTCACCGACGAACAGCGTGCGATCTTCGACGCCAACGTGGAACAGATACGAGCCCGGATGGAAGAGCGGCGTCAGGAGATGCAGGAACGCCGCGGCGAGGGTCGTGAAGGCCGCGAGGGTCGCGAAGGCCGTGAAGGCAGGGAGGGCCGCCGTGGCCGAGACGGCGACGAGCAGCCCGCGACCCGGCCGAAGCGCGACCGGGGCGAGCAGGATGATCAACTGGACCTGTAGGCCCGCCCACGGATCAACACTCCACCAACAGAGCCCCGTACGGATGACGTGCGGGGTTCTGTTATGCGCGCCGGAGCCCCGCATGCGCATGCAGGGCTAAGCGGTGTTCTGCCGCTTACTGCACGAGCCCCTTGGTCAGGCGCATGAACGCGGTCTCGAGGTTGACCTTTTCTTCTTCGAGGCGGGTGAGCGAATAGCCGCCGGTGACCAGGGCGTGGGCGATGGCGCCGGGGCCGGTGGCGGCGGGGTCGAGCCCGACGCGGATGTGGCCGTCGACCAGCTCGGCGGTCTGCACGCCCGGGGTCTGCTTGAGGAGCTGGGTCGCGTGGGGCAGCCGGTCGCTCACGCCGATGTGATACACGATCCCGGTGCGGGCCCGTTCGAGCATTTCCTGGGTCGTGCCGATGAACTTGAGTTCCCCCTGCTCCATGATGCCGACCTTGTTGCACAGGTCGGCCAGCTCCATGAGGATGTGGGAGCTGATGAGGATGGTCTTGCCCATGCGGTGAAGCTCTTTGAGCAGCTCGCGCATCTCGATGCGGGCGCGGGGGTCGAGTCCGGAGGCGGGCTCGTCGAGCAGCAGGACCTTGGGGTCGTGGAGCAGGACGCGGGCGACGGACAGCCGCTGCTGCATGCCGCGGGAGAGGGAGTTGACCTCGGCCTCGCGTTTGTAGGACAGGTCGGTCAGGTCGAGCACGTCGGCGATGACGCGCTGGCGGGCCTCGCCGTGGATGTTGTAACTGGCGGCGAAGAACGCGAGGTATTCCTCGACCACCATGTCCTCGTAGGACCCGAAGTAGTCGGGGACGTAGCCGATGATGGAGCGGACCTGCCGGGCGTTGACCGGGCCGACCGACAGGCCGTCGATCCGGGCCTCGCCCCAGGTGGGCTTGAGGAGGGTGGCGAGGATCTTGATGGTGGTCGTCTTACCCGCGCCGTTGGGGCCGATGAACCCGAAGGCGTCGCCCTCTTCGATCTCGAGGTTGAGGTTCGACAGCGCCATCAGCTCGCCGTAACGTTTGGTCAAATTGATCGTCTGAATCATCGCCATGCGGCGGTTCCTGTAAGGCATGAACCACAGAGATCACAGAGGGCGCCGAGAAAACACAAGAGGTCTATGGCAGGTCAAGATCGGGCCGGGCGTGTTCTGTGCTGGATCGTGGTCCGCTGGTTTTATCCTCGGTGAACGGGGTGTCCTCGTTGGTTCATGGTGTCGGACAAAAACATTGCCGCTCTTACGCTAATCAAAATCATAGATCCAACGCAGGACGGTCCATCCCTCGGCCTGGACCGCGTCGCCGTCGGCGGTGAACGGGAGAGGCAGGGGCCCGGCTTCAAGGTGGCCCAGCACGATCAGGCGTCGGCCGGTGGTGAGGGCGGAGAGGTCGAACATCCGTCCCAGCGAACGATTGTAAACGGTCATGCCCAGGTAGCCGGTGTCGCGGAAATTCGGCGACGGGAGCATGTCGTAGAACGAGAGCATCTCGATCGCGCTCTTGACCTTGTCGCCGGCGGGCTGGCGGCCCTCGGGCAGGTCCTCGAAGTTGACACCCTTGAGGTTGCCGATCGCGGCGCCGAGGAAGCCCTCGCTCGACCAGTTGCGGTCCTTGGTGTAGATCCGCGGCCGCAGCACGAGGCGCATCGGCCAGGGCTTGTCGCCGACGTCGAGTTGGGTCTTGGGCTCCCAGTCCCCGTAGCGTTTGACGAAAGGCGTCTGCCCGTCGCCGGGGCAGTAGATCAGGACGACGTCGCGCAGCGGGCCGGGCAGGCCGTGGGCGATCACCCCCTCGGGGAAGCTGAGGTTGTTGATGCGCAGGTCGCCCTGGGGCAGGACCCACGGCTCGGGCAGGCCGGGCTGGGGGGCGTCGATCCGGCCGAGGAAGTCGACCTCGAACTGCTTGGCGGTCGAGCGGTAGGGCACGTCGGCGGAGCTGGGCGCCGCAGCGTTGACGGCGTAGGACTGGGGGTCGAGGAAGGCCTTCTCGTCGAGGCCGGTGCGGAGCCCGGGGCTGGCGAGGGTGTTCTGGTTGTCGGGCCGCTGGGGGTCGATCTCGATGTCGGCGGCGCCGAACTTGGGCAGGTACAGGGACAGGAAGCTGCGGGCGTGAACCGTCCCGGACCTGGCGTCGGCGTCGAGGAGGGTGAAGTGGGCGACATTGGCGAGGCTGGGCTGCATGACGTAGGCGCCGCCCCAGGCGACAGCGGTGAAGACGCCGACGACCGCGACGAACGCGACCCAGCTGTAGCGGGCCTTGCCCTGAGCCTTGAGGGCCATGAAGCTGACCGGGCCGGCCAAGAGCCAGTACAGGCCGAACACGACGATCGCCGCGAGCAGGGCCGGGGCGGTGGTGTTGCGCATGTCGATGAGGCGGGGGACGAAGTTGGTCAGGCTGGACTGCGCGCGGTTCTTGGGGTGGGCCATGCGCTGGTTCTTGATCTCATCGGCCATGTAGCTGGCGTCGAACACCGGCGAGGTCCACCCGAACAGGCCGCCCCAGAACTCGCGGCTCTTGGGCAGCCCCATGCCGATGAGGCGGCGGTCGGCCAGGTCCACGCCGACCTGGGTCACGCTGCCGAAGCCGTAGCGGCGGGAGACGATCACGGGATTGCCCTGGCGGTCGCGCTCGAGGATCGACACGTCGCTGCCGGGCGGCACGTCGAAGACCGTGTAGTTGATCGGCGCCCGCTCGCCCAGCGTGGTCGGGCCCATCACCATCGGCGGGTCGTCCTGGACGCTGCGCATCCGGTCGGACCCCACCGGCAGCAGGTCAGACAACGCCGAGGAGGTCCACACCTTCTTCACCGCGGGCACGGAGATGATCAGACGCCCGCCCCGCCGGACCCAGTCGCGGATCGCCTGCTGCATCTCGGGCGTGACCAGGGCGTCATTGGGGTCGCCGCCCTCGCTGGTCCAGATGATCGCGTGCATAAGGGATAACCCGTACCAACGATCGGGCAAGGCTTCGAGCGACATGCCTTGGAGCAAGCGCAGCTCCTCGTGCTGAAAATCGAACCGCTGCCCCTGGTCCCGGCGGATGTAAGGGTTGAGTCCGAGCCGGGCGCTGCTGCAAACCCCGATCGCGCCGACGCGGGCGGGCAGGAGCTTGTTCGCGTTGGGCAGGACATCGCGCAGCGCCAGCACCCGGCCGGAGTCGGCGTCGATCACCTGGAACCGCCACGGGTCGCCCGGGCGGTTGTACGTCCTCAGCGGGATCGGAGCGTACAGCCACACCGTCTCTTCCCGCAGCGGGTTGAGGGTCACGCGCCGCTGCATCCGGACTTCGTCGCCGTCGACGTCCTGGAGCACCCACTGGCAGATCACCGCCCGGCTGGCCGCGCCCTGGTTCTGCAGCGTCAGCCGCGCCGGCGTCCACGTCCCCACCCGCACCACGCCGTCGATCCCCACGTCCGACGGCCCGATGCTCAGCAGCACCTGGTCCAGCTGCGCCCACGCCGACGGCGCCGCGCCCAGCAGCGCGATCGCCAATATCCACCAACGGCGTTGCCCCGTCATCCATGCAGTTTAGCTCACCGGGCCCGATGAGGAAACGCCGCCCGATAACCTCACGCCCGATAGCCCCCGGCCCGGGCGGGGCCCGGCGGCCGGCCGATGATGCCGTCGTGGGCCCGTCCTTCCAATATCTTGCCCTCCTTCTGGTCGCGGCGCTGTTTTACGTGCTGATCAAGTGCGTGCTGACGACCCTCTCCGCCCGGGTCCATCTCGAGTTGCAGCGGCACAACGTCATCCGTAAGGCCAAACAACGCCGCCTCGACTACCTCGCCCAGCTCGCCGAGCGCCGCGAGGAGACCGAGGATTCGGTGGTCGTCGAAGAGGCCTGACCCGGCGGCCCAACGCCTCTGATATCCTGTCGGCATGTCACGCCTGACCCTCACCGGTGGACGGGTCATCGACCCGGCGAGCCAATTCGACCAGATCGCCGACGTGGTTCTCGAAAATGGGAAAATCGCCGCGGTCGGCCGCGCCTCCAAGCCGCAGGGCCCGAGCCTGGATGCGTCGGGCTGCATCGTCTGTCCCGGGCTGATCGACGTGCATGTCCATTTCCGCGAACCGGGGCAGGAAGAGAAGGAGACGATCGCGATCGGCGCCGCCGCCGCGGTCAGCGGCGGGTTCACCAGCGTCTGCTGCATGCCCAACACCCAGCCGGCGCTGGACGACGACTCGCGGATCGAGTTTGTCTACCGCCAGGCCGCCGCCGCGGGCCTGTGCAACGTCTACCCGGTCGGCGCCGCGACCAAGGGCCGGGCCGGGCGGGAGCTGGCGGAGATCGCGCTGATGGCCGAATCCGGCGCGGTCGGCTTCACCGACGACGGCGTGGGGATCGCGTCGGCCGGGGTGATGAACAAGGCCCTGACCTACATCGCCATGACCGGCAAGGTCTTCATGCAGCACTGCGAGGACCCCGACCTGGGCGGCGGCGTGATGAACGCCGGACCGCTGGCGACCCGGCTGGGCCTGCAAGGCTGGCCGCGGGTCGCCGAGGAGCTGATGATCCAGCGGGACATCATGCTCTGCAAGCATCTGGGCTACGCCCCGCGCTACCACGTCCAGCACATCACCACCGGCGGCGGGGTGGAGCTGGTCCGACGCGCCCGTCAGGACACGCCCAACATCACCGCCGAGGTCTCGCCCCACCACCTGCTGCTGACCGAAGACGGCTGCGCGACATACGACACCCACTACAAGATGAACCCCCCCCTGCGTTCGCGCCTCGACATCGAGGCCCTGCTCGCCGGCGTCAAGGACGGGGTCATCACCGTCCTGGCCACCGACCACGCCCCGCACACGCCGGAGGAGAAGGAGCTGGAGTTCGCCGCGGCGCCGTTCGGCATCATCGGCCTCGAATCCGCCCTGCCGCTCTATGTCAAGGCGCTGATCGAGTCCCAGACCATCGACTGGCCCCGGCTGATCGCGATGATGACGGTGAACGGCGCCGAGCTGTGCGGCCTGGAGAACAAGGGCACGCTCGCCGTCGGCGCCGACGCCGACGTCACCGTGATCGACCCCTCCGAAACCTGGACCATCGACGCCGACGCGTTCGCCAGCAAGGCCCGCAACTGCCCGTTCGACGGCTGGTCGGTCACCGGCCGGGCGGCGGCGACCCTCGTCCACGGCGACCTGAAGCTCTGCCGCGACCCGGGACGCGTCCGCGGGATCGACCGTTTCCACGCGTCGCCGGACGACCTGATCGCCTCCCTGCCGGCCTGACCACACGCCTCATGTTCACCGACCTCAACGATCCCGCCAACCAGCCGGTCCGACTCTCGCTGCCCGGACTCACCCTCGCGGGCGTCTCCATCGCGGGGCAGCGCACCATGGTTTACGCGCCCGACCACGACGTCTGCTTCGACATCGGCCTGTGCCCAGCGGCCGTGCTCAACTGCCCCACCGTCGCCATCTCCCACGGCCACCTCGACCACACCAACGCCCTGCTCTACTACCTCTGGCAGCGCCACATGCAGCACATGACCCCGGGGTGCGTGGTCTGCCCTCACGAGATCGGCCCCGCCATCCGCCGCATGATGGACGCCTGCCTCGAGCTGGAAGACCGCCCGCTGCCCTACGTGCTCACCCCGCTCAAGCCCGACCAGTCGACCCCCCTCAACGAAACGCTGACCCTCCGGGCGTTCGCCACGCGCCACACCGTGGCCTCGCTGGGATATCTCGTCGTCAACACCGCCGACCAGAAGCCCCTGCTGGCCTACACCGGCGACACGTCCTGGGGGCCGCACTTCCAGCGGCCGGACGTGCGCGACGCCCAGGTCCTGGTGACCGAATGCACGTTTTTCGAGTCCGCCCACCGCCGGGCCGCGCTCGCCAGCGGGCACCTGCACCTGACCGACATCGTGTCGCTGCTGGACCTGGTCAACGCCCGGACGGTGGTGCTGACCCACCTCTCCCGGCGGCTGCCCATCGAGCGGGCCCGCCGGATGCTCAACCGGGTGATCCCGGCCCGTCACCGGGACCGGGTTCGGCTGCTGTCGCACCCGACGCCGGGCGAGGCCGAAACATGACCGTCCGCCACGCCGCGCACACCGGCGCCGACAGCGCATAGACCGTGAAACCGGCCGCGAGCGACCACTGCGGCCGGACCACCAGCAGCAGGCCGCAGATGATCACCTTCCACAGCGTGCCGAACGCCGCCTGGCCGCGCACGTAACGGTTCATCACGTGGACGTAGCGGAACTGGCTGACCATCGCGACGGCCACCAGCAGGGTGACCGCGACCATCACCACCGCGGCGGCGTCGACCGACCAGTGCGGCTCGGGATGCCGGGCCAGGAAGTGCTGGTGCAGCAGCACGAGCGACGCCACCGTGCCCGCCGCCCCGGGCGTGGGCAGGCCCTTGAAGAACAGGTGGTCGTCGTCCTGATCGGCGGCCATCTCGATGTTGAACCGCGCCAGCCGCAGGGCGGCGCAGGCGACGTAGATCAACGCCACCACCAGCGCGGCCCGGCCGAACAGGGTGTCGTGGGTGTCGGTCAGGAACGGCGTGCCGATGCCGGCGAGCTGGACCGCCACGAACGCCGGCGCCACGCCGAAGGTGACCATGTCGGACATCGAATCGAGCTGCTCGCCCAGTTCGCTGGAGCTGCGGGTCAGCCGGGCGATGCGGCCGTCCAGCCCGTCCAGGAGCATCCCGCCGAAGATGAAGATCGCCGCGAAGGTCAGCGGCGTCCAGCCGAAGGGCAGGCTCAGGTCGTCCGGCCGGGAGGCGGCGAAAATCGCGGCGAACCCGCACAGGGCGTTGCCCAGCGTAAAAAGCGTCGGCAGCACCGACACCGTCATCCGGGCGACCCGCCGGCCGCGGGTGGGTCGGGGGGCGTCGGCCTGGGGGGGCGTGATCCGCGGCTCGATCATCTCCTGATTCTATCGGGTTTTGCCCGCCACTCGGGGGCGGGTATCCTTATTGGGTTGATGCACACCGCCGACGCAAACGCCGATCATGACGGTCGCCACACGATCCGCCGCCACCGACTCGTGGCGGCCGCCCTTTTCGCGCCCTCGGCGGCCGTCCTCCTCATCGCCGCCTACCTCAGCCCCCAGCACGGCCTCAGCGAGACGTTCGGGTTCCCCGGATGCGGGTTCCTGGTCACCACCGGCCTGCCCTGCGCGACCTGCGGCATGACCACCGCGTTCACCCTCGCCGCCGACGCCCGCTTCCTCGACGCCTTGCTCACCCAGCCCGCCGGCGCCGCCCTGGCGGTCCTGACCGCCATGCTCGCCCTCGTCTCCGGCTACGCCCTGCTCGCCGGTATGTCCCTCGCCCCGCTTGGACGCGCCCTGTGGCGCCCCGCGCCGGTCATCGCCCTGATCGCGCTGATCCTCGGAAGCTGGGCCTACACCCTCACCATGACCCTGATCGCATGAAGCCCCACCACCTCTCCCACCTGTCCCTGATCGTCCTGCTGGCCGCCTTCGCCGCCGGCGGGGGGTGCAACTACATGGCCTACATGGGCCAGGCCCTCCAGGGCGACGAGGAGGTCACCGAGGTCGAGGCCGACTACCGCGGGCTGGAGGGCAAGAGTATCGCGGTCATGGTCGCCGCCGATGAATACGTCCTGTTCACCCACCCCGACGCCCAGATCGGCGTGGCCCGAGCCGTCTCCGCCCGGCTGGCGGACAACATGCCGTCGGTCATCGTCATGGACCCGGCCAAGGTCGTCCAGTTCCAGGCCGAGAACCCCTACTGGTACGCGATCCCCTACAGCGAGCTGATCCAGAAGATGGACGTCGATGCGATCGTGCTCATCGACCTGGTCGAGTACCAGACCCACGAACCCGGCAACAAGTACATCTGGCAGGGCATCATCACCGGCAACGTGGGGGTGATCCTCGCGGATGCCGAGAACCCCGACGATTTCGTGTACTACACCACGGTCCGCGCCCTGTTCCCCGAAGACCGCAAGGTCGGCGTGGTCGACGCCAACAACGCCACGATCCAACTCGGCATGCACTCGATCTTCTCGCGCGACGCGGCCGGACTGTTCTACGACCACAGCATCGTCAGGCCCAATTGATGAAACGACGCCCCCGCGCCCCGATGCCGCTTCTCGCGCTGCTTGTCTGCTCCGCCGTGTTGCTCCTGCCGGGATGCGCGGGGCCGGGCTTCGTGGCCGACTTCATCACGGGCGATGAGAACATCGAGAAGCGGTACCAGCTGCCCGACGAACGGACCGCGGTGGTGGTCGACGACCCCAACCGGGCGATGGGCGCCGGGGTGCTGGTGAACGTGGTGGCCAACAACGTGGTGTACAACCTCAAGAACGCCAAGGAGCCGGCGCTGCTCACGGCCGAGATCGTGCCGCCGGCCGAGGTGATGGCGCTGCGGACGAAGCTGGGCGAGAAGGAGTTCAACGTCACCCCGATCGATCGGCTCGGGCGGATGCTCGGCGCGGAGCAGGTCATCTACGTGCAGATCGAATCGGCGACGCTGGGCGAGATCGGCCGGACGGTCTACAAGCCGGAGCTGGTCGCGACGGTCAAGGTGGTCGACGCGGTCAACAGCGCCCGGCTCTGGCCCGAGGGCGGCACGCTGATCGACTCGAGCGCGCCGCCGCCGGGGTTTAACCTGATCGTCAAGATGGACTACGAGGGGACCGACCACGGCGGCCGGGGGCTGGAGGCCCTGCTGGCGCAGCGTCTGGCCGAGCGCGCCGGGCGCGACGTCGCCCGGCTCTTCGTCGACTGGAAGAAGCCGCCGCCGGGCTCCACGATCCAGTAGCCTCTTTCGCGCCATGACCGACGTGCTGCACCTGATCGACGGCCCACCCCGACCGCTCACGCTGCGGCTGATCGCCGACGCGGCCCGGACGCCCGGTCACCGCCACCGCGTCTGGCTCCTCGGGGGGGCGGCGATGGCCTATGCCGCCCGCGCCGTCGGGCTCGGTTTCGACCGCCGCGTCTCCACGCCGTTCGGCAATGCCGTGTTCGGCTGGCCCGCCCTGCGCGCCGCATGGCGCCGGGCGCCGAGGCCGAACCTGATTCACTGCTGGACCCCCACCACGCACCGCGCCGCGCGGCTGCTGCGCCAACCCGACGCGGCGGTCATCGGCCCCGACAACCTCGGCCCCGCCGCCGACGCCGCGCAGATCGACCCCGCCGCCCGCGACGCGATCCGCCGGGAGTGGGGCGCCGGCCCGTCGACCCGGGTTGTCGCCCTGCTCAGCGACGACCCGGACAACGCCGACGCCTACCGGGCCATGATGGTCGTCGCGTTGACCTACGAATCCACCGGCGTCGACGGCGAGCCGATGGACCTGCGCCTCCTGGTGACGCCCCGCCAGCGCGGCCGGCCCCACGCGCGGCGAATGCTCGATGAGTTCGGCAAGGCCGAGATGCTCATGCAGGACAGCCGCCTGGCCGCCCCGTGGTCGGTCCTGCCCGGCTGCGACGCGGCGCTCGTGCTGGGCCCCCGCGGCGCCCCGCTGGCGTCCGCCTGGGCCGCCGCGGCCGGGGTCCCGCTCGTCAACGAGACGGCGCCCGACGACCTGCGGACGATGTCGCAGCAGCTCACCGACGTCCTCACCGACCCCGACGCCGCCGCCCGATGCATTGACCAGGGCCGCGCGTCGGCCGCGACGTTCCACGTGGATCGTCTGCACGCGAAACTCAACGAGCTGTACCGGTAGCCGGGCCGCTACGCGGCCCCGGACCAGGCGGGCGTAGCCCGCCGGCTAGGACCGCAGCGCTAGAATGAATCGGATGACGTTTCCGCATCGACATGCGTTGTGTGAGTCCTGCGGTTACCCGTTGGTGGGCGTCACGGCCCGGGGGCAGTGCCCCGAGTGCGGCGAGGCGGTCGCCGCGTCTTCGCCCGCCCAGCGCACCGGCCCGGCGTGGCAGGCGCACCCGTCGATCCGCAACTGGTTCGCGATGGCGCGCGACCTGATGCTTCAGCCCAGACGGACGTTCCGGCACATGGATGTGGGCGGGTCCAACCTCCCCCCGCGCGTGTTCCTGCTGGTGGTGGTCGGCGTGATCGTGGCCGGCTGGTGGCTGATCGAGTGGCTGGTGCGCGGCCAGCCGGGCGTGCTGGCGTGGGCGTACGCGATGGCGGCGGGCAAGACGGTGGTGGTGCTGACGTACGTGGAGGCGCTGGGGGTGACGTTCTTCAGCGCCCGCCGGGGCTGGCGGGTGCCGTTCCGGCTGGCGGAGCGCGTCGCGTGTTACGCGGCGCTGGGCTGGCTGCCCGCGGCGGCGGTGTTCGCCAAGGTCTATCTGCTCATGATCGACGGCGTGCTGGAGCAGTGGTGGATCCGGAATGTCGGGATGTGGACCGGCGACCGGGCCCTGCTGATCCTCGGCCTCGTCGGCGCGCTGGCGCTGATGGGCTTTGAAATCCTCGTCTGGACCGGCGTGCGCCAGGTGCGGTACGCCAATGCGCCGGCGGGGTGAGCGGAAGCCTGTGGATTGCAATGCCCCGGCTTTAAGCGGGCGTGGCGACGCGCTGCCGGACGTGGGCGACGGCGTTTTCGAAGAACGCCAGCCCGGGGCTGCGGCTCGCGAGGAAGTCCTCGCCCCTCCGCGTCCATTGGGGGTGGTGCGTGGGGTCGGTGAACCGCTCGGGGTGGGGCATCAGTCCCAGGACAACGCCGGTGGGGTCGCAGATGCCGGCGATGTCGGCGGCCGAGCCGTTGGGGTTGTCGGCGTAGCGCAGGGCGATCTGGCCGCGCTGACGGAGGGTGGCGATCACGTCATCGGGGGCGAGGAACCGGCCCTCGCCATGGGCGATCGGCAGGTCGAAGCGGGTGAGGCCCTGGGTCCAGATGCAGACGGACCCGGCGTCGGCGTCGATGGGGGTCCAGCGGTCGATGAATCGGCCGGTGGTGTTGTCGGCAAGGGTGGCGGTCTGGCGGCCGGCGTTGGGGTTGGGCAGGAGGCCGAGCTTGACGAGGACCTGGAAGCCGTTGCAGATGCCGATCATGGGCACGCCGCGGGCGACCGCGTCTTTGAGCGGGCCGTAGAGCCGATGCTTGAGGCGGTTGGCGAAGATGCGGCCGGCGGCGATGTCGTCGCCGTAGCTGAACCCGCCGGGGAAGCCGATCAGGTCGTAGCGTTCGAGGCCGGCGGGGTCGGCGATGAGTTCGTTGACGTGCACGGTCGCGGGCTCGGCCCCGGCGAGCCGAAAGGCGTGGGCGAGCTCGGCGTCGCAGTTGGTCCCGGCCGTGCGCAGGATCAAAACGCTGGGTGTCATACGTCACATCCTACCCGCGCACGCGGTCGGTTTCCGGGGACCATAGCCGGGCCGCTACGCGGCCCCGGACCAGGCGGGCGTAGCCAGCCGGCTAAGGCGGCCAGACTAATCATCCAGCAGGCCCGGCGGGGGGTCGGTGGGCATGGGCGCGGGGCGGTCGAACGTGCTGGACATCTCGACGAACGTGTGCTCCCGGCCCGAATCGAGGAAGCCCTGCATGACGTCGAGCACGTGCCACGCCAGCGCCCCGCTGCAGCGGGACTCCCGGCCGGCGCGGATCGCCTGGGCCATGTCGGCCAGCCCGACCGCCCGGCCGTAGCCGGTCGGGTGCGCACACGCGACCTCGCGCCAATCGTCGTCGCCCAGCCGCATGACGAGCACCGGGGCGTCGAACCCATTGGGGTCGGGGACCTTCATGGCGCCCTCGCTGCCGTACACCGTGATCGGGTGCTTGTGGTCGTAGGGGGCGTGATGACACGCGAACGACATGACCACCGTGCCGGTGACGCCGCTACGGGTGATGAGCGTGCCGGCGTAGTGGTCGGGGGTTTCGACGTCGATCGTCTGGCCGTAGAGCGGGCCGGGGTTCTCGGCCGAGCCGTGGGTGATGGTGCGCAGGGGCAACTTGATGTCGGCGAAGCCGGCGACCTGGGCGACGGGGCCGAAGAGGTTCACGATCGCGGTGAGGTAATAGGGCCCCATGTCGAACATCGGCCCGCCGCCGGGCTTGTAGTAGAACTCCGGGCTGGGGTGCCAGCTCTCGTGTCCGCTGCCCATCATGAACGCGGTGAAGGACAGGGGCCGGCCGATCAGCCCCTCGTCGATCGCCCGCCGGGCGGTCTGCTGGCCGGTCCCCAGGAAGGTGTCGGGCGCGTTGCCGACGTGCAGCCCCGCCGTCTTCGCGGCGTCCAGCAACTGGGCGGCGTCGTCGCGGTCGACGCCCAACGGCTTCTCCGAGTAGACGTGCTTGCCGCCCGCGATCGCCTTCAGCCCCACCGGCACGTGCGCCGCGGGGATCGTGAGGTTCAACACGGCCTCGACCTCGTCGCCGGCGAGCAGGTCGTCCACGCCCATCACCGCGGTCACGCCGAACTCGTCCGCCGCGGCCTGGGCCGCGTCAGGGTTGAGGTCGGCGCAGGCGGTGATGTCGAGCAGATCGAACCGGGCGGCCTGCCTGAAGTACTGTTTCGAGATGTTGCCGCAGCCGACCACGCCGATCTTCATGGGGTCCATGGACTCAATCCTTGGAGGGAAAAAACATCGCGCCGTCGAGGCGTCCGGACCCGGCGTTCACGCGACAGGATCGGCTATTAGAGCAGATTGGGCGGGGCTTGGCCGATTCACGCCAGCCCGGCCCTGCGGGCCGGCGCTAAACGGTAGGGGTGCAAGTCGGTTCAGCGCTCGCCGGTCTGGCGATACGCCGCTCGTTTGCGGGCGTACTCCTGGGGGCTCACCGGCAGGTCCGGGTCCGCGGCGCCGTCGAGGCACTGCTGGTGCAGCCGCTTGAGGTACGGCACGCACCACCCGCAGCCGGTGCCGGCGCTGAGGCATTCGCTGATCAGGCTCGCCACCGCCGGCCGCTCCCGCCGGCAGTAGTTCACGATCTTCCGCTTGCTCACGCGGAAGCACAGGCACACATGGTCGTCATCCTTCATCCCCTACATCATAGGTCTCGCCCCTTCCGCCATCCGCCATCTGCCATCTGCCATCTGCCATCTGCCATCTGCACATACAATATCTGTCATGCCCCGCCCCTCCCGCCCTTCGGCCTACGACCGCCTGCTCGAGCACCTCCAGAAGCTGCCGGGCATCGGCTCGCGCTCGGCCGAGCGGATCGCCTTCCACCTGCTCAAACAGCCCGCCGACGACGCCAACGCCCTGGCCGACGCGATCCGCGATTTCACCGCCAACCTCAAGGTCTGCTCGATCACCGGCCACGTCTCCGAGTCCGACCCGTGCGACATCGCGGTCGACCCCAACCGCGACCACAGCACCATCCTCGTGGTCGAGCAGCCCACCGACGTCTTCTCCATGGAACAGACCGGGGCCTACCGCGGCTCGTACCACGTCCTGATGGGCCGGATCGCCCCGCTCGAGGCGATCGGCCCGGGCGAGCTCAACATCGACAAACTCCTCGACCGGGTCCGGGCCGGGGGGGTCAAGGAGGTCATCATCGGCCTCAACCCGACCCTCGAAGGGGATGGCACCGCGCTGTACCTTCATGACGAGCTGACGCGGCTGGGCGTCAAGGTCACCCGGCTCGCTCGTGGCCTGCCCTCGGGGTCTTCCCTGAATACGTTGTCGAAGGCGGTGCTCTCCGACGCGGTCCAGGGTCGGCAAACCATGTCTTGACCAAGATTTGTGTTTTCTGCGGCGTATTCTTTGATTTTCGCGCGGGCTCATCCGATGATATGAGCGCGGCTGCTGTGCAAATGCCGGGCCAAAGCGGCCTGATCACCCCCTACCCCACGACGCCCCATGCGGATCGACACCGGACAACACCTGCGGATGGACCAGCGGATGAAGCTGGCGCCCCGCATGATCCAGTCCATGGAGATCCTGCAGATGGCCCAGGCCGCCCTCGAGGAGCGGATCGAGCAGGAACTGGCGTCCAATCCCACGCTGGAGTTGGAGGACCCATCTGACGCGGCGGACGACATCGCCGCCGACCTCCAGCAGGAGGCCCGCGACGCTCGCGAGAACGAGCGGGAGCTGGTCGTCACGGATAACGGCGAGGGCCAGAACGCCGACGATTTCGAACGCCTCTCCAACCTCGCCGAGGAATACAGCGACGACTGGAAGGCCAACGCCACCGGCTCGGCCGACGACTTTTCCACCTACCACGCCGCCGCCAACACCGGCGAACGCGACAAGAAGATGGACGCGATGGCCAACACCGCTGCGCGGTCCGCGTCCCTCTACGACCAGCTCCTGGACCAGTGGCATCTGGTCGACGCCCCGCCCCGCATCGCCGAGGCGGGCGAATACCTGATCGGGTTCATCGACAACGACGGCTACCTCCGCACCGACCCCAAGGCCCTGCTCGACCAGGCCCCGCACCACCTCACCGCCGAGGACCTCGAGCAGGCCATCGACCTGCTGCAGCAGTCCCTCGAGCCGCCCGGCCTCGCGGCGCGCGACCTGCGCGAATGTCTGCTGCTGCAGATCGACGCCCGGCGGCGGGCCGACCCCGACGCCGATCTGTCCACCGAGCGCCTGCTCGTGGCCGACCACCTCAAGGACATCGAGGCCAACCGCCTGCCCCGCATCGCCCGCACCACCGGCCTCACCATCGAGCAGATCACCCACGCCATCCACCACCTGCGCCAGTTCCAGCCCCACCCCGGCCGGCAGCTCGCCGACGACACGCCCCGCGCCATCACCCCCGACGCCATCGTCGAGTACGACGAGCAGGCCGACGCCTACGTCGCCCACCTCACCCACGGCCGCACGCCCAACCTCCAGATCAGCGCCGATTACACCCGCATCGCTTCCGAGAAGTCGACCGACAAAAAAACCCGCGACTTCCTCGGCGGCCAGCTCCGCAACGCCCGCTGGCTCATCGACGCCATCGAGCAGCGCTCGTCCACGCTCCTGCGGGTGATCAACGTCGTCCTGACCGCTCAGCGCGACTTCTTCGACCTCGGCCCCCAGGCCCTCAAGCCGCTGCCCATGACCCAGGTCGCCGACCAGTTGGGCATCCACGTCGCCACCGTCAGCCGGGCGGTCAACGAAAAATACCTCCAGACCCCACGGGGCATCTTCCCCCTGCGGATGTTCTTCTCCGGCGGCGCCGAGACCGAGGACGGCCAGTCCATGGCCTGGGCCGCGATCCAGGCCAGGCTGGAAGAAGTGATCAACGCCGAGGACAAGTCCAACCCTCTGAGCGACGAGGCGCTGGTGGAGGAGCTGAAAAAGAAAGGCATCGACATCGCCCGGCGGACGATCGCCAAGTACCGCAAACAACTCAACATCCCGTCGGCGCGGCAGAGGCGGGAGTATTGATTCATGGCCAACCCGCTGCTGTCGATCGTGATCCCGGTCTACAACGCAACGCCCTGGCTGGAAAGAACCATCGCCAGTCTCGATCAGATCGCTGAGGGTCATCGTGCGCGTTGCGAAGCTGTTTTTGTAGATGATGGGTCCAGCGATCACTCCGCCGAGTTTGTTGAACAGATCATCACCTCCCGCAAGCTGACCTGGATGCGCCTGATCCGCAAGACGAACGGCGGGTCCGCTTCGGCAAGAAACCAGGGCCTGCGTGAAGCCAGAGGAGACTGGGTTTTTTTCCTGGACGCGGACGACGAATTGGCCTGCGACCTCACGACACAGATCGACAGCGCGCCGCACGCCAGTTGCATTTTGATGTCGACGCAATTCGTACGCCCGGGGACGAAGCCGCGGCAACGCCGGCCGCCCAGGATCGACCCGCACGACACATTGACCTGCATGACCGCGGGCAACCCCGTGGTCATTTCATCGATCGTTCTGCGCCGCTCGGGGATCGACCATCTGTTCGATGAAAGATTCCTGAGCCGAGAAGACTGGCACTTCTGGATGCAGAACCCGCGTGTTTTTACAGAACCCGTCCGTCGGCCGCAGGTCACGGCTTCGATTATTCACGCGCATGGCGGCAACAAAAGCGCCAACTACGCTCGCGCCGGCCGATTCCGCGCTATGGTCGCTGACGCTGTATTGAACGAGACAAATAACCCATTAACAAAGAAACAAAGCAACAACCTGGCAATTCAAAAAAAGGTCGGCAAACTCCAACAAGAACCCCGCATCGGTTTTTCACATCTTATGATCTGGCCGTGCTCATTATCACTATGGCTCAAATCGGTTGTTTATGGTTTTGGCGATTTCTTCGTTCAAAGGCTTGATCCCTATAGATGACGCTTGGCCCACGAAACCCGCCGCATATGCGCCGTCTCTGAAGTTACGCTCGCCGGTAGTGGTCATGAACTGTGGAGCCGCGACGATCGGTCCACATCTGACGAAAACCAAAATCCTCAATGCTCTTCCGACACGATGCGAGGTCTTTCCCGCAACGATTTAATGCGTGCTCGTGCCATTCGATGAAAATTTCGCGCAACCGATCTCCACCCAGCAGATCTTTCATACCTTCCAATACCCCGACTTCTCCACCCTCCACATCGATTTTAATCACATCAGGGCCGCGTTGTTTTTGAGTGGCGAATGTGTCCAAGGAGATCACCTGCACATCAACGATGGCAAGCCCGTCTAGGGGTTCTTCGTCCGTAACCAGTCGGTTCTGACCGGACTTGCCTTTTTCTGCGATTTCCAGCTTTCCTGCGGCGTCTCGTTCACCAACCGCCAGACGATGCAGGATCATGTTGTCCAATCCGTTGATCCGGCGGTTTTCTGAGAGACGATCAAAATTATCAATATCGGGTTCGAAACAATAAAAAACGCAATTCGATTCCGAATCGACTTTCGCCAACGGGATCGTTGTCAAGCCGATATTCGCACCGACATCATAAACCACATCACCGGAACGCAGGCTGTCACGCAAACGCTTAAGAACCTCCATCTCCCAGATGACCATCGCGTCGATCTGAGCGATCTGGTAACGATTCTTAACCGAGAAAGCAAGGCCTTGTTCAAAGACTCGCTGACGATGCGTTCCCCGCATCAAGATGACACGATCTCTGGGCCACTTAATGATTGAACTAATGCCCGAACGCGCCAGCCATATCACCAATGGCGAGCGGCCAAACATCTTATACATGAAGGTTAAACCAATCATTATGACCTCCGGGCTCACTCGCCATGCAAGCGCTTCTCACTCGCGTCGCTGATTCTCTTCCGCCATAGAAGATGGTGGAGCAAGAAAACACCACATAGTCCTCCGGCCGCTTGAGCGATGAAAACGCCTGAAGCCGCAATCCAATACCCCAGGAGGCCCCCACCAATCACAATCACGAGGGTCAAGACCGCCGCAACAGCCCAGCCCAAGCTTAACTTGTTTAATCCCCGCGCCAGCGCGGACAATTGGCCATAAATTGCAGCTGCGAGTGCAAACAGCATGGCTGACGCCAGCGTTGTGCGTGACACCACCGCGTCAGGACCGAGCCAAACGCTGACGATCCAGGGGCCGGCGATCATCACGCCCACCGATACGACGAGCCAGGCGGCTCCCAGCAAGAGTACTGAGAAACCAAGCCCGCGGGCGAGCCAATGCGCCTCGCCCGAACTCACCGCATCGCCGTACGCCGGCCAAACGGCCCGTTCGATCGACTGTGAAACAACGATCATCAGCATCGATAGACGGAAAGCCGCGGCGTAAATCGCCACCGCGGATGCTCCATCAGTCATCGCCACCAGCAGCGGCCCCGATTGAAACAATAATAAATCCGCCCATATGAAACCCGCGTATCGCCAGCCGCGCCCGAGTAAAGGCGAGACCGCCCGACCACCTGCATCACCCCGGGCGAAGGACGGCAGTATGCCCCATCGGCGCCCCAACCAACGCGACAGCAGTCCGCTGATCAGAGGCGGACTCATGAGAATCGCTGCGATCCACGACATCGGGACCCCGAGCCAGAGCCCTCCGACCGCTAAAGTAATCGCGGCAATCTGGGTGATGATCAGGAACGCGTAAGCCACGTCGCCGCGTTGACTGGCTTGCAACGCCACCAGCCAGACGCCGCCATACAGACCTAAAGCCGCGGTCGCCATGGTCACGGCCGCCACCACCGCAACATTGACCGCTCCCGCAGCGGCCGCGGCGCCCAACACCGTTTCCCAGGGCATCCAGAACGCCGAAGACGCCGATAAGACCGCCGCCCCCAAGGCGACCCATCCGACAAACGCCGCCGCGCCCGCAATCAACGATCCGGCCCGTTGCGGGTCGACCCAGCGGGCGGCGCCGACCTGAGTCATCAAGGCGTGCGGCACGCCGACTGTCAGCATGCCTAAACCGAGCGTTAACGCCGCGACCGTCACCCAGAACCCCATGGCGGCTTCGCCGATCGCCCTGATCATCACGCCAAGCAGGACAAACTGCCCCGCCGCGTATACGAACTGATAGACGATCCCTGAAACCGCGGCTCTGATCGCTCTCCCGCCGCGGCTCCGGGACGCCTCCCCCCCGCCGATCAACGCCATTGATTGCGTCAAGAGGGTTTGATATGACTCCAGTACTGGATTCATGAGGCGGGTCAGCGCCCAACTATTGCCCGTCGGAAGAACAATCCGCCCCGCCAGGTCATGGATGCGAAGCGTATCGCTCAACCTTCTTTGATCCGAAGACTCACGGCGACGGGCGGCCACCGCAGCCCTGAAAGGTTTCGTCATCATCCGATAGTACTGACGACACTTCGCATTCGGCATCCAATGCGACAGCACAAACACCCATTGCCCTATTTCCATCAAAACCAGCACGGGCAGCAACAGCAGCAGCGTGCTCCATCGATAGTAGGTCAACAGCAACGCCCATCGGTTCCGCTCCAAATGTTCATAGGCCTTCAGCGGCGCATTGGGAATGTACTTATGCCGCACCGCCGCGTCCGGACAAAACCAGCAGGGATAGCCGGCTTGCGTGAGTTTCCATCCCAGGTCGGCGTCTTCGAGATACATGTAAAAGCTCTCGTCGAACAAGCCGAACCGGTCCAAGAGGTCCATCCGGAGCATGACCGCGCAGCCGGAGGGAAAGTCGATGGTGCGCGGCGTGTCGTACTGTCCCCGGTCCTCTTCGCCGTAGCCGGTCATCATGCCGAAGCCAAGGTAATGCGAGCGGTTGCCGACGGTGTTGATGATGTTCGGTTGGTCGAAAAGAACGATTTTCGGTTGAACGGCGCCCGCGTCGGGGTGCGCGGCCATGAAGTCTGCGAGGGTCCGCAGCCAGCCCGATTCAACGGCGGTGTCCGCATTAAGCAGGACGAGATAGTCGGCGTCGGGGCGTGTCTCCTTAATGTGTTCATAGCCCGCGTTATTGGCGCCGGCGTAGCCCCGGTTCTCCGGCAGCGCCAGGACCTCGACATCGGAAAAGTTCTGCCGGACCCACGCGACGCTCCCGTCGGTTGAGGCGTCATCGACCATCAGCAAGTGAACGTCAACGCCGGGATCGTCGGACGACAACAACGCCTCGAAACAATCTCTGAGGTCGGCTCGATTGTTGTAGCAAGCGACCATCACCACAACGCGGCGTTTCACGGCGGGATCATTCACGAAGCGTTTGAGCCGGCGTCGGTTTCGGAACGGTTGGACGATTGCGAGATCGCGATGATCTGCGCCAACTGATCGATCTTGCGCTCCTGCACGCTCACGATCGAAAGCAGGATGAACGTGGTCAGCAGGAAGTAGATCGCGACGCAAAGGGTCAGCAGGGTCGGCTTTTCGATCTCCAAAACGTTCTGCAGGAAGACGACGCCGTTGGGCCAGAGGGCGAACAAGAGGAACGGCAGGCCGGTGAACAGCAGCAGCAGGACGTAGCGCTCCTTGAGGCGCTGGGCGCGGAGCGATCGGATCGTGAGCAGCGTGATGACCACGGCGACGCCCAGGAGGATCAACGTGCGCAGGTGCAGCAGCGTGTCGAGGTTCATGGCGGGGCGATCCTTTCAGCGGGCCAGGGGTTGCGGATCAGGTCGAGCAGCAAGGCGGCGGACACCTTGGCGACGTAGAAAAGGCCGTGGAGGAAGGGGATGGACGTGACGCCGGCGAGGCGCTCCTCCATGACCACGGACGCCTCGGCGACGCGGAAGCCGGCGCGGTGGAGCAGGAGGATGACCTCCGGCTCGGGGTAGTCGTCGGGGTACCAGTAGGCGTAAGCGTGGATGACGCGCCGGTTGGCGGCCCGGAAGCCGGAGGTCGGATCGGTGATCCCGACGCGGGTGCAGAGATTGATCAGGTGCCGGATGACGCGGATGCCGAGCATGCGTGAGGCGGGGGGCAGGTAGCCGTCGCGTTGGAGGAAGCGGGAGCCGATGATCAGGTCGGCGTTTTTTTCACGCATGGCGTCGAGGAGTTTGCTTACTTCGGCGGGGGGGTGCTGCCCGTCGCCGTCGACCTGGACGGCGACGTCGTAGCCGTGCATGGCGGCGTAGCGGTATCCGGTCTGCATGGCCCCGCCGATGCCGAGGTTGAACGGCAGCCGGACGACCGCGGCGTCGGCGGGAACCTCCTGGGCGGTGCGGTCGGTCGAGGCGTCGTCGACCACGAGCACGTCGGCGCCGGGCAGGCAGCGGCGGACCTCCTGAACGACCGAGGCGATGGAGCCGGCCTCATTGTGCGCGGGGATGATAATCAGCAGGCGTGGCGACGCCGGATCGGTCGGCATAGATGGATGATAAAGGGTGGGCCCGCCGACTGCGAAGCGGCCGGGGTTGGTGATGTCTTGAGATCCGGACCTTCGGCCGCCTGCGGCGCCCTCAGGACCGGCTTTGGGCTTGGCGTCAGTGCGGCATCGGGAACCGTCGGCAAACCTGCTGCACCTGCTCGCGCACCTCGTCGTGGACGGCCTCGTCGCCGCCGGCGGAGAGGACCTGATCGATCAGGGAGGCGACGATGCGGATGTCGTCTTCCTTGAAGCCGCGGGTGGTGAGGGCGGGCGTGCCCAGGCGCAGGCCGCTGGTGACCTTGGGGGGGCGGGGGTCGTTGGGGATGCCGTTCTTGTTGGTAATGATGCCGGCGGCCTCGAGCCACTGCTCGGCCTCGGCGCCGGTGAGGGACTCGCTCTTGGGGCGGAGGTCGACGAGCATGAGGTGGTTGTCGGTGCCGCCGGAGCAGAGGCGGTAGCCGTGGCCGGTGAGGGCCTCGGCGAGGGCCTGGGCGTTGGCGACGACCTGCTGGGCGTAGGTCTTGAATTCGGGGCGCAGGGCTTCACCGAAGGCGGCGGCCTTGGCGGCGATGATGTGCATGAGCGGCCCGCCCTGCGAGCCGGGGAAGACGCGGCGGTCGACCTTCTTGGCGATCTCTTCATCGTCGGTGAGCAGCAGGCCGCCGCGCGGGCCGCGGAGGGTCTTGTGCGTCGTGGTGGAGACGAGGTGGGCGTGGGGGAACGGCGAGGGGTGGACGCCCGCGGCCACGAGCCCGGCGATGTGGGCGATGTCGGCCATGAGGAAGGCGCCGACCTCGTCGGCGATCTCACGGAACTTCGCGAAGTCGATGACGCGCGGGTAGGCGGAGTAGCCGCAGATGATGAGCTTGGGCTTGTGCTCGAGGGCCTGGCTGCGGACGTGATCGAAGTCGATCAGCTCGGTCTCCGGATCGAGGCGGTAGTCGACGATACGGTAGAAGTGGCCGGAGAAGTTGACCTTGAGCCCGTGGGAGAGGTGCCCGCCGGAGGCGATGGGCAGGGACAGGACGGTATCGCCGGGCTGGAGCAGGGCCATGAAGGCGGCGACGTTGGCGTTGGCGCCGGAGTGGGGCTGGACGTTGGCGAAGCGGCAGTTGAACAGCTGCTTGGCGCGGTCGCGGGCGAGGTCTTCGACCTGGTCGTGGAACTGGCAGCCGCCGTAGTAGCGTGCGCCGGGATAGCCCTCGGCGTACTTGTTGGTGAGCACGGTGCCCATCGCCGCCATGACCGCGGGGGATGCGTGGTTCTCCGAAGCGATCATCTCGAGGGTGTTCTCCTGCCGCATCTGCTCGGCGGAGACCATCCGCCACAACTCGGGGTCGTGTTGCGCGATGGGGTTGGAGGGGGCGTCAAGGGTCGCGGCGTCTGCGGCGGTCATGGGCGTCTCCGGGGTATCGGATGTGGCGTCGGGAGGCGAGGCGGGGTGAGGATTCAATCGTAGCCGTGCGCGGCGGCGGCCGCAATCCGCGGTCATCGCGGGCCGAGCGGGGCGCCGTCGATGACGAACGTGCGGTTCTGGCCCCCCAGAAGCAGGCGATTATCGAGGGCGATCGTCAGGGACGGCGTCAACCGCTGGGGCGTGACCGGGAGATAGTGCTCTTCGAGGATGGCCCCGTTTTCGCGGTCAAGCACGAACAGGCCGCAAAGCGGCCGATGCTCCGCCGGGAGGGGCGGGTCGGCGTGGAGCCACGGCTCGTCATCGGGCCGGGCCTGGTCATCGGGGTCGAGCGCGGCGGCGACGACCACAAACCGTCGGGTGACCCATTGCGTCAACAGGCGTTTGCCGATGCCGCTGGAGATGGCGTCCCGCCAAAGCAGCGCCCCTTCGGCGGAAATCGCGACGGCTTCCATGGCGGAGAGCAGCTGCCATTGGTGCTCGGCCACGACCGCCTGGACCGTCGGGTCACCCTCGGTCGCTTGAAGGGGGACCATCGTGAGGGCCTGCCCGGACCTTGGGTCCAGGCCGAGGGCGGCGTTTTTGGCGTCAAACAGCATGAGGAGATTCGGGTCGACCCAGCAACGGTTGGTGAGCATGAAATCGGCCGGGCTGGTCCGCCACGCCACGACGCCGTCGAAGCTGTGGTAAGCGGTGATGCGCCGCACCCCGACCGCGATCAGCAGGCCGTCGCCGGTGAAGCCCAGCCACTGGCGGTTCTCCTCGTCTTCAAGGGTGGGGCAGCGGGGCTCGCCGGTAACCAGGTCGAGCATGACGACGGCGTTGCCCGCGGCGTCGGTGCCGGGCGAGGTGACGCCCGCCAGGGCGATGGTGTCGTAGCCGACCTCGAGCAGCGAGAGGCTGTCGATGTCACTGCGGTGCTGCCAGAGCGTCCGGCCGGTGCGGCGGTCGATCCCCGCGACCCGGCCGGCGGTGTTGGCCAACACGATCACGCTCTCACTCAGGCCCACGAAAAAGCCCGGTTCGGGCGTCGTGACATTGGGGGCCAACCGCCCATCCCGCACGATCACCGGGCCGAGGTCGATCTGTCGGATGAACTGCCGCTGCTCGGCGCGGTCGTCTTCCGCCCGGCGCGGCCCGCCGACCGCGTCAAGCAACGCCGCGCCGTCGACCATCGCGTAGGCGGCCTCTCCGGTCGCCGCTTCGAGCACGTACACCCGTCCCTGCCGCGGCGACCACAGCAACACGTCCGCATCGGTCATCGCCAGCAGTTCGAGCGGCCCATCGTCCGGCCGGCTGAAGCTCCACAGCGGCTGCGCCAGGTTGTCGCCGTAGCAGAAAGCGGTCTGGTCGCGGAACACCATGAACCGGTCGCGCGGCGCAAACAACGACGAAGACGCCGGGGGGGTCATCAACATGCCGGGCACCGATTGGACGCCGGACAGCGGCAGCGTCACGGTCGGCAGCCGGCTGTGGACCGCCTCGCGCATCGACAGGTCCGCGAGCCAGCGGTCGATGTCGACCGGCGCGCCGTCGCGGATCGGCGCGAGCCCGGGCTGCTCACGGCTGACGCGGCGCAGCCATTGCGCGGCGCGCGACGGCTGGTCAGCGCGGTCGTACGCCTCCGCCAGGGCGCCCGCGATCAGGGCGATCAGCTCGGGGTCGTCGGACATCGGGTAGGCCCGCCGCAACGACCGCGCCGCCGCCGCCGACTCGCCGCGATCGATGTCGATCCGCCCCGCCTCATACAGCGCCCGCGGCGCCGCGGTCGACAAGGGGTAGGCGTCCGCCAGCGCCGTCATCGCCGCCGCGTCGGGCCCCGCGCGCCGCCGCAGCTCCGCCAGCCGCTGAGCCGCCATCGCGTCGTAGCGCTGATACACCGGCCGGCCGTGCCGCTCGATCAGCCGCGCCAGGCGGTGGCGGGCTTCGATCCCCGCCTGCCGCACGTTCGTGCGGTCGGTGTAGAGTTGGGCCGACAACGTCGGGTCCAGCAGGATCGCCTGGTAGTGATCCACGGCCGACTCGATCCGGTCGACCTGCTCCAGGAACCGTGCAAGGGTGATCTGGTAAGCCGCCTCCTGGGCCGGGTCCGCCGTGGCGGTCGCCAGTCGGTCGAACAGTGCCGACCGCAGCTCGACCCCGCCGCCGCGGTCGGCGCGCGTCAAGTCCAGCACCTGCTCGAACACCCGCGCCTGGGTCAGCGATTCGTGATGCTCCACCGCCGCCAGGGTGTGGTCCACCCCCGCCAGCACCGCGTCATCCCGTCCCGAACGCAACGCGAGCTGCGCCAACGCCAGCCCCGGCTCGACCGACTGGGGCTGGTCCATCATCTGTCGCGTCAGGTTCGCATACGCCCGGTTCCATCCCAGGTACGCCCGCAACAGCGTGCTGGTCGCCAGAACCGCCTGCCCCTCGAGCACGAGCACGTTGCCCGGTTCGCCCGTGCCCATCTCGCGGATGACCCGGCCGTCGTCGAGCGACACACAGACCACCCGGTCGTTGGTCGACGCCGCCACGAAGTCCCGCGTCACGCTCACCATGCCGCTGACCTCACCCGCGGCGCCGGCGCCGAGCGGGGCCGTCCAGCGGGGCTCGAGCGTCCGCCCGTCAAACAGCGTCAACCCGCGCCCGACGCCCAGCACGTCGTCGCCCGCCTCGATCAGGTAACGCACCCCCGCCCAGGCCTTGCCGGTCGGCGGCTCAAGCAACGCGCCCGTCTCGGGGTCCAGCCGCATCACCCGCACCGATCGCTGCTGGACCATCGGCGCCAGCAGGCCCGCCTCGACCACCACCGGGCGGGCGAACCCGTAAGCGGATCCGTCGTTGCGCCCGCGCTGCCCCGCCGACGCCAGGACGTCGTCGCCGAACACCTTCACCCATCGCGCCTGGCCGCTGCGGCCGTCGATCGCGGCGACGACGCCCACGTTGTCGCTCACGTACACCCGTTGGCCGGCCGTCAACGCCTGAGGCGAGGGCCCCGCCGCGTACCGGCTCGCGGTCACCGTGCTCGAGATATGCCGCCGCCAGAGCACCTCCCCGGTTTCACTGTCCAGCGCCGCCACGAACGCGTCGCGGAACCCCGACATCTGGCTGCGGCGCACCAAGACATACACCCGCCCGTGTCCGGGCATGGGCGTGCCGTGAAAGTAGGCCCGCTCCAACGTCGGGTCCAGCTCGCCCGGGGTCCGCGACCACAGCAGCTCACCGGTGGACCGGTCCACCGCCGCCAGTGTCGTCACCGACCGGGACGTCGCCAGGCCTCGCAACGGCCACTGCCGCGCCTGGCCCACGATCCCCACCACCTTGTCGGCCAGGACCGCCACGCCCCGCGCGTCGGCCGGCGCCTGGGTCATCCGTGCAAACCGGCGGTTCAGGCGGCTCGCCTCCTCGGGCTCGGCCTGCTCAAACACCCACAGCTCCCGGCCGGAACTGCGGTCCAACGCCACGATCCGGCGCCCGTCATTGACGTAGAGCATGTCGCCGTCTCCCGACGTCGGGAGCATCAGCAACCGCCGCGACGACGCATTGCCATCGGCTTCGCGTCCGACCCGGCGCCGCAGCAGCGCCTCGGGCGAATCGGGCGGGTTGTCCGCGCCCATCTCCACCGTCCACAACGGCTCCATGCCGTCGGCCGGCAGCTCCGCCGGGTCCACCACCGGCCCGCGCTGCGCACGCTCCAGCCGCAACGGCGGGTTGAGCCCCAGCGCCATCGCGCGCACGGCCTCGGCGCCCTCGGTCAGCCCCCGCGCCGTCAACGTGTCCTCGTGGGCGGCCTGGCGCTCGGCGTCGCCGGTCAGCAACCCCGCGATCGCCTGGAGGGTGTGATACCGCTCGCGATGCCGGTCCAGGTCCGGATGGCCGCTGACTTCATCGAGCACGCCCGCCGCCGATGACGCGTCCGCCTGCTCCAGGTAGAGGGCCGCCAGCCCCAGCGCGGTTTCCAGGCCGGTGGGCGTCAGCGCATACCGGCGCATGACTTGTTCCATGGCCGCCGTGCTCGGGCCGCCCGCCGCCGCTTCCGCCAGCGCCCGCTCCGCCGCCGGCTCATAGACCCGACGATAAGCGGCCAGCAACTGCTCGTCGGACGCGATCCATCGACGCACCCACAGCACCGCGTCTTCGTAACGCGCCCCGTTCTCGTCACCCTCGCCCATCAGCTTGTGGGGGTATTGCTCAGCGACCCGCTGGAGCAGCTCCACCGCCTCGGTCAGCCGGCCCTGCTCGCGGCGCTGCCTGGCTTCGTCCACCAGCTCGTTGGCCGCGGGCGAGTCTTCGACGTAGACCGGCGCCGTCGCACGGGCGCGGGACCCCTGGCCCAAGGCCGGCGGCGCCCCCATCCCGATCATCGCCGCCACCACCGCCGCCCACGCGATCCGTCGCCGATTGAACTGCTCCATACGCTAATTTTAGACCCCAGACGACGCCGACGCACGAGGTTTTATAGAGACAGCCCCGGCCCGGACGCGGGGCCCAATCCCCGCCCAGACGGTCATCCGTCAGCGATCGGCCATCCCAGCTAAGATGCACGCCACGCGTTCCTGATCCCGAGTTCCCAACCCCTGAAATCCCATGCCTCGTTTCACCATCGTCGGCGTCGGCGAAGCCTTGTTTGACATCATCGACGGCGAAGAACGCCTCGGCGGCGCCCCGCTCAACGTCGCGGTCCACGCCCACCAGCTCGGCCGACGCCGCGGCGGGGAGGGCGTGATCGTCTCACGCGTCGGCCAGGACGACCTGGGCGACCGGGCGATCGCGCTGGTCCAGCAACGCGACCTGTCGCCCGCGTTCCTCGAAACCGACCCCGACCGCGCCACCGGCCGGGTCTACGTCGACCTCGGCCCCGACGGCCAGCCCGCCTACGACATCGTCCAGAACGCCGCCTGGGACAACCTCCAGTTCGACCCCGACCTCGAAGACCTCGCCCAGCGCACCACCGCTGTCTGCTACGGGTCGCTCGCCCAACGCGACGCCCAGACCCGCAACACCCTCTACCGCTTCCTCGACGCCTGTCCCCACGCCACGAAGATGTTCGACGTCAACCTCCGCCAGGAGTTTTACGACCGCCGCATCATCCAGCGCAGCGTCGACCAGGCCACGATCCTCAAGCTCAACCTCGACGAGCTGCCGATCGTCGCCCAGATGCTCGCGGCCGACCCCGACCCGCGGGCGATCCTGGACAAGCGGCCCGGCCTCCAGATGATCGCCCTGACCCGCGGCGCGGACGGCACCCGCCTGGTCACGCGTCAGGACACGGTCGACGGCGAGCCGGCCAGCTACCCGGCCCAGGACGGGGCCGACCCCGTCGGCGCGGGCGACGCCTGCGCCGCCGCCATCCTCGTCGCCCGGGCGTTGCACAAGCCCCTTCAGGACGTGGCCGACCTCGCCAACCACCTGGGCGCTTACGTCGCCTCGAGCCCCGGCGCCACGCCGGACCTGCCCGAGTCGATCCTCGACCGGGTGTGACCGACCGTTCCGCGGCGGGGGGCTACTCCGCGCGGCGGACTTCCCGATTGACCATGACGGTCCCCGTGTGGGCGACGACAGCCCGGCCCTTCGGGCCGGCGTTCAACGGCGCGTATCCGTGGGTGTGCTATAATGCAAGATTCGCAATCCCGCGAGAGAGGAGCCGGTTCCGTGCCGCTCGACCATGCCCCCAACGTCGCGATCGTGGGCGCCACCGGCGCCGTTGGGCAGGAGTTCCTCCAGCTCCTGGCCGAACGGGATTTCCCGATCAACCGGCTGAAACTGCTGGCCTCGGCGCGCAGCGCCGGCAAGGCCGTCGACTTTAAGGGCCAGACGCACACGATCGAAGAGCTCACCGCCGAGAGCTTCGCGGGCGTGGACCTGGCGCTGTTCTCCGCCGGCGGGTCGATCAGCAAGGCCTTCGCCCCCGCCGCGGTCGAGGCCGGCGCCGTGGTCGTCGACAACTCCTCCGCCTTCCGCATGGATGACGGCGTCCCGCTGATTGTCCCCGAGGTCAATCCGCAGGACATGCGCGACATCGCCCTGGGCGAGGGCGGCGCGATCATCGCCAACCCCAACTGCTCGACCATCATCATGCTGCTGGCGGTCACCCCGCTGCACCGCAAGGCGGGGGTCAAGCGGATGGTCGTGAGCACCTACCAAGCCGCCTCCGGCGCCGGCGCCGCGGCCATGGCCGAACTCGAGCAGCAGACCCGCGAGGCCCTCGACGGCGAGGTCACGACCCAGGACATCTTCCCCTTCCAGTACGCGTTCAACCTCTTCAGCCACAACTCCCCCATGCAGCCCAACGGCTACAACCAGGAGGAGATGAAGATGGTGAACGAGACCCATAAGATGTGGCATGACCCGGGCGTGCGCATCACCGCGACCTGTGTGCGCGTGCCGGTCATGCGGGCTCATGCCGAGTCGATCAACCTCGAGTTCAACCGGCCTTTGAGCGAAGCCGAAGCGCGGGCGATCCTTGCCGAGGCGCCCGGCGTCAGCCTGATCGACGACCGCGACCGCAACACGTTCCCGATGCCGCTGCACGCCTCGGGCAAGGACGACGTGTTCGTTGGCCGGATCCGGCAGGACGTGTCTCAGCCCGATGGTGCGGGGATCGACCTGTTCGTCTGCGGCGACCAGGTCCGCAAAGGGGCGGCCCTCAACGCGGTCCAGATCGCCGAGCTGCTGGTCAGCCAGCCCGCCCCCGCGACGTAGCCGAAACGCCGCATTTATTTCCCTTCACGGCTCGGGATGCGTTAAGCTGACGCTCATGTCCGGGACGCTCACACGCCTTATTCTGTGCCTCGGCGTCATCATCGGGATGGTCCCTATCTATGTCGTGGTGGTCATGGCGGTTGCGAATCAAGCGTCGGGCGACTATGACACCCCGTTTCTGGTCGCAGGCGCAGTCACCGGATTATGTTTCATGGCCTCATGGAACATGGTCTGGCGGACGCAGGTCAAGTGGACCAACGCACGGATCGGGTTAACGACGATGCTGCTGCCCGCTTCACTTTTGCTGGCGGTCGTGGCCTATGGCGTGGTCGTGGCCATCGAAAGCCACGCCACTGAGGTGGGCATCGTCCTCGGCACGATCGCGTGGGCCGCCGGGTGGCTGATCGGCACCGCCCTGATCTGGCGGGAGACCAAACCGGAGCGGGCCGCGCGGCTGCGGGCCCACGGCGTCCACGCCCTGCCGTGCCCGCAGTGCGGCTACAACCTCACCGGCCTGACGCAGACGCAGTGCCCCGAATGCGGCACGAAGTTCACCCTCGACCAGCTCGTCGCCGACGCCCTGGACCAGCGGGCCGAAGCATCGGTGTAAACCCTTTGTGGAACTTCTCCACGGCTCAGGCATCTAAGAACCGACTCCCTTTCCTCGGAGCCCGTCATGCGCATCGCCCTGCTCGCCGCCGTATTGCTCGCCTCAGCCGCCCACGCCGAACCGATCGAGTTGACCGCCACGCCCACGCGCGTCGCCATGTTCAAGAACGGCTACGGCGTCGTTTCCGCCACGGCCCCGCTGCCGGACCAGCCCGGGCCGGTGCGGGTGGCGCCCCTACCTAACGCGGCGCTCGGCTCGCTCTGGCTCGGTTGGCCCGAAGGCGTCGAGATCACCGGCGTCACCTCCCGTTACGCCGATCGCAGCGAAGCGGTCCCCGCTGGGACCCTGCCCCAGATGATCCAGGCCAACCTGGGCCAGACCGCCGATGTCATGGTTCACAACGAATGGCTCACGGGCGTCCTGCGGACCCCAGACGGCGGGGCCGGCGAGATTTCGCTGCTCCTGCTGGAGCAGAACGGGCAGTCCCGCGTGATCCCGGTCGGCCAGGTCCAACAGCTCCGCCTCGCGGGCGACCCCGTCCTCACGATCGATCACACCACGCCTGAGCCGGTGCTTGATTTCGACCTGACCACCGCCGCGGATCAGGCTCAACTCGGCGTCACGTACATGGCGGCCGGCATCACGTGGGCGCCCAGCTACCGGGTTGATATCACCGACGACACAAACGCCCGGCTGTCGGCCAAGGCCGTCATCGTCAACGACCTGATCGACCTTGACGGCATCGCCGTCGAACTCGTCACCGGCTTCCCCCACCTCCAGTACGCCCATGCGCCCACCGCGATGAGCCTCGTGTCTCTCGATGAGTTCATCCGGTCATTCAGCGAGCGCGGCCGATACAACCAGGCATCCATCTTCGGCAACCAACTGCTGGGGCAAAGCGCCGAGTTCGATCTGCAGGCAGCCCTGAGCAACACCAACAGCGGCGGCGAGGGCGGGGGGATGCCCAGCTTCTCCGCCATGGGGCAGACGGTGGAAGACCTGTTCTTCTATCAGATCGCTGACGTCACCCTCAAAAAGGGCGAACGCGGCTACTTCCCGCTGTTCGCCGCGGAGACGCCCTACCGCCATGTTTACACATGGAAGATCCGCGACTTCGTGGACGAAGACAACCGATACCGCCGGCGGCGGGACGACGGCGTGAACCAACCCGAGGTCGTCTGGCACGCGATCCGCCTGACCAACACGACCGATCAGCCCTGGACCACCGCCCCGGCGCAGACCGTCCAGGGCGGCCGGGTGCTCGGTCAGGACACGCTCCGCTACACCGCGCCCGGCGGCACGACCGATCTGCGCATCACGCAGGCCCTGTCCATCCGCGCTGAACAGAACGAGTATGAAACCGCACGCGAACGCAACGCCGCCCGGTTCCACGGCTCCAGCTATGACAAGGTCACCGTCCGCGGCGAACTGGCCATCACCAACTTCAAGGACCGGCCCGTCACGGTCGACGTCGTCAAAGTCGTCAGCGGCGAGATCCTCTCCGCGGCGGACGACCCCGAGGTCGCCAAGCTCACCACCGGCTTGCGGCGGGTGAACCCGCGGTCGCAGCTGAAATGGTCGATCCGCGTCGACCCCGGCAAAGAGAAGACCGTCAAGGTCGCTTACAGCTATGAGGTGTTTGTCCGCAACTGACGGTCGAAGCCCGGGCTATCCGGACCTTCGACCGCCTGCGGCGGCCTCAGGACCGGCTTTGCGGCTTACTTATTGCCAGACGGTCGATGGCGGCAGGTGTTGGGAGGCGAGACGGATGCGGCCCGGCCGGAAGAACGACTGATCACGCGGCGGCCTGGGGCTTGGCGGGGCGCGGGGTGAAGATGCGGACGCAGTTGCGTCCGGCGGCCTTGGCGGCGTAGACGCCCTGGTCGGCGGCCTTGACCAGTTGCTCGACGTTGTCGAAGAACACGCCTTCGAACGTCGAGACGCCGATGCTCGCGGTGATGTGCAACGCTTCACCGTCGTCCGACATGACCGAAGAATGCTCGATCTGCTGGCGGAGTTGCTCGGCGAGGCGGGCGGCGTCGCGCCGGGACGTGGCGGGCAGCACGACCGCGAACTCTTCCCCGCCGTAGCGGGAAACAAGGCCCGCGTCGGGCATCGCGGCGGTGAGGGTCTTGCCGAGCTGGACCAGGACGCGGTCCCCCACGGCGTGGCCGTAGGTGTCGTTGAAGTTCTTGAAGTGATCGGTGTCGAGGAACAACACGCTCAGATCGCCCGCCCCGCCGGCCACGAGGTCGAACTGCTCGGCGATGTATTCATTAAATCGGCGACGGTTGGCGACCCCGGTGAGCGGGTCGGTGTTGGCTTCGGTCAGGAGCTTCTGCTTTTCCTGCTCCAGCTGATTGGTCTGCTGGAGCGAAAGGGCCGTGAGGGCTTCATTGGCTTGGGCGAGGATCTCGTCGGGGTTGCCCAACTCGCCGGTGGGCAGGTCGAACAACCGGCTCATCTCGCTGGTCTGCTTGTGGATCTCCTTGAGCAGCGGCTCGGCGCTGGGGCGGTTGAGCCCCAGGGAGGTCTGGGCCGCGGCGTAGTATTCTTCAAGGGCCTGGGCGCAGGCGCCCTCGCTCATGAAGAGCTCGGCGACGCTGTTGCCGATGACCACGCAGCGGACCAGGTCCGCGAACGGGGCCGGGGTCTGGTCGGGGTTCACGTGATGACGGATCGGGGCGATGAGTTGAGGCGGCAGCTTCCAGCTCTCGGCGAGGGCGGCGCCGACCTCCGCGTGGTTGCATTCATACGCCTGCTGCTCGAGCTCGAGGAGCTTGCCGTGGTCCTGGCCGGCCTGAGCCAGCAGGTCGGTGTACTCGTCGCCCAGCGCCTGGGTCATCGCGAGAACGCCCAGGTCCTGAAGCAACCCGCCGAGGAACGTCTCTTCCTGGGCGAGATTGCCGGTCGCTTTCGCGAGCGCCTTCGCGCCGGCAGCGGCGTAGAGGCTGCGCCGCCAGAACGCGATATGGTCGAACCCCTCTCCGCCTGAGTCCTGCAGGTTGGCGACGAGGCTGAAGCCCAACGCCAGCGTTTTCACGCTGTTGAGCCCCAAGACGACCAACGCGTGGCTGATGGTGCTGACCGACTTGGCCTGGCCGTAGAAACTGGAATTCACGGTCCGGAGGATCTTGCTCGACAGCGCCGGGTCGTGCTGGATCGTGTACGCGATCTGCTTGATCGGCACGTCCTTCTGCTGGACGAGTTCAATGACCTCCAACGCGATCGTCGGCAGGCTCGGGAGCCTGGGCGACTTCAGCACACGGTCCAACACTTCCTGGTTCATTCAGAGCGACCTGTTGCACACACCCTGGTTCAATCCGCAATCACATCGGCGTCGCAATCGTGGCGACAGGTCGGGCGTTTCCCAAAACATGCAATACGCCCTGCCGGATCATCGACGCAATGCCGAGTCTACTTAACTGCGATAAACAGGTACTTCGGTCAAATCGGTCGTAGGACCGCCCCTGCAAACGCCGACAGCAGGGGAATTATCAGAAGTCATGGGGGATCGATGGTGAATTCGAAGCCCCGTGGCCCTGGAAGCCGGATTTGAACGATTAAAAAAAACCCCGCCGCACGGGGCGGCGGGGACGAGAATCGTGGGGGCGGCGGACCGGGGGTCAGGTGCTTTCAGCGCCGGCGCCGGCGACGGGCTCCTGCTCATCCGACGCCGGCTCGGCGGCCGGGCGTTTCTCGGACGTAAACGTCAGGCGGTCTTCGCCGTCTTTCCGGCTGACCTTGATGTCGTAACCCGGGCCGAACTCTTCGCGGAGGATCGCCTCGGACAGCGGGTCCTCGACGTACTGCTCGATCGCGCGGCGGAGCGGCCGGGCGCCGAAGTCGGGGTTGTAGCCCTTGTCGATCAGGAAGTCTTTGGCGGCCTTGTCGGCGTCCAACGTCATGTCCCGGGCCTCGAGCCGATGGAACACCTTCCTGAGCTCGAAATCCACGATGCCGATCAGATCCTGCCGGTTCAGCGGCCGGAAGATGATCACGTCATCCAGGCGGTTGATGAACTCGGGCCGGAAGTACCGCTCGATCTCGCTGTTGAGGACGCTCTTGATCTTGTCGTAGTCGGCCTCTTCCGACTGGACGGAGAAGCCGAACCCGGCCTTGTTCTTGATCAGGTCGGCGCCGATGTTCGACGTCATGATCAGGATCACGTTGCGGAAGCTGACGTGCCGGCCGAACGAATCGGTCAGCTCGCCCTCCTCCATGATCTGCAGGAGCATGTTGAACACGTCGGGGTGGGCCTTCTCGATCTCGTCGAGCAGGACCACGGCGTAGGGCCGGCGGCGGATCTGCTCGGTGAGCTGGCCGCCCTCTTCGTACCCGACGTATCCGGGCGGCGCGCCGATCAGGCGTGAGACGTTGTGCTTCTCCATGTACTCGGACATGTCGATGCGGATCAGCGCCTCGGCGTCGCCGAACATGAACTCGGCCAGGCTCTTGGCCAGCAGCGTCTTGCCCACGCCCGACGGGCCCACGAAGATGAACGAGCCCATCGGCCGGCGGGGGTCCTTGAGGCCGCTGCGGGCGCGGCGGATCGACTTGGCGACCGCCTTGATCGCCTCGTCCTGCGAAACCACCGCCTTGTGCAGCTCGTCCTCGAGCTGGAGCAGCCGCTCGGACTCGGCCTTCTCCAAGCGCGTCAGCGGCACGCCGGTCATCTTGCTCACGACCTCGGCAACGACTTCCTCGTCCACCACGCCGTCGACCTCTTTGGCCTTCTCGCGCCAGTCGCGCTGGATCTGCTCCTTCTCGCGGCGGAGGGACTCGGCCTTGTCGCGCAGCTCGGCGGCCCGCTCGTAGTCGGCGGCCTTGACCGCCTCGTCCTTCTCGATGCTCAGCCGCTCGATCTGCTCTTCGATGTCGGCCAGGTTCGGCGGCTTGCTCATGGACTTGAGCCGGATGCGGGCGCCGGCCTCGTCGATCACGTCGATCGACTTGTCGGGCTGGACGCGGGCGGTGATGTACCGCTCGGACATCTCCACCGCGGTGCGGATTGCCTCGTCGGTGATCTGGACGCGGTGGTGGGCCTCGTAGCGGTCGCGCAGGCCGGTGATGATCTGGATCGTGTCTTCCTTGTTGGGCGGCTCGACGAGGATGGTCTGGAACCGCCGCTCCAGGGCGCCGTCCTTCTCGATGTACTTGCGGTACTCGTCGAGCGTGGTGGCGCCGATGCACTGGATCTCGCCGCGCGACAGCGCGGGCTTGAGGACGTTGGACGCGTCGATCGCGCCCTCGGCGCCGCCGGCGCCGACCAGCGTGTGCAGCTCGTCGATGAACAGCAACACGTTCTTGGCCCGGCGGACCTCGTTCATCACGGCCTTGATCCGCTCCTCGAACTGGCCGCGGTACTTGGTGCCGGCGACCATCATCGCCAGGTCGAGCACGACGATACGGCGGTCGAGCAGGATCTCGGGCACGTCGTTGGCGATGATCTTCTGGGCCATGCCCTCGACGATCGCGGTCTTGCCGACGCCGGCCTCACCCAGCAGGACGGGGTTGTTCTTGGTGCGGCGGCAGAGGATCTGGATCAGCCGCTCGATCTCGTTGGCCCGGCCGATCACCGGGTCGAGCTGGCCGTCGCGCGCCAGCTCGGTCAGGTCGCGGCCGAAGCTGTCGAGCGCGGGGGTCTTGGACTTGCCGCCCTTGCCGGTCTTGCTCGACGACGAAGACTCGCTCCCGCTCGAGGTGGTCTCCTCGGGGTCGACCCCGGCGCCGAGCAGATTCAGCACCTCCTCGCGGACCTCTTCGAGCTTGAGCCCGAGGTTCATCAGCACCTGGGCGGCGACGCCCTCGTGCTCGCGCAGCAGACCCAGCAGCAGGTGCTCGGTGCCCACGTAGTTATGGTTGAGGTTGCGGGCCTCCTCGATGGCGTACTCGATGACCTTCTTGGCCCGCGGGGTCTGGGGCAGCTTGCCCATGGTGACCATGTCCGGGCCGGACTTGACGAGCTTCTCCACCTCGAGGCGGACCTTGCGCAGGTCCACATCCAGGTTCTTGAGCACGTTGGCGCCGACGCCCGAGCCTTCCTTCACGAGGCCCAGCAGGATGTGCTCGGTGCCGATGTACTCGTGGTTGAAACGCTGGGCCTCCTGGTTGGCCAGCGCCATGACTTTACGTGCGCGGTCTGTAAATCGTTCAAACATGACGGTTTGCTCTTCAGGTGATGGGCTGTCGTATTTACGTCGTATTCTAGGCGATGGTTCGATGGACGGCAGGCGACACCATGATTCTAAGTTCCGTCGCCGCCACCCGCCATCGGGCGAAAAGCCCACCCCCCCTTGATGTCGGCGATCCGCGGCGGATCCGGCCAACCGCGACGCGGCCCCCGGCGACGGGTCCGAAATGACGGCGGCCGCCCGGACGATCATCCCCGAACCGACCCGACCGGTTTCCGGACCCGCCCGGCCGCCCCGGTTTGCCGCCTTGCCCGCCAACGGCTACCTTTTGCGCTCTGAAATGAGAAAGGATTAGAACGATGAAGGTCATTTGCGATCGGGGGGCTCTGGTCGAGTCGCTCAACCTCATTGGCGGCGTCGTCGTCGCCCGCACCCCCAAGCCGGTGCTCACCTGCGTGAAGCTCGCCGCCTCCAGCGACAGCGTCACCCTTGCCGCCACCGACCTGGAGGTCTCCGTCACGCTCTCGACCCCCAAGGTCGACGTCGCCGAGGCCGGCGAGGCCCTCATCCCCGCCGACAAGCTCACCCAGATCGTCCGCGAGTCCATCGACCCCACCCTCACGCTCACCACCGAGCAGGACGTCGCTCACATCACCGGCCAGGACTCCAAGTACAAGATCTATGGCCACGCGCCCGGCGACTTCCCCGCCGTCCCCGGGTTCGAGGGCGAGCCCGATTTCGAGGTCACCGCCGCCGAGCTGCACCGGCTCATCGCCATGACCATCTTCGCCACCGCGCGCGAGAACTCCCGCTACGCCATCAACGGCGTGCTCCTGGAACGCGACGGCAAGAAGCTCTCCGTGGTCGCCACCGACGGGCACCGCCTCGCCCTGGCTAAAGGCGCCTGCACCGGCGGCGGCGAAAAGCAGTCCGCCATCGTCCCGACCAAGGCCCTCAACCTCCTGCTGAGGCTCTTCGACGACGCCGAGCAGACCGTCCGCGTCAAGATCGACAGCAACCAGATCCTCTTCACCACCGACGGCGCCGTGCTCGCGTCCAACCTCGTCGAGGGCAATTTCCCGCCCTACGCCGACGTCATCCCCAAAGACGGCGACAAGAAGGCGATGCTGGCCACCGACGTGTTCATCTCCGCCGTCCGCCGGGCCGCGCTGCTGACCAACGAGGAGTCCAAGGGCGTGCGCCTGGCGTTCAGCCCCGAGGGCCTGGTCCTCTCCAGCCGGGCGCCCGAGATGGGCGAGGCCGAGATCAAGGTCGACGTTGCCGAATACAGCGGCGATCCGATCGAGATCGGCTTCAACCCCGCTTACGTCCTCGATGCGCTCAAGGTGGTCGATGAGAACCAGGTTCAGTTCGACTTCAAGGCCGGCAACAAGCCCGGCGTCCTCCGCACCGGCCCGAACTTCCTCTACGTCGTGATGCCCGTGAACCTGCAGTGAGGAGGAGGGTTTAGGGTATAGGGTGTCGGGTGTGCCTAATACCCGCCATGCCCCTACACCCTAAACCCGATACCCTACACCCTCACCCCCATGCTCTGGACCGACATCGAAGACATCGCGATCGCCCTGGCCGAGACTCACCCCGACCGGGACCCGCTGGCGGTCCGCTTCACCGAGCTGCGGGAGCTGGTCGAGGCCCTGCCCGGGTTTGAGGCCGACCCGGACCACCAGGTCAACGAGCAGATCCTCGAGGCCATCCAGGCCGGCTGGTACGAGGAAAAACAGGACCTCGACGGCGAAAACGACGACGGACGGTCTTACACCCCCGTCAACCCGTTCCGCTGATGCGGCCCCCACATCCGGCCACCCCCCAACAAGAAATTCGCAAGATCGACGCGGACACACCCGGCGCCATCCGGTAAAGTATGACATCCCATGAGCTCCCTGGAAGCGCCCACCACTCCACCGCCCGAACAGGACGTGTCCGCTCCCGACGTGGTCCTGCCCGCTGACCAGGCGGACCAGCTGTCGCTCAATCAGGACCGACACAACCATAAGTTCTCGCGCTGGCAGCGTTTCCATCTCCGCCTCGAACGCCGGATCGCCCGGATGTCGACCCGGTCCAACTTCTGGCACCGGGTGCTGAGCTGGAAGTACCTTCCCCTGGCGTTCCGCAGCGGCATCAAGATCCACAAGGGTTCGCCCGGCACGTCGTTCGCCGCGTTCCTGCCGTTCCGCAAGTTCAACCAGAACTGGTACAAGGCCATGGCCGGCGGCGCCCTGCTGGGCAACGCCGAGGTCGCCGGCGGGATGTACCTGCTCAAGATCCTCGGCGCCGACTGGACCATCGTCTGCAAACACCTCGAATACGACTTCCTCCGCCCCTGCCTCGGCCCCGCGGTCTACAAGATCGAGCCGCGGGAGAACATCCAGGACTTCGTCGACGCCGGCAAGGAGTTCAACATCACCATCGACATGCTCGTGGTGCAGATGGTCCAGCCGAAGATGGAGCGCGAACGCCGCGTCGGCAAGTGCTCCGCCGACTTCCATATCACCCCGCGCAAGCAATACCTCGCCCGCGAATCACGTAAGTCGTGACCGCTCACGGGTACGGGACACAAAGAAGCCCAGGGATTGCAATCCCTGGGCTTCGAATGGTTGCAAAACTGAGATACGTCGCTCAATCGGCCACGACGCCCAGACGCTCGTAATCCTCCGCGCTGGCGCCGTCGAAGCAGGCCTCGATGATCTTGCGGCCGTGCGGATCAAGGTCGGCTTCAAGGAACTGCTCCAGTTCGCTTTTGAAAAACTCACGCAGCTTGGCCGCCCCCGCGTCATACGCCTCTTCGCCCACCTCGGGCTGCGTCTCGACCTGGAGGAACCCGTTGCTCAACGTCGTGCCTTCCACCTGGAGGTGCCGGAGGCTGTAGCCCAGCAAGGGGCAACGGGACGGCTCGACCTGCTCGGGGCTGAAGTCGGCGTTCCCGCGTCGCGCCAGGTACTCGCGGGTGATCCACTGCGGCATGAAGCCGACCTCCCAAGCGCCGATGTGCTGATTGGGGCACAACACGAACAGCGTGCGGTCGGAATGCCGGAACTGCTTGAGCAGCAGGTTGGCCTGATCGACCCGGCGGCCGGTCGCGAAGGGCCAGTACGACCCGACCCCTTCGGAGGTCATGCCGACGGTGTCAACGATGCTCGGGTTCGCGTGTCCGCGCGGCGCGGTCAACCGCCAGAGCCACGCCAGCGCCGGGGGCAGGATGTGGAAGATGCCGAGGATCCCGTAGGACGGGTGCTCGCGCGTGCACGGCGGGGTCCGGACCCCGAAGCTGCGCACGTCGATCGTGACCGGCCCATCCACCACGTCGGGGACCATCTCGCGGGGGATGATCACACGCGGGTTGGGGCAGGGCTGGCCCGGGGCGTCTTCGGTGTGCTCCCAGATCAACGCCCGGCTGTCGGGGACCGCATCGATATTGAGGAACAGCAGCGGCTGGTCGGGCTCGAGCGTCAGCCGCTCGAGGTGCGGGTCGGTGCCGTACCGCGTGATATGGTTGACCCGCACGAACCACGCCTCCTCGGCGTCCCGAAGCCGCAGCTTGCCGATGGTGCGGTCCTGCAGGTAATCGGGGCAGAGGGCCATGTCATCGGTGACCGGCCTCAGCCGGCAGGCTCGGGGCAGGGTGAGCAGTTGCCGCTTGTCGGTGACGGTGTTGTGTCCCAGCAGCAGCCGGCCGTCGTCTTCGCGGTGGATATGCTCGAGCATCTCGCTCTTGCCCCCTCCGCTGGCGCCCTCGTGCATGATGGTGACGGTGTTGTCGTATGGGGTGACGACCTGAACCGTGGAGCAATGGGCGGTGACCCAGCCTTCGCGTTCGCCCAGGTCGATGAGGACGCCGTAGATCCCCTTTTTGGCGCTGGGTCCGGGATAGAGGTTGTAGCTGAACAGCTCATAGAGGCCGTTAGCGCGGTGATGGACGACAACCTGCTTGCCGTCAAAGTGCGTGTGCCGGAACGGGGGGGCGACGTAGATCAGGACCGACGGGTTGAAGCTCTCATCGAGGCTGTCGATCGGCCGGATGCCTTGCAGCAGCGCCAGGCCCAGGGCGAAAAAGCCCGCGTTGGCCGGGGCGATCACCGCCGCGTCCAGGCCCTTGCGGCCGACGCCGGCGGTGAACGCGAAGACCGCCAGGTCCTGCTGCGCCAGCCACTCGAACGTCTCTTTGCGGAGGCCGGCGAACGGCGTCCCGAACCGATCCTCGAACCGCACCTTGTTGGTCGCCTGCTGATCCCCGATGACCATGCACTCGGGGTCGCGGCGGCGCATGTAAATTTCCTGATAGTTCGCCGCGATGCCGTTGCGCACGCGGCAGACGCTCGCCTCCGAAACCCGCCCCTGGCCGGGGACGTCGTAAGCCACTTCGTGCCACCCCGTGGCGTCGGCGTCGCGCACCGCCAGGTTGACGAGGTCGTTCACGCTGGACGCGGCGGTCACGCTCGGCGCCCGTCGCAAGGCGTCCGCGGCTTCTTCGGGCGGGTTGAGGCGTGACCAGCCCGCAGGGATTTGGGTGGTCTGGGACATAACAATACCTCCTTGGTCGGTCTGACCGAACGGATTAAGCAGGGCCCAAACGCGATCTACATTACACGAAATATAGATCGTGTGTTGGTCTACATCAAATGTTAGCGATTTACGACCGAAGCTGCAGACCATCACATTGTGAAAAATGCCTGAGCCGGGGACCTGTTCCGGGGCCGGGCCTGCAGGCCCTGACTATCCCGCCGTTTCCGCCGGTCAATGCCGCCGATCCCGAACGGGTCAAAGCGGCTGACAGGAGAGTTCATCATTCGACGAAGACAACGCCCAGCGCCGCTCGCCGCGGCGGACCTCGATCGACAGACGGTCTGCTTCGGCCGGCGCCACGGCGAGGGACGCGGGGTCGGCGCCGACGCTGATGCACCACACAAAATCCGTCTCCGCGGCGCGGCGGCGGAACAGCACCGTGGGGAGGCGATCACCGGCGTGATCGCCGACGCCGGTCGCGGTGATGAGCGTCGTCGAGACGCCCCCGGCGAGCGTCACCCACGCCGGCGTGTCTTCGTGAACCGCGCCCAACACGGCCGGTTGATCCGCCGTGACCGTCTCCGCGTCCTGCAGGTAGCGGTACCCCGGCGTATCGGGCGCCGACCATGGGGCCGCGTCGGGGCGCTGCCGCCAGACGCCGCGCTGGTGATAGGCCAGGTCCAGCTGCCGCGGATGGTCGCACCGCACACGGTCGATCAGCACGACCAGGCCCTCATCGAGCAGCGCGGCCGTGCGCTGAAAACGGACGCCCTCCCCAATCGGGCCGGCGTCGGCGATGACGTAATCCATGTCGCCGGAGGTCTCGAACACGAGGCAACGCCCCTCGGCGGGCTCCTGGGACTGCTCATCAACGATGAGCGTGTTGTGAGCGAGAGAGGTTTTGTACCAGCCGCTGTGGAGCGGGACACCATAGCGGCACGTGCCGGGGTCGACAGCGACCTCCCGGCCAGCGGCGAAGAGGACAAAGCTGAGCTTATCCGGGTGGCCATGCCCGCCGCCGTGAGGGCCGTACTTGAGGCAAAGCCAGGTCGCGCCCACGCCGCGGCCGCGCGTCAGCACGGCGTAGCCGCTAAGGGGCAGGTTGCGGCTGACCTGGTCGGGCGGTTCAGGCGCGTCGCCGGGCGCCGGGTCCGCGCCCATCCACAGGACGGTCTCGCCGCCCCGGTCGGCCCCGGCGATGATCTGCGCGAACCGCGGATCATCGAAACGCGCCGCCGCCACCTCGAATTCCGCCGCCTGGCTGGCCAGCGGGACGCGGCGGCTGTCGTTGAACGCCGGCAACACCCGCGTCGGCCCCGCCAGCTCCAACGGGGCGGCAAACATCCGGCGGTACGGCTCGGTGTACAGATCGACCCCGTTGAGCCGGGCCGCCTCGGCCAGGGGCCACAGCGAACTCAGCGTGTAGAAGTGGTAGCTCCACGCCCCCTCCCACCACATGCCGTCGTCCCGCACCCCTTCCGCAAGGTTGCGGTGGAACCCGGACTGGGGATCGTCGATCGCACGCTCGATCCACGAGGCCTCGTCGAAGAGGAAGCCCGCCAGGCCGATTGCGCTGTTGAGCCAGCACTGGATGTTGTGAACGCCGTCGCCCACCCGCTGCACCAGAATGACCTCATCCAGCGCCGGCTTGACGATCTGATCGAGAATAGCGGCGCGATGCCCATCGCTCAGCGCGGGCCAGACGAGGTCGGCCGCCTGCAGGAGGCGGATCAGCCAGGTCGATTCGCACAGGTTCTGCGAACCGATATGCCCGCCCGTCAGGCCGCGTGTGGTGTCACCGTCGTTGTTGTGGATCGGGTAACCGCGGTAAACCTTGACATAAGCCAGCAGCACCTCCCGGGCCTTGTCGGCGTAGCCCTCGTCGCCCGTCACCCGCCACGCCAGGGCAAGCGACCGGGCGTCCTCCGACCAGGTTTGATGGAGTCCACGGATCACGCAGCCGTCGTAATCCTTCAATGGGGTCGACGGATCGCCGAGATAGACCTGACCGCTGACCGGACAGCGATGCTCCCATTGCCAGGGCCCGAGGCGTCGGCCGGTTTTGAGCGGGGCGCCGTGCTCGGGGCTGGTGTAGGCGTGGAACCACGCCCCGCCGCGCGGCGGCAGCTCCACCGGCTCGCTCAGCCGGGCGTCGGCGGCCCGGCGCACGCCGCGCCACACATCAGCCGCCCATGCGTGTTCATCGATCCGTCGCTGCAGGTCCGACAAGCCGGCTGCGCCCAGAAGCAGCCGTGGAGGGGAGATAGCCATCCCAACAAGGTCCTCGAGCCAGGTGCGCGTCGGCGGCCGCCCGCCGAACCTAAGCCCCATGCTGACCGCCGGGGCCACGCCATGCCCCGCCAACCCTACCCGCCCCGCCCGCAGAAGCCAACCCGCCCCCCAGGCGTCGGCCATTGGGGTCATCTTGAACGGCTGAACGACGCACGTGATAAGCCTGAGTTACTCGTCCTGTTCGCGTCCAGACCGTTCGCCCTGATCGGGCTTCGGGCGGGAAGAAGCAGCCTCTCCACCTTCTGGTTTTGCCAGAGCCGATGTCTCTTGAACGAGGTTGCGATTGAGCACCGCTTCCGGCGTCTCCCCGGACCGCTTGGCCTCGTGCAAAAGACATCGGAGCTTAAACGCGACCATGCCGTCATAGTTTGCGATAAACAGGCAAAAACGGTAACCCACCCATCCATCGAGTAAACCCAGTCGAAAAATATACATGTATGCAAAACGCCAGAATGCCGGAAACGGAATAGTCCGAGTCACGTTCCGTTTGAGCCACCGACGGCGGCGGGTCTGATCGGTCAGGTTTGCAGAGTCGATGTTATCACGCAGCCCCATGATCTCGCGGTAAGTTTCACGGGATTCCAGCGTCGAATAACGGTTGTGCTTTGCATAGAAATGCTCAAGTCCACGACGGTCGTTATGGATCATGGGCTCAGAGATGTAACCAACCGGATCATCGATGATGACATGCTCGTGGACCTGTCGATCCTCGTACCGTGCAGAGCCGCGTTTGAACAGCCGTAGATTCCAACTTGGGAAATAGCCGCAGTGACGGATTGGCCTGTCTAGAAAGTAAGTCAGTCGATTAAGAAAGAAACCATTCTCGTGAATTTCATCCGCCGGTTTTGAAGTGATTTCAAGGATCTGTTCCCGAAGCCGGGGGGTGATCTCTTCGTCTGCATCAAGAACCAGGACCCAGTCCGCATGAATCGGCAGGTTCTCCAGCGCCCAGTTCCGCTGCGCCGCGTAACCCGGCCACGGATGCTCCACCACTTCAGCGCCCATCTCACGGGCGACATCATGCGTGCCGTCAACAGAGCCCGAGTCAATGACGAACACCTTGCGGGTCCAGCCCTGCAAGGACCGTAAAGCGTGCGGAAGGTTCAGAACCTCGTTGTATGTAATGATAATAACATCAATCATGGCGGCCCAGTTTGACATCGACTAAAGATTGAATGTGTAAGGCCTTTCTCCTCCCTGCCCGAACTTCATGATGTCAGGCAGGCGTTAACACAAACCGTTTCAATATCAGGTTTCGGCGCTATTATTGGCTTATCGCCGCGATCGTCAACTCATACTATCGGGATTCAAGGAAGTCCAGATATAACTCGGCCTGACGTTTAACATTGAAATTCTCCATCGCCCGCGACCGCGCCGCCATAGAGAACTGAGGCCAACGCGGACGGTCACTCAGCACCCGACGGATTCCCGATTCAAACGCCTCGACATCAGGGGCCGATACATGCCAACCCGTCTGCCCGTCCAGGACTGTTTCCGCCGGGCCGCCCAGAGCGTGGACCAGAACCGGCACGCCCATCATCATTGCTTCGATCACCGATAGACCAAACGGCTCAGGATCCACGCGGCTGTTTACGGCAATATCCATCGCCCCATAATATCGCTCTGGATGATCGACCTGGCCTGGCATGTGTAACCTATGCGATTGCCCGGCGCCCTCCGCCAGCCTGAGAAGACCCTTGGCGTAAGCCCCTTCCACGGGGCCGCCTATCAACAGCAAATGCAAATCCTCATCATCTTTCGCCGCAACATTCAACATGGCTTGTAAAAACCGATCGGCTCCCTTACTGGCATCCAGCCGGGCCACGATGCCGAACACCACCGCCTTGTCGGGCAAGTTCAATGCGGCGCGTGTCAATGGCTCGACACGGCCCGGGTTAAAGATGGTTGAATCTACGCCCAGATGCATCAGCCGTCTCCTGACACCCGCCGCCTTGCCAAGTGTCGCCGCCGTATACGCGCTGTTGGCCAACACCGTAACGCCATATCTTCGACAAAGCCCTAAGTAGTATCTGCGGTTAAGCCCCCACAAGGATTCGTTCATCGCATTTGGCATTTCCCATACAGGCTGGGCGCCCAGGCGCTCCGCGACGCCGCCAACGATGCCGACAAAACTGGGCCACAGACAATGCACCACGTCCACCCTGCTGTCCACGAACGCTTGTCCAACTGCATCAACGATCCGGCGACGGAACCGCCGGAGCCTCCAGACTCCCAACGCCTTCGCAATGACCCCCCCGGCAAGGTCTGGAGCACGCTCCAGGTTCAGACGCACGACCTTAAAACCCAACGCATCGCCTCGCGACGCCATCGGTCCATCAATGCAGCAGATAAAAATCGGCCGGCGCCCCATCCGATCCAGTTGCGCAGCCAGTGACTCCACCGCCCGCGCCACGCCAAACCCCTCGTCGCCCTGAAGCATCCACGCGATGGTCAACGGGTGATTAGTTGATAAATGTGACGCGGCAGCATCAACTGAAATATTGTTGTTCATGATGCTCCCGCCAGCCGACTATTTTCATATCGGTTCAACGTAGACTCAATGGTCTGGTGAACCTCAGAACGAAATCGTTCAAAAGAGAAATGCTCCACAACCACCTGCCTACCATTGGCGGCCAATCGCCGCGCTTCATCCGGATGAGTCAATAGCGTCGCGATAACATCGGCCATTTCCGTATCATTATCGGCCACCCTCACCGCAAGTCCATCCGCCAAGATATGTTCGTAGCCGCAAAGTGAATGGGACGTCGTAACGCAAGCGCGGTTATATGCAAGCGACTCAATAACCTTGATCTTGGTTCCCCCCCCTTCATATATTGGCGAAACCGTGAAACACGCTTTTCGATACGCTTCCTCGAGCTGTGGAATAAAGCCCGCTACCTCGACCCCATTTTCGGCGCCCCACCGTCGACGCTGCTTGTCTGACGTGTGAGATCCAACGATTCGCAGTACCGCGTTCGGACAACGCTGACGAACGCGCGGCCATACCTGTGTCACCAGCCGATCAATTCCACGAGCATTTGGCCCATGATTCATGCTCCCGACAACCATCACCGTCCGGCCGTCAGATTCAGGATGAGGCTGCGGTGACGGGACTCGGTCCGCAAACGCAAATGGAATGTTAGGCAGAACTGATACGTTGCGGTGGTGTTGAACCAGCGGCAGGTCGGTCTGATTCGAAAGCCAAAGATGCTGCATTCGTGACAGGCAAGACGGTAACAGTCGCTCGAGCTGGCGGAGATGACGACGAATCACCCAGCGGGACGCCGCGGTTTCCCACGGCGCATTCAAACGTGTTGCGTAAACCTGCGTGTCTAAGTCATCGATGTCAAGTATCGTCTTCAGCCCATCAGCCACACCAGACTGAAGCGTCGGTAAAAGATATCTCCCAACCGCCAGATCGTATGAACGACCCGCCGTCGCAGCCTTCACCCGCTCGACGGTGACTGGGTCGCTCCGATAATCCAGCGTCCGGCGGCCCAGATTATGCGCCAGTCGCTGGACCAACTTCGGTGCTAATGGACGAATGTGCCGCCACGGCGCCCGGTCGCTGTGCAACGGTGCAGGGAACACACCCAGGAAACCCCAGGCTTTCTCCAAGTCAACCCACGTATCCTTGGGGATGTCATGACGCACCAGTCCAATAGCGTCGACCTCCGCGACTTCCCGCAAAGCACGCATCAGCAAGTTCGTCCGCTGATTGCCGCCGATGACGGGCGGGATCGGCAGGATTTTTGAAATAAAGAGAATTCGCAACATCGGCAAGAGATTTTAGCAGCTGATTCCCATGCGGGTCGAGCTACGGTTTGGGAGGTTGAGGAAAAGTAGAGCGCCGCTTAATAATCGACTGGAGTTTCATGGCCGCCACCGATGCAACACGGCGGCAATGATGCCGTTCGAAAGATGTTAAACCAATGGTCCATGCGGCGACCAACGTAGCCAACGTAGTAATCACAACGATTAATCCGAGACGAACGTATCCTGGCGCCAACAGGGCGTACACCACACCACTCGACACGAGCGTCACAGCGGAAACCCCCGAAATTGGGGCAAGGCTTCGCCAAATAAAGTCTGACGCCGGCATTTCCGTGACGATCGAAACATAAATCGCGCGAACAATACTCCAGATCCCGGTTGCCGCCAAGGCGGCCCAAACAAAGCCGGAAGGACCCCAAGAAAACGTTGCGGCGCCGAACCAGCCGATCACCACTGCTGCGAGTTGAAATGCGACGCCTAAAATCGTGAGGGTTCGAAGCTGGCCGCGGGCGGACATTAAAATGGCGTAACCACTACTAATCGTCTCAAACAACATGGTCACCATTGCGATGCGCACAAACAACGGCGTCCAGTCTGGGTAATCACTCAGCCAAAGCGTCAAGACCATTTCGGTCTCCCACCACACAGGGACAAACAACAAAAATGAAACATAAAACGGGAACTTGTTCGCCATATGGACGAGTTGATTCACCCCTGTCGATTGCCCCCCTCGGCCATACATCGTCGCCATCGCCGGTTGAATCGCGCTCATTAAGGCCCAAGTCAACTGGCTCTGATAACTCACAACCTGAACAGCAATTGCATAAGACGCATTGACCACTGTTCCGAACAACACATTCAATAGAAAGACCGTACCTTGCAGCCGAACCCGGGTGGCCATCGCCAACAATACGGCCCATCCGCCGAAGGAAAGCAATTCCGCCGCCATCGTACGGCTTGCGCCTCGTATCCCTTGCCGACACGCGGGGTAACGCACCATACACACCAGAACCATCAGCGCTTCCAGCACAGTTGAAGCCAGCAAAGTCAATACCGCGTATGTCGCAAGCCGGTCGGCCGGGGTTATCAGCAACACTAACACGACCGCCAACGTCGCCAGCCGCCCTACGAGTTCAAACGCGGTGCTGATGGGGATTTCCTGGCGGGCGGTAATCATGGCCGAATACGGCGTGACCGCGAGAGCTACCCCCACCCGGACGATCGTTGCCCCCAACACCCACCACGCCGCAACCTGCCGCCCTTCTGGAATCTGAACAACATAGATAATGCCGGGCATCAGTAAAGCGCCAAGTAATACTATTCCCCCGCCAGCGGCAAGATGAATCAGTAGACTTGAAGCAAATACACGACGCAATGCCGCATCATCTTCACGGCCAATCTCATGCGCCATATGTCGCACGCCGCTGGCGTTAAGCGCGTCACGAAGCATAGAGAGAAGCGCCCCGCTGGCGCCTAATGCGGTCAGAAGCCCGAAGTCTGACACTCCTATGAACCGGATCAACAGCCGCGTCACCACCAAGCCAATGCCGACCGTTACCCCCATGCGGAGATACATTACGGTTGAGTTGACTATCAAACGCGTCGACTGGCGCAATTGAACCCGCCTTATCGCAAGCAACACTTCACCGGCATTCCCCGGCAATTATTCGAAATTTCCCGCATCAGTGCAATCGCCGCGTTCATTAATGAAAGGTTATCTTCGTTTTACATTAAATATTATCGGGAAAGTAACGGCGACAGACAGCGACACTTAATGGCGGACCTCTGGCTCATATCATCATCCGGCCCTGGATTGATCATAAAACCATTCCAGGTTTCGACAAAAGACGTCATAGAACATAATCACTCGGTTTACCGACATATCTCACTAGAAGCGACATCGCGACTGATGACTACAGACACTCGCAGTGGCCAGGCATTGCGTAAACCATGGTTCGCTTTCTGCAAGAAACGCCATATGTCAGGATGTTCGCGGACATCAATCCGCGGGGAACGTGCAGCGGGGAATTACATCCAAGCAAAAAAAGCTGAGGGATCCGGCCGGGCGCTGCAATCCAAGAAACAGCTCCAACCACACGGCTTTCAGATAGCGGATTAGCATCGTTCAAAAATGATTTCCAAGTATGAAAATCTAGGCGTAACAAACCGGCAAACAATTGTTCTGTGGTACTATATTATTATGACGAGCCGTGTAAAGCCAAAAAGAACAATCGCTAATCGCATCCACTCCATAGCTGGAAGACTGCTCCCCGACCGCTACAGGTTCCGTGTCGCACGGGCTTACCACGGATTCCGTGGCTCTCCATGCGTCGACCGCCCCGCATACGACACCCACTCCTTCGGCAATGATGCCGAGATGAGCTCCATTTCTCAGATGTTTGCGAAGCTCAAAGGGGTTCCCGGCTTCTTTAACATCGACGACTGTGCTCATTTCTCACTCATTTTACGCACACAAACAGCTTTAAGAATTACTGGGGACATACTCGAAATCGGTAGTTACTTCGGACGTTCAACCGCCCTGCTTGCCGCGGGCCTCGCTGACGGTGAAAAACTGGTTATCTGCGATGCTTTCGAGGCGGATACGCCTGACGTATATATAGAACGCCCATCACCCGAGCAATTACTGTCTACAATCCGGCGTATTAACCCCGATATAGAAAACGAGCGACTGGAAATTCACGTTTGCTTGAGTCATCAACTGCGATTAGACCCGGCGAAACGTTTCCGCTTCGTTCATATCGACGGCGATCACTCGGAAGATGGAGCGCTTAAAGATATTCAAATGGTTCACCAGCACCTCCTCCCCGGAGGCGTCATCGCGATCGATGACTACAAACACCCGAGATGGCCAGGTGTTACGCAAGCGGCTAACCGCTTTCTCCATGAGACGCCCGATGTCAGCATACTCGCCGACCTCAATCGGCACGGAGAAAGCGGTCAGAAACTTTATCTATGCAAGAAACATTAGAAAAAGACGATTTTGATTCACTTGATCAAAACCACTCGGCTCAAACACATCTCGTATTTTACAACGTATATAAAGTGAGCCTCTTTGCGGGCATCCTTAAGGCGCCTCTTCCGCCCATCACGTAAAAAACTCCCCGCTTATGAATAAGCGGGGGAGTATGAATTCAAACAGTTGCATTGTCTCAAACGCTGTTAAAGCAATAATCAAACTGTTTATTGCTCATCAGCCAATGCGTGTGAATTATGACCTGTCGCAATGAGGAAAGCATTACCATCGTCAGGATTCGCCGGTGCGGGAGTTGATGTGGCGCCGGTGTGTCGAAACAGATCGTCATCTGTTGTCCGGATATCACCATACTTGGTATCAACCTCGTGGCTGGTTTCAAAATTCACGTGATTATCGTTCCAGCCAACGCTGCCGCGCCAGTCTCCGCTCGCCTCCTCCGTATGAATACTTGAGTAGCTCGAAGGCGTCTGCCATTGGCCGCGCACACGGTCTCCGATGACGGGAGCCTCGGTGTTAATTGAATCTCTCCACTCTTCACGTCTCACGTCATTAAGGGTGCCGAGTGTTGTTGAGTCCGAATCATTGATCCATAGCAAGGCATAGGAGAAATTTTCATTCGTCACATCATTCGTGGTCCACTCGACTTTGTCTTCGGTAGGGCTGATCATGTATTCCCCGGTGAAGAAATTGCCATCCACAAGCCGGCCATAGCGATGCTGAACGGTCGCCCCGGTCGTGGTTCCATAGGCATCAGTGGCTGCTCCCCCCGCTGCGATACCGCCACTTCCAGTCATGCCCGGGAAGTACGTCCGGTTGCCTTGCGCAAACATCACCATGGCCTGGTGAATACCACGGACCTGGGTGTTGTTCTGCATCTGCCGGGCCGTGCGTCGGGCGGCGCCGAGGGCGGGCAGCAGGATGCCGATGAGGAGGGCGATGATGCTGATCACCACCAACAGTTCGATAAGGGTAAAACCTGGTCCAACTCGATGTTTCATTCTACAAGCTCCTATGAAGTATAAAATTATAGAAATATCGCGCCGCTTACAGCGAACGTTCATAGACTCATATTATAGGGTATGTCGGGTATGAGGCGGTGTTGGTTTCAAGCCTATGCCGACTTTATTCCATTCCACCCCATCGTATATACATATCATTCAGTTTAACGGACGTTTGCCCACCGATCCACTGTTTTATCGGGTCGCGGAAAGACCACATTCACCCGATTCGGCGGCCATTTAGCGGGATTCAGGCCGCGGCCAATTCAGGATAGCGGCCCCAACAACCTAACATAACGCTATCAACAGTCACCTTGTTAACCCGTCCATTACCATACAAAAAGACCAAAAAGCCAAAGGCGACGCCAAGCCGGGATGTATCACCGCCGGTCAGGCATTGAATCACGCCGCCGGCGGGCGCCGATCAGTCGTCATCCTCGTCGGCCTGAAAGGTGAGCACGATGGGGTAGTGGTCTGAGAGGTCACGTTTGAAGGCTTCGCGGTGACGGGGCGGCAAGACCTTGAAGCGCGCGCGCTGGAACTCGGGCTGGTCAGCCGGGACGAAGGCGCGATCGAGCGGCCTGCCGCCCACGTGCGTCGGCGCGTCCCGCCGGTTCAGGTCGACGAACCCCGCCTCGGCCATCGTCTTGATCGCCGGTTCGTCCGCGCTGCTGCAGTTGGCGTCCCCGATCACGATCACGTCCGGGTCGTCGAAGCAGACGCGCAGGCCGGCCGTGATCTCGGCGGCCTCCCGGGCCCGTTGCTCGCGGAAGTCACCGTTCCAACTGCTCTTCCAGTGGATCGGGACGACCACGAAGTCGGTGAGCCCGTCCCCGCAGGTGAATTTCATGCCGTGCGGGGGGCGGGGCCCGGCGGTGCGGGGGCGGGCGCCTTCCGGAGCGTCGGGGCCGAGGTCGCGGTGGATCTGCCTCCACCGCCCAACGGTCCGGACCCGATCGGTGTTCCACGCCAGCCCGGTCAGCTGAGCGCCCGATCCGCTGTGGACGGGGAACATAACGTGATCCCACGTCCCACCCATGCGTTGCTCCAGGGCGTCGAGCATCGCCGCGATCTGGGGCGATTCCAGGTCGGGGTCCTCGTCGATCGAGCCGTCGGCCCGGACCTCCTGCAACACGATGATGTCAGGCTTGGCTCGCAGCAAAACGTTGGCCAGCGCTGCGGGCTTCTGGGCCACCCCTTTGCCCTGGTGGCGGCGGCTATCGGGTGTGCCGAGCCATTCGATGTTCCAGGAGACGATCCGCACGGGGCTCTTGGCCCTGATCGGCTGGACCTGGGCCCAGGCGGGGGCGGACAGCAGCAACGCGATGGCGACGAGGATCAATCGGGAGTTTGGCATGGCCCACCGGAGGGTGTGAGGTATCGGCATCAAGACAACTTCGATTAAACGTATCCCCCGCAGGTCCACGTTTGATGAAAAGCGGATTCAGACACGTCCCACATCCGAGTCGTGTTCCACCCATCCATTTTGAGCCGGGTACCCGGACCTTCGGCCAACTGCTGCGTCCTCAGAACCGGCTTCACGCCTTGACATGGCGTTCAGGGGTCCTGGAACCGCTCCGATGCAGGTGAACGCGATAATCGGTGGGGGTTCGGCGGTAGGCCTGTTTAAAGTCCCGGCAGAACTGAGAGAGGTGGTCGAAGCCGGCGGTGGCGGCGATGTCGGCGAGGGGCTGGTCGGTGGTCGCCAGGAGGCGCGTGGCGATGTCGAGCCGGGCCCGCTTGATCTGCTGAGCGGGGGTGCGGCCCAGGTGATGCCGGAAGCGGCGCAGCAGCGTGCTGGCGGAAACGGACACGTGATCGAGCACGTCTTCGACGCCGATGCCGTTGCCGGCTTGCTCGCGGATGTACCGGACCGCTTGCCGCACCACCGGGTCCTCCACCGCGATCGTGTCGGACGACCGCCGTTCGAGGACGCCCAAAGGCGGGATGCGGATCGGCTGCTCGGGCGGCGGTTGGCCGCGCATCAGGCGGTCGAGCAACGTCGCCGCTTCGTACCCCATCCGCGGTTGATCGGTCGCCAGACTCGACAGCGGCGGCTCGCAGAACTCGCACAACGTCTGCTCGTTTTTATAACCGACCACGGCCACGTCATCGGGCACATGCAAGCCGGCCAGTCGGCAGGCCTGCACCGCCTGCCACCCGCAAGGGTCGCTGATCGCCCACAGCCCGATCGGCCGGGGCTGGTCGCGCAGCCAGGCGGTCAATTGATGGATCCGCGCGACCATGCCCGATTCATGCGCCGGCACACCGTCGCGCCGGGGAGCGAACAGGCCGTACGTGCCGTCCATCCTCTTGGCGATCCGTTCGAAGGCTTCGGCCCGCTCCCGCATCGCGGGGGTCAGGTGCTCCCCGACGTACAGCCGCAGGTGCGTCAGCCGCCGATCGGCAAAGTACTCCGCCACGGCGCGGGCGGAGGGCGCGGGGTCGTTGTACACCTTGAGGTTCGCCGGCATGGGGCTGGTGCTGACCAACGACACCGCGGCGATCCCGTGCGCCCGGGCTCGCTCGATCAGGCCGGCCTGCAGCATCCCGATCAGCCCGTGAGGCCGCCAATGCCGGAGGTAGTCGTCGATCTGGCCGAAGTCGCCGCCGGGCAGGGCCAGTTCCCATCGGCCGGTCTGCCGCTCGAACCGGCGGATCCCCGCCAGCGTGCCATAGACGGTCGGGTTGTGGCTGTCCACGGCGACCAGCACGCGGAATGGAGCGGCCGCGGCGGCCGTCGGGCCCTGGGCCTGAGCTCGGGCTGAGGGATGACGCGGGGCCATATGACGAATAATGTTAATTGAATTGACGATTCATGTCACTCATGTTTCTGTGCCCTGCTTGATAATTGGAGTCTGTTTTCGGCGTATCTCTGCCGGTTGGCATCATGCCTGCCGGGGCGAACCGGCTTCAGGAGGTTGATCCACCATGAATCGATTGATTAATCCGATGTTCATCGGCGTGGCCTTGTCCGCCCTGACGGTCGCCGCGGGCTCTCACGCGGCCACGATCCAGTCGATCACCACCAGCACGGTGGGAAACGACACCCAACTGGACTCGATCACGATCGACCAGGACACGGCCGGCAGCGTGACTTACCACACCGCGAGCCTGATCGGGATCGACGTGACCGGCTACGCGTCGTCCAACGATTCATTTGCCTATGTGGACGATGACAACCCGATCCCGGCGACGGGGAGCCGCGCTGCGCAGTTGGACGGCGACCGGTTCCTGACCACAGGACTGACGAATATCCCGGAAGACGACACCGGCGGAGCCGGGCCGACGACTTTTCTGACGTTCAATTTCAACCGCGCCGTGGTCAACGGCGAGGGCGCCGAGATCATCCTCACCGACCTCGGCGGCAACGACAGCATCCGCGTCACGAAGAAGGACGGGTCGCTTCTGGGAATCTCCTCGTCGAACTTCATCAAAACACTGACGGTGAACGGCTCGGTGAACAGTTCTGTCGGGGTTGCCGTTGATATCATCCAACAGCCGGGCAACGACACGACGGACTCGCTGGCCGAGCTTGAATCGGCCGTGGGCGTGGTCGGCGCCAACTCGAGCCAGGATATCGGTTTTCTGCTGATCGACCTGACCGACCTGGGATACGGCGTCGGTGAGTCGATCACTTCACTGGGCATCTCGTCGAGTCCGAACAATGGATTCGATCCGGGTTTCATTGGTGCGATCCCTGAACCCGCGTCGCTGGTGCTGCTGTGCCTGGGCAGCCTCTGCCTGCTGACGAAACGGCGTGCGTTCCTGAACACACCCGTCGTTGTCCACCACTCCTGATGACCGCGCCGCCTCAAGCCCCGGCCCGCATGATGACTATCGTTCCCGACGAGTGAAGCTCCCCATCATGGCAAGCCGCCCAGAACCCACACGCACCTTCCCGTTTCTTGTCTTGTTCGTGCTGATCGCCGCGGCCTCGCCCGGCGCCCGCGCCGTCGACGCTGTCCCCGCCGACGGGTTTACGGGGATCTGGTACGAAATCACCAGCGGCAGCGGCTGGGGCGGCCCGTGGAACGCCAACAAATACGGCGGCGGCATGGCCACCTACCCCCAGCAGGTCGCGCCGCTGGCCATCTACCGCCCCGAGGTCGACAAGACCTTTTTCACCGTCCAGCTCGACCCCGGCGACGGCAACATCCGCCACGCCCTGAGCTACTACGACCATCAGACCGGCCTCGTCGCCCGGCCGCAGGTCTGGCTAAACAAAGGTACGGGCGACGCCCACGACGCCGCGGTCATCGCCATCGACGACGCCGGCTACATCTACCAGTTCAACATGACCCACGGCGAGACCCGCCGGGCCTACATCCGCAAGAGTGAGAACCCCTACGACATCTCCTCATTCACCGGCCTGCTGTCCAACGCCAGCGCCGATGACATGGCCGTCTTCGGCAACCCCGCCTCCAACCCCGGCTCCAGCGGCAGCCCGCGCTTCAGCTACGCCGCGGCGTGGCACGTCCCCAACGCCGACACCGACGACAAGTTCCTGCTCCTGCACACCCGCTACCTCAGCGGGCAACGCGACCTGTTCACCTCGACCAGCGCAGACGGGGATTCCTGGAACCCGCGGCGGACCCTGGCGCAGATCGAACTGGGGCAGTACCAGACCAGTTGGATCAAGCTGGACGGCAAAACAGTGGGCACGATCTTCAACGTCCACCCCAGCAGCGGCTCTCAGACCGGCCTCGACGGGCGGACCGACCTGTATTACCTCCAGACCCGGGACCAGGCCACGACCTGGCAGGCGGCGGACGGGACGACCGTCGTCGATCATTCGACGGGCAACCAGCCGTTGACCAGCCGGCCCACCGGCCACGCCCTGGTCTACGACGCCGCGGACGGCGAACGCGTCTACCTCAAGGACGTCAACTACGACGCCCACGGCAACCCTGTCATCATGTTCCTCACCAGCCCGACCCACACGCCCAGCGTCGATGACCGCACCGTCCGCGTCGCTCACTGGACCGGCTCCGCCTGGGTCGTCAGCACCGTCACCACCACCGACCACAACTACGACCATGGTTCGCTGTACGTCGAAGAGGACGGGACCTGGCGGGTCATCGCCCCGTACCTCGACGGCCCACAGCAGAACGGGACCGGGGGCGAGATCGGCGTCTGGACCAGCGAAGATCAAGGCGCCAACTGGACCCTGACCGATCAACTGACCCACAGCAGTGTTTTCAATCACAGCTACGTCCGCCGACCGCTGAACGCCGACGACGACTTCTACGCCCTCTGGTCGGACGGCGACGCGTGGGACGAGTCCGCGGTAAAGCTGTACTTCAGCGACAAGGCCGGCAATGTTTATCAACTGCCCACCGAGATCACCACCGATTTCGCTTCGCCGCTGCTGGTCCGCCCCATACCGGAGCCGGGCAGCCTCACGGTCCTCGCCGCGCCCCTCGTGGCGTTGGGGCGCGGCCGACGCCGCGGCGTATCCGCCCGCTGAAACCATCGGTTGAAATTTCCGGCGCAGCGAGGCGATGTCACAGAACCGCCGAAACCGGCGGTGCGTACTATCAGTGGCAAGGAAGCTCCGCGGCTCACGCCCGCGAAAAAAAACGTCCGGGATGACGACAGCTCCCATCGCCCCCCAGCGCACCCCCCGTCCCACGGAGTCAGGGAATCCCTCCGGTCCATCGGGCGCCAGCGAGGGGGGCGAGTCTTTATGGTCAAACGACGGATCGCGCAGGTTGGCTTAGCCGGGCCGCTACGCGGCCCTGGACCAGGCGGGCGTAGCCCGCCGGCTAAGATGGTCAAAGCGATCAGCTGAAAGTTGACCTGCTCTACTCCAACCTGAAGTGCGCTTCGAGGTTGTTGACGAAGGCGGCCATGCCTTCGGGCCAGGGCGGGAAATCGAACGTGCGTCCGCGGTGCGACTGCGCAACGGTCTGTCGGGTCTGGGCGTTCTGAACCATGGCTGTGATTGCGCGGAGATGAGTGGCGATCTGCGCCCCGGCCTTGCGTCGTGCAGCGGGGTCGTCACTGTAAAGACGTTGGCAGCCGAGCAGGTACGCCATCGCGGCGTGGCCGCGGAAGACCAGCTCGCGTCGGGTGCGCTCGAGCTTGAACCGCAGGTAGGCCCACGGCTCGCCTGGAACACGATCCCGAAGCGCATCGAACCGCGCGATGCTGCGGTCCATCGTGGCCCGGGCCTCAGTCAGCGCGTGGGCCTTGTCCGCCACGCAGCGCGGATGGCCCCGCCGTAGCCGGTGATATGAAGCTAACCACGCGGGGTCTTCGGGGTGATTGGATCGGCCGTGATGGAACGCGCTGGCGCGGCCCCAGGGGATGCCGCCCGCGGCGCCGTCGTGGTCGCCGCACCGCTCCGCTTCCTCATCGGTGTAACGCCGGGCGGGGATCACGGGGGTGGTTTGCCAGCCCCAGTCGCCGCCGGTGGTCCGCACGATCGGCACGCGGCTGCGGGCGTCGCCGAAAGGCTCGGGCCCGACATAGAGCGCCTCGGCGACGGCCCCGCCGGTCGGACGGAAGACCTCCACGAGTTCATCCAGCGGAGCGTCGTCACCGAAAACGCTCGCGGCCCACCGATGGATCGGCGTCGACCGGGCGGCCTCGCCCTCCAGGGACTCCCGCATCCAGGCCGCGTACGCCCACAGGTGCGACTCCTGCACTTCGCCGTAGAGGCTGCCCTGGTGATTCCTCGCCATGTCCCAGCCGCGATTACAGCGCAACGTCAACCCGTGAAGCCCCATACGCCGCAGGGGAAGGAAACGATCGCGAAACGCATCCGCCATGCAGTTGGCGACACGGTTCTCGAGGTGATACTCCCCCGCGATGTCCTCCTCGACGATCTCCCGCCCGGGCGCGAGGTTGCCGATCCGCGGGTCGCGTATGCCCCGGAGGTGCCAGTCCCGGGGGTTATACTTGGTCATCAGCAGCACATCGTCGGGAAGCGATCGCAGCACCCGCCCGACCGCCGCCCGCTGGCTTTCATAGGCGAACGAACGCACGATCAGCGTCCGGCCGTGCTCGCGGCAGACCTGCGCCACGGTCTCGCACACCCGCGCGATCACCCGCGGGTCGTCGATCCAGGTGCTGCTCTCGGCGACCGTCATCGCGACGGCCTGCGCCTCGGGGAAGACCTCGGTGAACAGCCGGGCGTAGCGTTGGGCGAGCGCGGCGTAGAGGCGGGGGTTGTCAGAAGACAACGGCCCGTCACGATCGGGATCGTGGTCTTCGATCTCGCGTGTCCACAGGACCACCCGCAGGCCCAGCCCACGCAGCGGCTGCAGCTTGCCCTGCCGCGTCAGTCGCTCACGGCACGCCCGCAGGCCGTCGAGCTGGCGGACCGGCTCGCCCGGCGCCAGCTTCAGCTCCTTGCGGAACTGCGGGTTCTCGGTCTGCAGCTCGACGTGATTAAAACCCAGGCCCGCCGCGAGCCGGCAAAGATCGAGGTCGGGGTTGGCCTGATGAAACGAAACACAGCGGAAGTCCATACGCGATCGTGTCCGGTCATGGCGCGGCGTGGAAGACGACGTCCCGCAGCGCGCGGGGCGCATGTTTAACCACCGACAACGCGGGCGGCTGCACCCGGCCGTTGGAGCCGTCGATCGCGCAGAGCATGTGGTCGGCCAGCGCCTCGGTCAGCCGGGCCCGGGTGTCGGCATAAGCGGGGTCGCGCCAGAGGTTGCGGCGTTCGGCCGGGTCGGCGTCGCGGTCGTAGAGTTCGCCGTAGTCGAGGCCGGCGTAGCGGGTGAGCTTCCACCGCCGGGTGGTGAGGGTGCGCATCCTGACGCCCGCCATGTCGTCGTCGTTCTCGGTCATCGCGGCGTCCCGCGGCCAGGCGTAGGGGTCGGCCAGCCCGGCTCGCAGCGACAGCCCCTGCATCGCCTCGGGCTCGTCGATGCCGAGATAATCCAGCAGCGTGGGCGCGAGGTCGATCAGGCTGGCGACCGCGTCGGTCTCGGCCTGGGCGGGGACGCCCGGGCCACGAAGGATCATGGGCGACCGGAGGACGCAGTCGTAATGCAGGCCCTTGCCGAACAGGCCGTAGTCGCCGAGGTAGTCGCCGTGGTCGGAGGCGAAGACAACGTAGGTGTTGTCGGTCAATCCGAGGGCTTCGAGCGCGTCCAGGACCTGTCCGATGCAGTCGTCGAGGAGGGACACCATGCCGGCGGTCACGGCGCGGACGATACGCCAGTCGCGAGGGGTGTAGCGGGTGTAGTCGTGGGGCGGAGTTCCGATGATGCGGCTGGCGGGCTTGCCGTCGGCCCGACGGACGCGGGCGCCCCGGCCGTGGTAAGCGTCGAGCCCGACGGGCGGCGGGTCGGTCGACTCGGTGATCGGCGGCAGGGGGTCGGGCATCGCGTCGGGGTCGTACCGGCTCGCGTAGGGCTCGGGCACGGTGAACGGATGGTGCGGGTCGGGGAACGAGCAGTGCAGGAAGAACGGTTGGTCGCGTGCGGCCGCGTCACGTAACGCCGCCACGGCGCGGTCGGCGATGTACCGGCTCGCGTGCGTCTCGGGCGGGAGGGGCCAGCGGTAGCACCCCGGGACCTCGCACAGCGGTTCGCGGCTGGCCCGTCGCTCGTCGAGGTCGGGCGTCTGCGCGCGGAGCCACGGCGTGTAGCGGGGGCCGAAGCAGAAGTCGCCGTGGCCGTTGACGAGCTCGACATCGCGGAACCCGAAATAGTCGACCGTTCCGTCGCCGCGGCGCGTCGCCTCGACGGCGGCCGCCTCCTCTCGCTGGGGGACGAGGTGGATCTTCCCCACCGACGCGGTGTGATAACCCGCTTCGGCCAGCACCCTGGGCAGGAACCGCGGGTCGTCGGGCGTGCGGCACCCCACCATCCGGCTACGCAACGCCGAGGGGTGGCAGCCCGTGAGCAGGCCCGCGCGGCACGGCGTGCATGTCGGCTGTGGGACGAAACACCGCGTCAACCGCGCGCCCGCGGAAGCCAGCGCGTCGAGGCGAGGCGTCTGCGTCACCGGGTTGCCGAAGCAGCCCAACGCGTCAGCCCGCATCTCGTCGACCAAAACCATCAGGACGTTGGGGCGTGTCATGCCGATCGTCGCACCACACAGTTCAACCGATACGCCCCCGAGTCCATCGACGCCAGTGGCGCGTTGCGCCTGGATTGCTCCATTAGCCCCGGGCTCTGCCCGGGGATCGCGCCCATAGAAGCCCCCCGGGCGGAGCCCGGGGCTAACGGAAAGAAACAACGGCAACGCATCACCACCTCCCGCCTCACCACGTCACGGTGACGGTCTGGTCTTCGAGGTGGGCGAGGTCGACGGTCCGCGTCTCGCCGCCGTGCTCCACCTCGATCGTGTAGTCGCCGAGGAAGGCCCGCACGTCGGCCTGGCCGCCGGCGTTGGTGGTGAGCTGCTCATCGGTCCACCACTCGTTGAAGATCAGGTCGAGGTAGGCTTCTCCGGTGGGCTTGACGTTCCACTGCTCGTCATAAATCATGGCGCTGCGCTTCCAGTGGTTGCGGTCCCAGAAGCCCCAGATCTGCACGCCCGTGACCGACGGGTGGCTGAACACCATCGTGAGGAAGTCTCGCGTATAGAGCCCGGCGACGTTGGTTTCGACCTTGCCCTCGCCCTGAATGCCGGCCCGCACGACCTCCATCTCCGAGACGCTGCTGCCGATGTCCAGTTCGGTCACCTTGAGCTCGACCCCCACCGAGGCCAACTGCTCGAGGACGTCGTACACCCGACGCGGATCCGCCAGCGGTTTGCCGAGGTGGCCCTGCAACCCGATGCCGTGCACCGGGGCCCCGGCTTCGATCAGGTCGCGGGTGAAACGCTCGATCCAGTTCGTCGCCAACGTCGATCGGCCGCCCTGGTTGAGCATGCGGTTGTCGTTGACGAAGAACTGGCACTCGGGGTCGGCCGCGTAGGCGATCTTGAACCAGTCGGCCACCTCCTCAACCATGCCGTCGTAGCCCAGCGCCTGCTCGAACAGCATGCGGTGGAGGAACTCGTTGGCCATGTCCCACTCGTAGACCCGGCCGCGGAAGTCCACGGTCGTCTGATGGACGTGCTCACGGATGACCCGCAGCAGGTACGCCATCGCCTGCTCCTGGCCCTCCTCCTGCTGCAGCCGCTTGTACTCGGCCTGCACCCACTTGGGCACCGACTGGAAGTTGCCCCACATCATGGTGTGGCCGCGGACCTTGTCGATGCCGTTCTCCCGCAGCCACGCGATGGTGCGGAAGACGTGGGTGCGGTCGAGGTCGCCCTTGGCGTTGGCCTTGGCGCTGGCCCACTGCCGCATCTTCATGCCCACGCCGAAGCCGGCCTGGTTGAAGGTCCGGCCCGTGCCGCCCTTCTTGGCGAAACCTTCCATGCCGAGGTTCAGGTACCGCGGCTCGATCTGGCTCCACAGCTTGCCGCCGAAGTACCCCAGGTCGGCGCCGTTGCCCCACTCGAACGCGTGCTTCTGCATGGCGACACGCACCCGGGCCTCGGGGATCGGTCGGCCCTGGGCGTCCACCACGCGGACGGTCAGGTCGGCCTTGCGGTGCTGGTCGATCCGCTCCCGGGCCTCGACCCGCCACGCCGCGTCCTGCGGGTCGTCCATCCCCGGATAACCCGGCGGGTCGTCGTGCCGGGGCAGCGCGGCGACCCCGGCCGCCTCAGGCTCGAAACGCACCAGCGCGAAGCCGCCGAACTCCAGCGTCTGACGCTGATTGCCGACGTTGATCGCCATCGCCAGCCTGTCGCCCGACACGTCCCGCTTGACCGTGAACGGCACGGCGTAACGCTGCCACGTCGGACCCGCCCCCACCGTGACCCGGACCAGCGGCGGGAAGCGGCCGCCCACGCTGACATGCGACAGCGCCCCGTCGATTTCGTTCTCCAGGCTACGCGCCCAGAAGCTCAACCACATCGGCTCGCCTTCCGCCACGGAAACGCCCAATGCGCCGGTGTTCAACTGCAACGACCAGTCCAGCCGACCCAGTTCCTTCGACCGGACGCGCAACGCCTTGTCGAAAGGCATGTCCTGCACATCCACGATCTCCCGCTCGACCATGCCCGGCCCGGCGCCGTGATGGAACTTCCACACCAGCGCATCGAGCGTCGCGGTCTCGTCCGCGCCCATGATCCAGTCGCCCGGCGCCACGCCCAGCCCCGACAACTCCTCGCGGACCGACCGGGCGTGAGGCCCCAACGCCTCGGTCGGCGTGGAGGCCGACGCGGTCGACGAGCCGTCTCCGGTCGAGCCCAACGATTCCACCCTTACGTCACGGAACCACAGAGCCCCGCCGGGCTCGGCTTGACGCTCCAGAAAAAAGAGCTTGACCTCCGCCGGCGCGTCGCCCGTGGCGAACTCCGCCTCGAACGTCGACCACGACTCGGCCGGCTGCAACTCGTAACGGACCCGCTGTCCCTCGTGCTGCGACTGGACGCTGAGCGCGCCCCGCTGTTCAACGGGCTCCAGCCGCCCTTGGTCTGTGCGGAGCTCAAACCGCCCTTCCGCGTTGCCGGCCGTCAGGTAATCGAACCGGACCGCGTACCGCTGGCCCGGGCCGAGTTTGACCGGCCGCCAGTTGTACACCTGGGCGCCCGCCTCGGGTCCCAGCGCATCGATGCGCCACGCCCGCCGGCCCTCGAGCCCCGGCGCATCGTCGACGCCGATCAGGGCGGACGAGCCCGCGTGCCAGTGCCCGGCCGCCCACGGCGCCGGCATCCGCTCACGCCCCTCCGCCGCCTTGCCGCCTTCGTAGCGCGTCTCGAACTTCGGCAGCTTGTCGATGTCGGAGTCGAAGAGGTTCTCCACATCGGCGGCGTGCGCGCCACCCGTCGCGGCCAACGACGCCGCCAGCCCGGCCAGGAGGGCCGCCCGGGAGAGACGCGTCAGACGGTCGATCCGCCGATTCGTGCCAGTGCGTGTGTGCATGGATTTCCTTCGTCGCGTGAAGCCCGCGGAAGCGGGGCGGGGTGGGTCTTTACTTCGGCGCGTAGGCCGAGTTGGTCATTTCTGTGCGGGTGGACGGGTCGAGGGCCCGCCAGTCCTTCCAGCTCATGCCGCTGGCGCTGCCGTCGATGAACGCAAAGTTGTGAACGTAACCGGGGTGCCCCTCCCCCTTGGGCCTGGAAACCTGGTGGACGTCGGTCACAGATGGATCGAGGACCCAGTTCCACGGCGCCGCCGAGGCCTGGTTGGAGCTGAAGACGAACTCGAGCCAGGGCACGCGGTACCTGGTGGATCCGAAGTTGGTGTAGCCCACCCCGCCGAACCAGATCGCCCGTGGCCCGACGTTGTCCAGCGTGGGGAGCCGGTAGACAGTGGGCGAAGCGGTGTTGCGGGGCTTGCGTCGCCCGCCGACGAAGATGTTCAGGCTGTAATCAAGGCCGTTGATGCTGCCTGCGCCCGAGGATTCGAGCGACTCACGGGCCTCGGGGCATTGGAGGGTGTCCCACGAGCCGTCGGAGATCGCCGCGTGGTCGCGGTACCGGACGTACCAGTAGTCGCCATCGTCGGTGTCGGGGGAGTAGAAGGCCGCCGCGATGCCGGGGTTGCTGTGAGTGCGGGCGTTGGCGGGCAGAACGCCCTGATGGTCGGCGGCGTAGGACGCGCCGAAGATCACGTGCTGCCGCAGGTTGGCGAGGCACGCCACGTTCCGCGCAGCCCGACGCGCGTTGATCAGGGACGGCAAAAGCAGCGCGACCAACAACGCAATAATGCTAATCACCACCAGTAACTCGATGATCGTGAACGCGGAACGGTGATGGCGCATGAGTCATTCCTTCCGAAAAGGCCAGAGATGGGATTGGCTGCGACTCATTCATTCCATACGCGGGCGGAGGCCGTGAATCCGATAGGTGACGTGAAAACGTCCGCAGAGCAAATTGATACTGTGTGCATTTTATGCCACCGGTTTGTTTTGTCAAGGCCCCTTCCTCACCCCAGCCCGAGTTGGGGCCCGGAGAGCCGCCGCGCCCCTCCCCGGAAGAGCTGGGGAAGGGGCCTCGCGCGGAGACGGATCGATCAGCCCACCAGGCCGCGGGCCGATGACAGCGTGCGGGCCATCCCCCGCGACAACAGCCCCTGATCGGCGCCCGACACCAGCAGACGGCAACCCATGTCCAGCATGGCCCGGGCCTGGGGCGGCTCGAAACCGAGCGTGCCGAAGATGCGGCCCGCCGCATGAGCCGCGTCCGCGACCGTCTCGGCGGCCCGGAGCACCTCGGGGTCGGTCATCCGCCCCGGCTTGCCGATCATGCACGAGTAGTCGCCGGGCCCGAAGAACACCACATCGACATGCTCGACGCGGGCGATCGCCTCGGCGTGCCGCACGCCCAGCGGCGTCTCGATCTGCACCGCCAGCCAGGTTTCGCGGTTCGCCTGCTCGACGTAGTCGGCCGCGGGGTAGCCGCCGTAGCCGTTGTCGCTGTTGCCCCCGTCGAACCCACGCTCGCCCAGCGGAGCGAACTTCATCCACCGCACCGCCTCGCGTGCCTCGGCCTCAGACTCGCAACGGGGGTAGAGGATCCCGTGAGCGCCGGCTTCGAGCAGCCGGCCCATCCGCATGAACTCACCCTTGCCCGGCCGCGCCAGCACGTCGGGCGCAGCCGTCGACGCTCCGATCGCCCCGGCGCGCACGGCCCGGGTCATCGTCTCCAATCGGGCGGTCGTCTTCGGGCTGTGCTCCAGATCGATCCACACCGCGTCCCACCCGACCCGGGCCGCGAGCTCCGCGACCCGCGGATCGGTCAGGTGCAGCAGCACCGCATGAACCACACCCCCCTCGGCCCAGACCCGTCGGCAACGAGACGCCATCACGGCTGCATCTCCGTGTCAAAATCGAGCACAAAATCCTCTTTTCGCAAGGAATAACCGCGGATATACGCCAGGGGACGGTGATCGTCGACGATGTAGTTGACGATGTAGATCTCGCCGTCGTCGAACTGCGCCCAGCCGGAATACCCCGTGTCGCACTGGCGGGCGCGGTCGTAATCCAGCGGCAGGATGCGGGCGCGGGCCTCCTTCCGGCTGTCGCTGAGGCACGACGCGACGTCGGTCAGCGCGGCGTAAAAATTCTGCGCCTGCCAGTTCCAGCCCTTGCCGCCCTGCCGATAGCGGTGTGTGATCATCACGTGGCCCGAATCCAGCATCCCCGCGACCGGGCGGTACCCCGCGGGGATCGGGAGCCGGACCGGCTCGCCCCAGCTCTCGCCGCCGTCACGGCTGAGAACCTTGAACATGTCGTACCCCATCGCCGAGTTCTCCCGTAGGAAACAGACGAGTTCGCCGCCGGGCAACTCGAGGACGCTCCCCTCACAGAACCAATACTCGGCCGACTGCGCCGCGACAGACGGCCCTTGCCAACTCGCGCCGCGATCGTCGCTCCACCACACCCGCTGAGCACACTTCATGCCGGGGCCGCAGTGCTCCTTGGAGTGAGCGCCGATCAGCCATCGGCCGGCCTTGGGGCCCCGACGCAGTTCAATCAACTGGTCCGGCACGATGCCCCGGACAGGCGTGGGCAGGGGGTCGCTCCAGGTCCGGCCTTCGTCGTCGCTGAGGTAGAGCCAGTTGGTCTGCTCGCCGCCGTCGCTGTGGTCCCGGCCGTGGCCGCGGATGCGGTCCACGACCGCCGCGAGCCGCCCGTCGCGGAGGGTGGAGATGCGGGGGCAGTTCCAGAACCAGCCGTCGGGGTCGTCGTCCAGCAGTTCGGTCAGCGGCCGGGGCGTCGACCACGACCGGCCGCGGTCGACCGACTCGACCCGCATGATCCGCGTGGCGGTCCGCCGGTGGTGATGGGTGCACTGGTTGTAGACGCACACCAGCCTGCCGCTGGGGGCCAGGGCCATGTCCGGGAAGGCCAGGTACCAGTCGCCGTCCTTCGCCACGGTCCATCGCTCAATCATGGTTTTGCTTCGATTTACGAGAAAAAACGCCCGAATGGCGGTGAACGGCCGGCTTTCTGCGGACCGCCGCACGCGAAACAGGTCTTGACACGGAGGTTTTGCGGTGTAAACTGCACACAGATTCATATTATACCGTCAATCTGACGCATTCACCACCTTGAAAACCGACGGCATGATCACCGAACCCTCCACCACGGCCGAAATCCTGCGGGAAGTCGCGCGCCGCGCCGACGTGTCGGTCAGCACGGTCACGCGGGTCCTCAACGGCAAGACCCGGGGGGCGTATCCCAAGGTCGCCAAACGCAACCGCCACATCCAGCAGATCGCGGACGAGCTGAACTACCGGCCGAGCTACCGCGGACGGACGTTCCAATTGGGCAAGACGCTGCACGTCGCCCTGCTGTTCGAGAACGAAAACCCCATGCTCGGCACGACGTATGGGCAGATGATCGAGGGGGCCGTGCGTCGGCTCCACGCCGACGGGTATCACCTCACTCCCTGGGGATTGACGCCCGCCGACCTGGACCGGACAGACCTGTTCCTCGATCAACGGTTCGATGGCGTGCTGGTGCACCACCGGATCACCGACACGATGCGCGAGGCCATCAAGCGGGCCGGGTTGCCGGCGGTGGCGCTGAACACCGACGATGACGCCCTGCCCTGCGTCTGCCCCGACGACCGGCGCGGGGCCCGCGTGCTGACCCAGCACCTGATCGATCTCGGGCACCGCTCCCTGCTGTTTCTCAAGAACCGGTTCGACCGGCACATGAGCACGCGCGAACGCCTCCGCGGCTTCCGCGACGCGGCGGAACAGGCCGGGTTGAGCGGGGACCGGGCCCGCGTGTGCGAGCCGATCGAATCCTGGCAAAACCGCGACGCCCCGGCGGTGACCCGGCTGATCGACACGATCTTCCAAGCCACCCGGCCCGCGACGGCGGTGATCTGTTACCGCGGCCACGACGCGCTGGGCCTGCACCGGGCCCTGCTTCACCACGGTGTGCGGGCGCCCGAAGACGTGAGCCTGGCCGTGTGCAGCGACGAGTTGTCGATCGACCTGCACACGCCGGCGATCACGGCGGTCCGCGTGCCGTTCATGGAGATCGGGGCCGAGGCCGCGGGCATCCTATTGCGTCTGATCGCCGGCGACGCGTCGCCGGCGGGCGCCCGCGTCATGCTGCCCGAGAAACTGATCGTCCGGGAGTCCACTACACCGCCCAAGGCTCAACGCTGAACCCGGCGCATCGTCGCCGGCCTCGTTTCTTTTTGACCGTTGCACCGCCCGACGACTCTTCCCCTCGTCTCCCCAACCCGTCCGACCGCCCCAGGAGAACCGAACGATGAGAAAGATATTGACCGCCATGACGCTGGTGGCGTCTCTGCCCGCGGCGACCGAGGCCGCGGTGATCTACACCCCCGCGCCGCTGACCGCCGACGGCGACGTGCAGAAGAACAACACGGCCGCGGGCGGAGGGGCGACCAGCATCGCCGCCACCACGAACACCGTCTCCCGCATCGGACGCCAGAGCGCCCTGGTCAACCGTCATCCGGTCTATGTGTTCCAATTGCCGTCGTTGGGCGCCGGCGAGGTGATCGACACCGCGAACTTCGAGTTCACGGTGACCGGCGGCCGCGCCGGTGACTACGCGGTCAACGTCGACTTGTGGGGCCTGGACTTCCGAGCCTCTTCGGCCATCCTCGCCACAGACCACTTCGCCGGGGCCTCGGACGCCGGCGCCACGCTGATCCAGGACACGATCATCGCCTCGGGCGTCGTGTCGACCGGCGCGGTGTCCACCGACGGCGCGGGCGACGCCGCCCTGGCCGACTACCTCCAGGCCCAGTACGACGCGGGCGGGGCGGGCGGCTTCATCTTCCTCCGCCTGAACAACGACGCGTTCTACGCCACCAACCGCATCGAGACCGGCACGGCCGACAACGCGGACCCCTCGCTCCGCCCGGTGCTGACCTTCACGACCGTCATCCCCGAGCCGGCGTCGCTCGTGCTGGTCATGTGCGGCGGCCTGTGCCTGCTGGTCCGCGGCCGGCGCGGCGCTTAGCCAATCTTTTTATCTGTGCTGTAAATACCGCAGATCAGATCACGGGCCATAGTTCACGCCCCGGAGACCGGTCGACCAGAATCACTTGGCGTCGCCGGAGCGACCAGGCTGCCGTCATCCATTGATTGTGCCGCCAATGCGTCCGGCTCGTGCTCATCGATTTCGTCAAGGCGCCTGAGTACGAGTTCCCGCTTGATGATGCCTTGATTCGGATTGAACCAAAGCTGGTCATCGTCGCGGGTCACGACCGGGGCCAGCATGAACTCGCCGTGTTTTTCGTATTCGTCTTTGAACCGGCCGAGCATGTATGGCGCGTTGCCTAATGCCGGGTGCATCCGACGGACCCGGCCGATCTTCTCCGACCCGTCGCTCTGTTGATCCTCGTGCAGGTAATCGGCGAAAGATGGAGAGATGCGTACGCTGTAACCGGGGGCTTTTCCTGGCACGTCTCCCTCAATAATCGCAACCCGGAGGTCGTCGTGCTCATCCGCATGACCAACCGCTTCGACCCAGGACCGGAACAACCTCACGCCCTGACTCCAATCCCCGAAGACCAGCCCCATGATGGGCGGGCTCTCGCTGGTTGGGCGCCATTGGTAGGTCGTTGCAATCCATTGAGCAGCTTTCCGCAGCGGGCTGCTGCAGAACTGCCGGGCTGCGATCTCGGTGGGGGTATGCACCTTTTATCCTCTCTGAGCCGTTTATTCACCTTGAAGTAACATTAAAGTGCGTTATTTCGCCGTTTTTGGAGTCGATATGAACAACGATATTCCCCCCCAGCCAATTCGCGTTGGTCCACACGACAATACTGCGCCAACGTCTACGAACCCATACTGGCTCATCCCAAGACAGGCCCCTTCGATCAACTTCCGCCTTGGCGATTTCCAAGGCTTTTGATTTTGTAATCCCCGATCTGAACGCACACATCTTGAGCTTCATAACGGAATCAATGGTCCAGCGGCAAAAGCATCTTCTTCATGCGGCGTTGGCTGCTTTATTGAGGCCGCAAGTCACGGTATTACCATAAGCTCGGATGAGTTAAGGCAGAGTCTCAGCCTTTGATGGTTTTGGTTCATTCAGATAATGAAAAACCCCCACCTCATCGTATGAACCTGTCTGAACGAATGATGGGCCATCCGACAACTGAATCGTAATATGGCCGCGTTGATGTGACAAAACAATCCGATCACTCTCCGCCCAACTACCTTCCCAATCAGGGTCGACATAGACGTTGGCAAGACCAACGCACTTGTCGTTTTCGTCAACGAGCACGATTTTAGAGGACCCGTGTGGACTGCCGGTTGCAGAACTGGACCATAAATAGGTCGCGCCATGAACAGCATAGGTCTCGCCGTCCAGCGTAACATCACCCAGTTTTGCGGCTTTGATAAGATTTATTTCCGTGGGCAAAATCGCCGGGCCATATTCTTGAAAAAGGCATCGAAGGACTTCAGAATCACTATTTGTCAGTGTTTGGCGGGCGCACCCGCTAAGCAGCAAGCACAAAATTAACCAAGGCGCGCCATTACCTCGAAGTTTGAAAATTAAATACTTCATCTTTGTAAACAGTGTAAGTGCTGGTAGTGCGATGCGCCCGGTCACTGGGCTTCGGCCCAGAGCAGTCTTGTGCGGAAATGATGTGCCATGCTCTGGGAGGAGTTGTCGGCATGACGTCTCTTATAGCACCATGCGCATACCGAACGCAATTGCAACGACAACCAAGGCTAAAGTGACACACATCGCACAGTTTAGTATGTAGAACGGGATCGCAGGCTCGCCGACGTTAGGGTCTGGACCTCGTATTAGCACCGCAAGACAACCGGGTATGGCGCCAATCAAGGTGATAGCGATAAATGCACTAACCCCGATGTTTATCATTTGCACCGTCATAAAGAAGGCGCAAAGCAATGAGCTTGCAAGCGTCACGCCTAAGGATTCGATGTCATAAGTGGGCCATTTCATCGCAACGCAAAAATGCCTTAGTCACTTTAGTTCAGAAGCCATTCCATGGCGCCCTCAACAGCGCGTGGAAGACCATACTCCAAACCGGTAATTCTTGCTACAACCCGCGCATTTGCCTGGACGGTCTGCAACGTACCGCCCGGAACGATCGTTGCCGACCAGACGACAATCTGATTGCCGCTCCGCGTAAAACCAACCATCTTAATATTGCCGGGCTGGATACTCTTGAACTGGCCTAGGACGCGTTTGAGCCCGGAATACCAACCAGCGACTGGATGACGCGCAAACAGCTTTGCCGCTTGGCCCGTCCATGTCACTATACCGCTCCCTGTCGCCTTCGAAGGCAGAGTACGCCAGATTGACGCATTCGCCGAAGCCATTCCATACACTGCGCCCTCGGTTCTTGCGATGTATGTGCCAGACTCCGCAATCTTTGGAATTGCTTGGCCTGGCACACGTGTGAACACAACTTCAGCGCCCTCGGAAGCCGCCACTTTCCCTAACGCTCGGAGTACAGAAGTTGCAAGAGCTTTGACAAGGAAGACGTCTGAAACAGCTATCGCTGTCCAGATTACACCCAAGCCGATGTTACCTTCTTGAAAGTTGTATAACACCTCCCAGCCTGAACCGACTATCGGCACTAATGACCACCAGCCCGGCTTGGGAATTGGGCCACTTGGACCGGTGCTCGTCTGTGCGAACGGATTTGCCCCTGGCGGGCGTCGTGGCGCGACAGCGAATAGTGAGTTCAACGATGAGAGTAGAATGCTCGTATTTGTCAGTCCGAGCGTTATGGCAAACTGCCCCGATGGGTCCACACGCATTACACTGTTAGCTTCTGCGTACAGGTATTTATGTAGTGAGAGCGGCTTCTGCGTGTTCCCCGAGAACGGGTCCAGCCGGTTGAATCGGCCCGTGCCCGGTTCGTAGTACCGGATGTGCAGCATGCCCGCGGCTTCGAGCCGGTTGAGCAGTTGACCGGATGTGCAATCACTCAGGTCGATCGATGATGAGATTGGCGTTCTCGTCTCGCATAGAAGCATAAGGATCTACCTCCGGTTCAGGCGGGTTCTTGAAGATCAAATCGTAAGATGGTTTGATGCGCGTGCCGGCGCAGGTCTGGTTGACGATGTGCTGCACGATATCGCCGATGTTGGTGGGTGAGGGGCCGAAGGCCGAGAAAGGCCCACCGGTGGTGGGCCCTGGTTGGGCGGGGCTTTGAGGTTGGACATCGGGCCAATGGAAAGGCTGGCCGGACACCGAAACGCTGGGCGTCGTCGGATTGTGCCCGTTGTTTCCGGGGCCGGCCGGCTTTGGCGGGGCAAACTTCACAACCGGATCAACGGGTGTGGGGTCGTGCTGTGGGTGGAACGGGACCGCCGGAGCAGGCAAAGCGAACGACCCCGGCGCGGGCGTCGGCCAACAGCCCCCTTTAGCGAGGGCTTCGGCGACGGCCATGTTGCCGCGCTGAATGAACCACCTTCGCACGTCGTCGGGCTCGAACCCCGTCGATCGCATGATCTTCTCGGCCTTGTTCCGAAGCGACCTCCGCATGAAGTGGGCGTATCCGCCGTAGCGCGGATCGAGTTGACTGGCGTGATGGTAAGCGTTCGCGGATTCCGTGTACCGGCCGATCGCGTCGAGGCAGACCGCCCGCTCACCGAGACAATGGGCAAGTTCAGCTGCGGGGGTGAAGCTGTAGAGGAATTGACAGGCGGGGTCGCGTCGGCGGTGTTGCTCACGCTGCCAGTTGGGCCATTTGACGGGGAAGTCGAAGTAATGATCATCGTCAAACAGGCTCAGGCCGCCGTGGAACTCGATGTTAAAGTAGCCGCGGTAGTTCGGGCGCGGGTGCCGGGGGGCGTCCCATCGGCTGAACGAGTGGCCGGGGGCGCGGGAGAGGAACATCGGGTACCCGAGCCGCCGGCCGATGGCGACCATGAGCGTCGGGAGCGAAGCGCAGGTGCCCCGGCGGCGTGGACCGATGAGCCCGTGGATCAGCAGGTCCTACGAATCGGTCCAGTCGGGGTCGGCGTCAATCCGGGCCTCGTGGTACTGGACCCCGTACTCTTTGAAAAGTGTCTTGGAGATACATAGCAAGCGCCAAAGCGGTTCGCTGTTTTCAAACGTGGCCGGGTCGTTGCGGAATACATGCAGGTGTCCGTCGGTCAGGCGTGCGATCCTTGTCGACCAACAATCAAGAGTGCGGACGTGGCTCTCGACATCCAGTTGCTCAGCCCCCGGCAACCCCTCGGCGCAAAGCAGGTTCATCCGGGCGACGTCGCATCGGACGATGTGCTCTGGAGGGACTTGTAACAATTCCGCCAGAGAACGTGGAGCGATGTCGCATCGCCTATGAAAATCGTTCGCGCCAATCGATCCCCCGCTTCGTTTGGCTTGCCGCCTTGCCAGTGCTGCTTCGTGTCGCCGCCTGGACCGAATTGATAATGAACAAGTCCCCTGATTCACGGAATAACCCCGGCTGGGCTCGCCAAGTGGAAGGCGAGCGGTCACTGAATCAGGTGGGTCATGGTGGTTTTTTAAAGCCGTGTCAAGGACTTTTTGATATAGATTTCCTCTCGTCTTCCGCCGAACGTCACGCCGTGCGCGGGCGTCGCCGCACGAAGGTTGCCGCGGTCCACAGGCCGAGGAGCACCGCGGCGCTGGCGGGTTCGGGGATGGGGGTGACGGCGGTGACGAGGCCGAACAACTCCACGTCGTCGATCACCGTGTCGCGGCCGGGGCCGGGCACGTCGAAGGTGATCTCGATCAGCACCGAACCGGTCAGGCCGGAGATCTGATCGACGTTCTCGCCGGTGATCTCGAGGTAGACATCATCATCGCCGCCGTTGGTGAAGACGTCGCCGAACACCTCGCCGTTGACGCGGACCTGGCCGAGGTGGTTAGGCTGATCGGCCATCAACCGGAGCGTGAAGCCGGTCAGCGCGAGGGTCTGGCCATCCTCGACCTCGAGGGTGAAGGAGAAGACCTGGGGGTCGGCGTCGTCGTTACGGAAGCCGCCTGAATCGAACCGCGTGTTGCCGTTGCCCGCAAGCGAGCTGGCGGATACGCCGTCCGCGGTGCTCGTCGCGGCCAGCACGCCGTCGACCGCGTAGTTGACGATGGAGACGGGGTCGGTCACGGGGGGATCGACGCCCGGATCGGAGGCGCTGAACAGTTCCGCGACGGCGATGCCGTACTCGCCCGCCACGCTGTAGTAGAGGAACTCCCGCCCGCTGATGGGGTCGAAGAAGTAGGCCGGGTCCCGCAGTTCATTGACCTGGCCCGTCGCGGTCGATCCGGGGACTTTGGGCCGGCCGCCGGTGCTGGGGATCAGGTCCAGGTTGGCGCCCTCATAGTCGAACTCGGGCCGAAGCACCTCCCGGACGTCGGTCACGGTCCACTGGGTCCAGTCGTCGCCGAGCGCGACCGTCGCCTCGTAAATCCGTTCGGGCGCCTCAGCCTTGGCGGTGTACCACCAGCTGAGCTTGTCGTTGGCCTCGTCGACCTTCACGGCGTTGTGGCGGAACACCACGTTGCCCTTCGCGTCGTTGTTCGGATCGTCGGCCCAGGTGTCGGGGTCGGCGGCCAGGGCCCGGAGGCTGTCGCGGAGTTCTTTGTTAAACGGCGCGTCTTGCCAATCGCCGTTGGTGTAAGGATTGGCCTGGTCGGTCGGCCGGACCTGCACGCCGTTCATGGCCAGACCGTATTTCAGGCCTTTGTATTCGAACTCGCGCAGGTAGGAGCCGTTGATCTCCGACCCGACGCCGTATTGCGTGTCGTTGAAGCTCAGGCCGTCGCTGCTGTAGGCCACGAACGTGCGTTGGTTGTTGCTTTTTTTCCACGAGCCGTCGGCCTGCTTGGTGAAGCGGTTGCCGTGGTAACTCATATTGAACAGGCCGGTGTCGGCGTCGAACGTGATGTCGGGCGAGGCGATGTGGTCGCCCACGCCCAGCTCCGGGCCGATCGTGAGGACGCGGTTGCCGCCGGCGGCGAAGGTGTTGTTGCCGTTGAGGCTCAGCACGCCGGTGTTGGGCTGATAGAGCGTGAAAGGCCCTACGGGCGAGTCGCCGTAGGCCATCCGGATGTGATCCCCGCCGTGGTCGGCGAAGTAGAGGTAATAGTCGGCCAGCTTGTTCGGCGTGCCGTCGGGGATGTAGATCATCGACGGGCCGTTGATGCTGTCCGAGGCCGTGATCGTCTCGCCCGCGGCGGTCAGGTCACCGAAGGTGATCACGCGGTTGTCAAACGCGTTGGGGTCGCGTACGTCGAGGCGCTGCACGTCGTGCTGCGCGAGAGCCTGAGCCGGGGCTGCGCCGCACAGGGCGATCAGGACAAGTTGTCGGACCATGCGGCGCTTCGAGGTATGAGCGGTGAGCATCTTGGAAATCCATAAAGGGCGAGGGATCTACGGACACCGGGGTAGCTGATCGGTCGGGAAGGATGAACGCGAGCCGGGGCGTTGAGCCGGGCGCGTCACTTGGCGAGCAGCCGCCAGAGGCGGACCTGCTCGGTGTTGGCGGGGTCGGTCCACCACGACGCGGGGGTGCTGACCTCGGTGGTCTCCCGCGGCCGGTTCTCGACGTGGCCGTCGAAGAACGCGGCGTTGGCCGACTCGCCGGGGTGGCGGAAGGCCACAACCTCATTGCTGACGGCTTCGTTCACATAACCGCTCGACTTGCTGGCCCGCATGGTGGTGGCGTCGACGGCCGTGAAGTCGGCGAACATCAGTTTCACCGACGGGACGATCAGGTCGTCCTTCGAGATGCCCAAAGACGCGCCGTCCGTGTTTCGATCGCCGAACGTATACAGGGCGGGGTTGTCGGCCCCGACGGAGGGGCTGGCGCCGACCACCTGTTCCATGTTGTACATGTACGCGGAGTACAGGGCGACCCCGCTCGCGGTGGCGTTCTCGATGGCTTTAACGGCTTCGGAGCAGATGTAGTCCTGGGGAACCCGCGGCGTGTTGGGGGCGAGTTGTTCGTGAATGTTCGCCCGCCACAACTCGTTCTGCGGCCACCACTGCGGACCCTCCGCCGCCCCCGGGGGGTTGAAGGTCGCTGGGAGGTACGCGCCGGAGGAATCGGTCGCATAAACCGCGTTGGCCAGGGCGTACTGCTTGAGCAGGTTGAGGCAGTTCAACTGCTGCGCCGTCCGTCTGGCGGCGGCGAGCGCCGGCAGCAGCAAAGCGATGAGCAACGCGATGATGGAAATGACAACCAGCAGTTCGATGAGCGTGAAAGCCCGTCGGAATGAGCGTCTTGGCACGGCTTGTCTCCTGAACAAGAGAAGAACCACTTCAACCCGAGAAACGCGGAAGTCCTCGCCCGGGGCGACGCCTAGCGTCTGTAGCGGGCGAGGCAGAACGCCAGCCCCAGCCCGACGAGCGCGGTCGATGCGGGCTCGGGGACCACGGCGCCTTCCACGGTGAAATTGGTGAACGGGGTGGAGGCGTCGCTGGGGTCGGTGACAAACCACTGGTCGCCGAAGTTCGTGACGTTTCCATAGAGCCGGAACTCGATATTGGAGCTGACGTTATCGAAGGTCGAGTCCAGGGTGATCTTGGTGAAGCCGGCGGAGTTGATGTTCTGGAAGCCGCTGGTGATCGTGCCGGTGGCGACGACGCTGCCGAAGCCGTCGAGGCTGGAGCGGAGCTCCCACGCGCCGGGACCGCTGGCGAAGGGGTTGTTGGCCGCTTCGTTGAAGTAGATGGCGTCGATGTCGAGGGCCAAGCCCGCGGCGGGGGCGAGGCTGAAGCCGATGTACTCGTCGTTGATGTCGAAGGCGGCGGAGTTCCAGCTGTTGCCGCCGAGCGACTCACTTTTGTTGCCGCTCGAGCTGATGTTGCTCACACCGACAACCTCCATCGCCTGGGCGGTGACATGGTCCGCGGTCGAGTTCACCGGGACGGGTCCGATGTAGGACGTCCCGGGCGAATTGCCCTTGATGTCGTAATCGGCCAGGACATCGGCCCGGGCGGCGGGGCAAACGAGCAGGATCAAAACGGCACATGTTGCAAATTGTTCGATGTTCATGAGGCGGCCTCCTGTCAGCATGAGGGAGAGGGAAATCAGGAAATCAATCTAAAAGGCTGCGGACGGATTCACGGACGACCAGTTCGGCGGGCAGCAGCAGGCGGGTCGCCCCATGACCGCCGGCGACAGGGGCGTCGCCGTCCGGACGATTCAAATGATCAATCAAGAGTTGGGCGGCCTGGCGGCCCAACTCGGTGAACGGGATACGCATGACCGTCAGCGGCGGAACGGTGACTTCCCCCAGTCGGCTGCCGAAACTCATCGGCGTGTCGTTAAAACTCGCCGCGCTCAGGTCGTCGGGCACCCGGACGCCGTCGTCTCGCAGCAGCTTCAGAACCATCGCGGCGGAACGGTCGTCCGACACGATCAGACCCGTGGGACGCGGAGAGAGACCTTTCAGCCAGTCGACGAGCATCGCCGGCTCGGCCACATCATAAGCCTTGTAGACAGCTTCGAGCCCCCCCGCCTCCATCGCGCGCCGGTAGCCGGCGAGACGTTCGCCCGAGCTGTAGTGACGCCAGCTCCCGTCCCCGACCGCCCCGGGGGCGGCGAAAGCGATGCGCCGATGGCCTTGTTCCAGAAGGTGTTTCGTGAGCAGGCAGGACGCTGACTCGTCGTCGGGACGCAGCTGCGAGATGGGCAGGTCGGACTTGCCGTTGACCAGGGCCGAAGGCAACTCCGCCCGCTGGATGCTCTGCCAGACCGTCTCGTCGAGGTGGTTATGGACCAGATAGGCGTCAAAGCGACGATCGAGCAGGAACGACGAGTCGCAAGACTCCTCCGGGGTGACCGCGTGGAGGGCCAGGTCGTAGCCGGCTTTGCGGAAAACCTCGATCTCACCCTGGATGGTGCGGCCGTACACACCGTCAAGCATCGGATGCTCGACGTTGAACAGCAGCCCAATGGTCTGAGTCCGTTTGGTATGGAAGGCCCTAGAGTGAAAACTCGGTCGGTAGTTGAGCTCCTCGGCGAGAGCCCGGATACGCTTGGATCGGCTGGCGGTGCTCGCCCACGCCTCCTTGACCTGCCCGTTGAGCACACGCGAAACCGTGCTGGGTGACACGCCTACACGACGAGCAATCTCACGGACCGTGACCGAACCCGACGAAGCGGCGTCGTCGGAGGCATCGCGGGATGTGTCGTCGTTGAGAGCCATGAGGTGGTAGTAATTATAGTCGATCGATTTCAGGACATGTTTCAAATTGTAGTTCACGCCCCACCGGGCGTCAAGCTTTTTCCCATCCGTGACGTCGACCACACCCTAGGTGAATTTCGCCCCGATCGAAACAAGCGGCAAATGTTTAATTTAAATTTATTTATAAGGATTTTAGAAAACTACAAGCAAAGAAAAACTACCGGACATATTGCTGACAAGAAGATGAGTTCGCGCCAAGCACGACCCGGAACGGGCTCATTCAACGTATCATCGACAATTTTCAAAAAGGAATATGTCCCATTATGGACGCCGGCCGCCGCTTCGACGGCCAATCGTGACTTCGAAAATCGGCTCACGATCTAGCCGCGGCGTCCGAGCCGACGCAACAACGCCTCGATCCTGGCGGCGACGACGCGGGGATAGAACAGGTCTGACTCGCTGATCATGTCGTCGGCGCCGGCGTCATACGCGGCGAGCATCTCGGCCGGCTCGACGGCGTGCGTCATGATCATCACCGCGGGGCGCGGGGCACGGTCGAAGTGTTCGTCGATAATCCGGCACAGGATCAGAGGCGTGGCGTCGAGCCGCGGCGTATGGATCAGCACCAGCCGGAAGCAGCGCTGCGTCAGCCGTTGCAGCGCGGCCGCCTGGCCGTGGACGGTTTCGGCCAGGCGGCCGAACTCGGCCATCGCCCGGATCAGCCGGTCGTGTCGGGGGTGCGGCGATGATGAGACCAGCAGCACCGACGGGTCGTCCACGTCGACCAGGAGCCCGAAGCCGTTGCGGGCAAGCGGGTCGCGCCCGTCCCGCGGCTCCGGCAGGGTCTGGAGTTGGGGATCACGGATGGGCCGCCTTCAGCGCAGGAGTTGAGCGTCTTCGCCGGTCGCCGCGCCGTCGTCGGCGTCGGTGAACAAAGCGTCGTCATCGAGAGTCGGGCCGTCGGCGTACCGGGTCTCGAAGCCCTGGTCGGTGCTCTCAAAGCCGGTGCTGCCGTCGTTGCGCGTCACCGTGCCTTTCCATTGGCCGCTGCCGGAGTCGGACCATACGCTCTCCGTCTCGGCTTCAAGAACGCCGCTGCCGGTGTTGCGGTCGCAGAGCACGACGGCCTGGGTGTTGAGGGTTTCGCGCCATTCGTTGCGGCGGGCGTATTGGACGCCGCTGGAGTCCTCGGTCACCAGGGTGGCGTACGAGAAGTTCTCGTTGGGCCCGGTGAAGGTGAGTTGGTTGTTGGTGGTCGGGTCGGCCGGGGTGAACGAATCGGCCGGGCTGATGAGGTACTCGGGCGTGAAGGCGTTGGCGTTGAGGAGGATCGCGAAGCGCGAGGAGGAGTTGCGGCCGTTGGAGGTCCCGGCGTGGCCCTGATAGTCGCCGGTGTCGTTGACCTCGGCGACGGTAAGGGTCTCGCCGTCGGAGTCGACGCCGGGGTACCAGCCGTCGCCGCCGCCCTTGTTGGACTGGGCGAAAATCACCAGCCCCTGGTGGATGCCGCGGAGCTGCGAGGAATTCTGAATCTGGCGGGCGGTGCGTCGAGCCGCGCCTAACGCCGGCAGCAGGATGCCGATCAATAAAGCAATGATGCTTATGACCACTAGCAATTCAATCAAGGTGAAACCACGGACGGAACGGTGCAGGTTTACAGGCATGGGCGGACTCACTGTGGGGCGGGTGAAAACGGGGGACGACCGTTACGAGTCGGATCATCTAGCCGCATACATTGTGACAATCGAAATACACCAACCCGACACAACGGCGTTAACCTTTGATAAACAATCCGGCGACTTTCGGTAGCGCGGACGTCTCCCTCGGGACAGGCCGGAGTTCCGCCGCGCTCCCGTATCCCAAGCCGCCCGTGATTAAAACTCCGACCTTGCTGCTGGGCGCATGAAAGCACACCGCGGCGGGGCCGGTGGATCCCGCCGCGATGCGCGACAAATCGAGAGGAATCGGCAGCGACCCGGCCAAGACGTGCGCCTCCCTCAAAGCCGTTTGACGTACTCAGCGCACCGAACTGAGCGTGGGCGGCCGGGCGCTGACCGCCGGAGGTAACACTGAACGAAGATTCATCCTCTCGATCATCGTGAGGTCGGGACCATGACAACCCGGGGTCACGCTTCGATTCCAGGTTGAAAAGGAGCGCCCGGCGGTCAGGCCAGGCGCTTCTGGAGACAGATCAGCCGGGTCTTCAGCCGCGTGTGGTGCGGCCGCGCGAGCGGGCGAGCGTCAACAGGCCGCCCAGGCCCAGCAACGCCAGCGACGCCGGCTCGGGGATCGGGTTTCCGTCGTAAAAACGGATGCCGGACACAAGCGTTACATTGTCTGGGCTTGAAGCGGTTGGGGTCAGAAGAATCTCCAATGCACCATTGACAGATCGCACGTCTGTGATCACGGTGACCTCCTGATCGGTAATGAATTCCGTGTCGGTTGAAACACTCGCACCGACCATCAGAATGTCTAACGGGCGCCCGGCTGAGTTACTATGGTGGAAGCCCACGATTTCAAAGGTGTACGAAGCGTTATCGTCCAGGCCCGACAGTTGAAGGATCAACGCTGGGGTTCCTCCCCGATTGCCATACATGAAGAAGTGGTCCGACACCACTTCATTCCCCGGGAAATCGGCGATGTCGGCATATGTTTGCGAAGAGTTCCAAAATCCATTGCCGGTCCAATCGTTTTCTCCTTCGTAGACCAGCCCCACCTCCGTGCTGCCGCCTGTTGAATTGATGAGGTTGCTGATAGACCCTCCCGTCAAGTTGGGGTCGCCCGGATCAACCATGTTCCATCCCGGCGATGTGCCACGGGTGCCGAAGTCGAGTTGCCAGACCTCGGCCTGCGCGGAGCAGGCGAGGCTTAACCCCAAGGCCGACGCGGCGACGATAACCGACACACATGAAGTCTTCATGCAAAACACTTTCCAGCTCCTTTGTCGTCTACGACACATAATGGTGGGCGATACAACAGGATCGGCCCGAATACATTGGTGGTTTTCAACGAATCACATCACCGTCCCTGACGTCCGGATCGGCCAGTAGCGACGCCTGTCTGACCACCGAGCCGGTGGGAAAGAACTTGTCCACGTCGCGGCTGTCGGCATCGGAGAGCAGTTCGGCGTGTCCATCGAAGTAAACGGCGTTGACCGCCGGGTTGCTCCGCGGGCCGTGGCGATAGGTGATGTCGCGGGCGACGCCGTGGACCCTAAACTGTCCGCCGACTCTGCGCGCCTTGTAGGGGTTGCCGTTGTTGTTGAAGGTGGCGTTGAGGACGGGTCCGCGGGTGGAGAAGTTGTCGCCGAAGTTGGTCCCGCCGTCGGTGTTGAACGAAACCTCGCCGCTGCTGAAGGTGAGGTAGCGTGCCCCGTCGAGGGCGAAGACCTTCATCGACGGGGCGCCGATGGTGGTCGTCTTGAAGGTGTTGCGAGCCGGGACCGTGTTGACGGCTTGGTCTTCGGTGCGGCCGAAGCGTCGACCGCGGCTGTCGCCCATGCGCGTCGCGTGATCGGCGTTGTAGTAGTAGCTGAAGCCCGAGGGCATCGAGTAGGAGTTATAAGGGATGGTCGAGGCGTCGGGCCAGCCCGCGCCGCTGGGATAGATGAAGTCGTAGAACTTATCGTTGGACGCGCAACGGAACTCTTCGCCGAAAATCTGCAGCAGCCGTTCGTTGCGATTCGACGACAGCCCAAGGTCGTCGCCAAACATGGGCGAGTACCAGTCGCCCTTCATGGTCGGCGAGGTTGGAGAGGCATTGGCGTTGAAGGACCGGCCGGAAGTGTTGGGCCCGGGGTAATAGCGATTGTGGTTAGCGGCGTAGTTGCCCAGCCCGTTGCCGATCTGCTTCATATTAGAGAGGCACACGGCGTCGCGGGCGGTCGCGCGGGCCAAAGCCAAGACCGGCAGGAGGATGCCGATGAGCAACGCGATGATGCTGATGGCCACGAGCAACTCGATGAGGCTGAAGCCGTGGGATCTGGAGGCGGAGGACGTGCTTATCATCGGATGATGTCTCCTATGCGGATGTCTTCGTCGGCGATGTAGAAGCTGCTGCGGGCCACCGAACCGCTGGGGAACCAGAGCTCGGCGTCCCGGGATCGCTCGACAGACATGTTCTCGACGTGGCCGTCCCAGAACACGGCGTTGATCGTCTTCTCGTGGCGGTAGGTGATTTCCTCGGCGAGGGGGTGAATCGACTTGGCGAGAAAACTGGAGCCCTGGCGGTATGGGTTGATGGCGGAGGCGAACGAGACGACGTTCAGGGTCGCCCCGCGAGACATGAACGCCCGGCCGTCGGGCATCGAGTTGTAGTTGGTGTCGAGGATGAGCTGGTTGGTGGTGTAGCGGATCCAGTTGGAGCCGTCGGCGAGGAGGACCTTCATGCTGGGGTTGCCGAGGGTGTCGAGCCGGAAGCGGTGGCGGGCCGGACCCAGGTCAACCGCGGAGAGATCGCGGCCGCTGAGGGGGAAGCCGCCGGTCGCCGGGGTCTCGGCCGCCGAGGGGTAGGCGTGGAAGGTGTAGGGCATCGAGTAGCTGGCGTAGCGGATCGTGCCGATGGTGCTGTTGATGGAGAAGTAGACGGGCCCAGTGCGGGCCTCGTAGCGGAACTCGTTGGCGGGGCAGTGCAGCTCGTCGCGGTTCATGACGGCCTTGATCTTCAGCCCGCGGTCGCTGCGGCGGATACCCCATCGGTCGCCGAAGACGGGAGAGACCCAGTCGTCGGGGGAGACCGGGGTCGAGGGGCTGGAGAGGGCGAAATTGTCGAGGGGCGTCGGACTCTGCAGCCACACAAGGCCCGAGGTGTTCGGCCCGGGCATGTGGTCCTTGTGATCGACAGCGTAAACCAGGACCGCCATGGCGATCTGCCGCTGGTTCGACCCGCACCGCGCCTGGTCCGCCATCCGCTGTGCCTTATCCACCACGGGCAGCAAGATGGCGATCAACAGAACAATGATGGCAACGACGACCAGGAGCTCGATGAGGGTGAAGCCCGGGGCGGCCGGCGTGCGGGGGTGGAGGATGCGTCTCGAGAGGGCGTGGTGCGGGACGATCTTCACGGGTCTCTCTCCTTGCTTGCGTCGGCCGCCGGGCGTGTGGAGGCGGTCATCCCTCGATTGAATGCGAAGATACAAACCGACTTACATAGCCTTGAAACGCGCCTGTTAGAACACGGCTAAATCGCGGGGTTGACGCCGCGGCCGCGGCGTCAACGGATGCGGTCGCGGTTGCGGAGGCCGCCGGTGACGCGTGAGGCCGCGACGACTTCAGAGCCGGTGGGCCAGTAGAGGTTGGGGTCGCGCGACTCGGCGTTGTTCAGGGGTTCGGCGTGGCCGTCGAAGAACAGCGCGTTGATGCGGCGCCCCGGGTGGCGGTAGGTGTAGGCGGCGGCGGTGGGGGCGAGGTCGGGGTCGGAGCGGCTGACCATTTTGTAGGGGCTGCCGTTGTCGAGGCCGAAGGGGTTGAGGGCGGGGCCGCGGGTGATCCAGTTGTCGCCCTTGACCTGGCCGTCGTGGATATTGAAGGTGACGCGGCCGGTGGTCGTGACGTAACGGGCGCCGTCCATGGCGAAGACCTTGCGCGACGGCGGGCCGACCTGGGTGACTTTGAAGTTGTAACGGGCCGGGTCGGTGCGCACGGCTAATTCGTCGGCGGTCATCGACCAGCCGTGCAGCTTGTAGCCACGGCCATACTTGGTGCGGGTGAGCTTGTCGTCGAAAGCGTGGAAGCCGATGGGCGAGGAATAGCTGTTGTAGCGGATGGCCGACGGGTGGGGCCAGCCGGGCAGGCTGTCGTAGATGGTGTTGCCGGTGCTGCCGACGAAAATGCCGTTGTAAGTGAACTGGTTCCCCGGGCAGCGAAACTCCTCATCAAAAATCTGAAGCAGACGGGTGTTACGGTCGCTCGAGAGCCCAAGCCTCTGGCCGAGCAGCGGAGACATCCAGTCGCCCTCCATGACCGGACGATCGGCGCCCTGGGACGCCCGGTTGAGGACTTGGCCACGGTATGCTTCGTAGCCGCTGGTGTTGGGCCCGGGGATGATCTTGTCGTTGTCGTGGAAGTAGACGGCCAGCGCCACGCCGGTCTGCCGGAGATTGCTCGCGCAGGCCGCGGTATAGGCTTGCCGCCGCGCCATGGCCATCGCGGGCAGCAGGATCGCCAGGATGAGCGCGACGGTGGCCAGCACCACGAGTAACTCAATAAACGTAAACCCCCGTGGCCCCCGGCCGAGGCCCCCTTGAATAGCGTGCATGCCTGTTTCCTCCCGATACCGCCACACCAACTCCGTTAATCCGGGTCCATCTTGAATCCCACGCCGCGCACGGTGCGTATGTAGCGGCCTACGCGGCCGAGCTTGCGACGAAGGGTGTAGACGCGGGAATCGATGGCCCGGCTGTCTTCGCACCGCCCCTCAGCGGGGTCGTCCGCGTTGCACAACGCCTTGCCGATCTCCACACGGCTGAAGACCTGCTTCGGGCGAGAGGCCAGCAGCGTGAGCAGCCGGAACTCGCCGAGCGAGAGTTGGACCGGCTCACCGCCGACAAACACCTCATACTCGCCCAGCCGGATGGTCAGCTCCCCGACGCGTAGAACGTTGGCCAGCGGCGGGCCCATCTCGCGCAGCTCGTCGCAGGCGGCGCGGCGGCGGATCAGCGTCTTGATTCGGGCGACGACGACGCTGTGCCGCATGCCGAGATTCACGAAATCGTCGGCGCCGGCGCGGAGGCTCTCGATGTACGACTCGCCATCGGGGTCCTCGTCGACAATGAGGATAGGCACAAGGCTGGCCCGTGGGTTGCGGCGGATAGCGCGGCAGAGGGCCGTGGCGGTACGAGGCCGGATCGTGTGGTCGAGCAGCACGACGTCGATCCACGACACCTCCAGCGCCGTGGAAAGGTCCTCGGGGCTGCGGTAGAGAACCTCGAAACCCTCGTCGCCAAGTTCACGCGCGATGCGCTGATAGGCCGAAGGATTGTTGCCCACCACCATGATGTGGCAGAGGCGGGACAGGAAGCTGGAGTCCATGGTCTTCACGGGTGATTGGCCTCGGGGTGGGGGAATCGCAGGCGGGGCGGTTCATGCGTCGCCAAGGTCGGCCGGGTTTCCGCGGGGCTAAGGGGAGGCGCGGGTTGACTGCTTCGCAAACCTTCGAGGGCGGAAGGCAGCAAGACGACCTGTGTTGGGCTGGTGACGATGATTTGAGGAGCGCCCTGATACTGCGTGACCTGCCCCTTGACGAAGATCCGCCGCCCGGTGATGCGGTCGGCGTCGAACGCACCGAACGCGTCGCGCATCGCGTCGAATGTTTCAGGGAAGAAGACACAGTCGAACGTCGCGTGTCGGGCGAGATCGGTCAGGATCAACCGCCCGACCTTACCGTTGGCGGCCACGCTCAGCTCCAGCACGCGCCCTTCGATGCCGACCACACGCCCCGGGTCTTCGATGCTCAGCCGGCGGAGGGTGTCGATGTCGCCGGGAGAAGTGACCAGCCCAACGTCCTGGCCGAGCCAGTTAAGCCCGCGGAGACGGTCGGCTTCGACAAACTCACGGAAGAGGGCCGCTTCCGAAGGTTCGCCGTTGAGCTGAGAAACCGCCGAACGGCGCTGGGTCCTTTCAATCTGATAGAGCCCCGCCACCGCGCCAAAACCAGCCAGAACGGCCACGAGCGCGGCAAGCATCAAGCCGGCGATGAGGGCGCGAACGCGCAACGGCTTGGCCCGCCGGTCGATCAAGGCCTCCAGCGCGCGGGCGAACCGCCGGCCTTCCGGAGAAGCGGCCGCCACCGTGTCCAGCGGGATCGAGTGGACACGCAGCAGACGCACGAGATCGTCCAGGTCCGACCAGCGCCGGCCTGGGTCGAGCTCAAGCGTCTGTTGAATGACCCCGGCGAGCGCTTCGGGCACATCGGGCCGCAACTCGCTGAGCCGCGGAAGCTTGGGATCGGCCGTGGCCATCTGCGCACCGGCGTACGGCGGCGCGCCGGTCAGCAAGTGCCAGAGCGTCGCCCCAAAGCTGAAGACGTCCGCCACGGGTTTCGCGGCATACCCCGCTTCAACCTCCGGGGCCATATAACTCGCGGTCCCGACGCGCAGATGCTCCTGCCCCTCGGCCGATTCCGCCGGGTGGGCCGCGGCCAGCCCGAAATCGGTGACCTTGCACCGGCCCGATCGGGTCAGGATGAGGTTCGCGGGCTTGATGTCGCGATGCAGGATGCCTTCGCGGTGGGCGTAAGCCAGCGCCTCGGCGACATCGGCCATGATCTGGCAGCCCCGCACAAGATCGAACGCGCCGTTCGACGCAATGAGTTGCTTGAGGTTATGGCCTTCGATCAACTCCATGGCGATGAAGTGCCAGCCGCCCTGCTGGCCGACTTCGTAGATGCGGACGATGTTTTCATGGTCCAGCGCCGCGGCCGCCCGGGCCTCGTTACGAACGGCCGATGACAGGTCGGCCCACGCCGAGTCTTCCAGACGCGGGATCAGCTTGAGGGCGATCTTCCGGCCAAGTTCGTCATCCCACGCCGCGTAAACCGCCCCGACCTTGCCCGACCCGATGAACCGCAGCAGCCGATAACGCCCGATCACCTGGCCAAGCAATGGATCGCCAATCGGCCCGGAGGCGAAGCTGGGATCGGGCGTCGCAGCCACCATGACGTAATTTTTGCGAAAGAATCACATAACCGCGCAACAGAATTGTTCAAAGCCGATGAGTCTGCGCATAAAAACACGTGAATACATGAGCAGGACACCCCGGGAGGGTGTTTCGTACTCGAACCGACAGGGACCCTTAAAAGCAGTCATCCCCGGGCAACTCTGACGCCTGCCGAATCCAGCTTTCCCAAAGCCCCTCGTCGAACGAATCGTCCTCGCGGATATGGCAGTATCGCGTCCCCTCATGCTTGGATTCAACCGGAGGAGCAGGACGCAGCGACGCACCTCGGAAGAAAGTGACCTTGACATACTTCGTAAAGCAATGGAAAGCGAGGAACCAGCCGCGGCCCTCGATGCCATAGAAAGGTGTGTTCCACCTCACCGCCTTTCGGACAGTGGGCACGCTACGCACGATGAGCGCGTCGAGCCGACGCCCTGCGTCGCGTTTCCAGCCCGGCATGGCCATGATGTAGGCCTGCACGGGCGCGTCGCCATCAGCCTTCGCGATCTGCGGGTTGCCCCCCGCCAGGAGCTTCGGCTTTTCGCCCTCGGCCTGGCCCTTGCCCCTGGCTGGCGTGGGTTTCTTGCTCATACCGCCCGGCTCCTTGCACGTCGCTTTGTAGCGGCCCCGGCGCAGAAAACGGACTCGGAAGCTCTAGCGTTGATCCGATGAGATATTGGTGCGCTTTTCCGTGATCGACGCCTTTTCACAATCGTTCTTTCTCCTTTAATGAGGATTCAGCACAAACCTGCCGAAAGAGATAAATGCACTTATGACCGCCACAACCATCCAATAAATCACAGGACCAGGCTCCACATGACTCGAACGAACATGCAATACGCAAAAGAACAGCATCTCCGCAGCGACGCAGGCCGCCGCAATAGGGACAAGGATGGCCAGAGGTTGATAAAACGCCGGGAGGATGAGGCATAGGCTGAGAAGCAATTCAAACACACCCATTCCCAGCCATATCCCGTTGGGAATCGCCTTTAAGGAAGGCATGGTTTTCTCGGCGGAATTGGAAAACTTCCAAACTGCGCCGATGGCGGTGTGTAAGGCGAGCAAGGCCTGAAGAACCCACAAGAATATGTTCATTGTCTATCGCCTGTCAGCATCTATTCATAAAATCCTGACGAGCAGGTCGATGAGTCTCTCGCTCATCATCTTCCAGCCGTAGCGTGCGCCCGCAGCGTTCTGCTTTTGGTCCGGCCTGAAGCCCGACTGCACGAGGGATAAGCGCGTCCCCGACGACGTGGGCGTGAGCGTAAACGTCACGACGGTGTCGATGTCGCCGACAACCCAGCTCCAACTGAGCTTCCTCTGCGCCTCGATCTCAAGCATCCGGCAGTTCACGATGCCATCCCAACCGGGTTTCGGTTGCGACTCGAACGTGAAGGCCGCTCCCGACTCGAGTTTGAAACCGACAGCAGGCAGGAGCCACTCCGCAAGCAGCACGGGATCGGTGAGCGCACGCCATACCTTCTCTGGCGGGTGAGGCAACTCGAGTTCAAACGCAAGAGACTCCGTTTGCGGAGGCGGGGTCTTGTCGGCGTGAGTCATGGATCCATCTTCTCCAGCAGTTGTTCAAGGCGGCCGAGGTGCTCCGCCCAGAAGACGCGGTGGTGGGCGATCCAGTCGATCAGTGGCTTGATCCCACGTGGCTCCACCCGGTAATAAGCGCATCGCCCCTCCCGGCGGTCCTTCACCAGGCCGGCATCCTTCAAGGTGGTGAGATGTTGCGAGACCGCCGGCTGCGAGATGTCAAAACGCGCCGTGAGGTCCTTCACCGCCGCTTCACCACGCGTGAGCGACTCGAAGATCGCCCGCCGGCTGGGGTCCGCCAGCGCCTTGAAAATACGGTCTTCGGCCACACTTACCATCCCCTAAATATAAGTGAACACTTATTGATTATCAAGCACGCTGATAAATTGACCGCGCACAGCCCCTGCTCAACGGCCAGCTATGCGATCCGGGTTATCTCGTCCGGCAATGCGAACACGAGAAGGTCAGCGATACCCTTCGGGTTTAACGGGGCACGTGATCGCGAGAAATCGTGTGTTTGAACTATTCACTTGACGGCGCAAGTCTTGATTACACAATAAGAAAACCCATCGATGGCTCACTGAAGGGGCTCTTTCTGACACAGATCGGGGTAGCCGGACACCAGTTGAACTTTTCGTGGCTGGCGTACCGAAAACGGGGCTTGCCACCACTTAGGCGCCTGTAAACTCGCCATGGGACGAGATTGCTCGCAGCTTCCCGCTGGTCTGCTCCGCGGTGTAACGCTTGCCTTGTGCCGTGACCAGCTTGTTTTTTAAGGTCGAACCGCCAGGAGTACGGAATCCGGAGTCGGACTGGGGTTGGGTGCGGAGGCCGGTGCTAATATTATCCGCCTGATGCCGCGACCGTGTCGAGAACGAACTTGTGGTCACACGTGTACACCAAACTTTGATCGTCGCGCTGATCGCGTTAATGTTCGTGGACTCTGGCGTTGCGGAAGAGGCCCCTTCGCTCGACGTTTTGCAGGCCGAGATTCAAACCACGAATCGGCGGCTTGAGCAAGTCCGGGCGAGCGCTGCGGCGGTGGACCAGATCCTCGACATCGGGCTGGCCAGCGATGAAGTGGGTGAACTCCTCCACGAGTCGCGCTCCCGGCTACCCCTTCAGCAAGACCTCCTGTCGCGCGTTGCCGCGCGGGAGCGAACGGTCGCTGAGGCGAAGCTCGACCTTGTCCGAATGCTCGACCAACACCGGCTCGCAGAAGCGGCCGATAAGCCCGGGCTGAAAGAATCCATTCTGGCGCAGGAGGCCTACGTCGCTGCGGTGGAAGAAGCGCTGGAGGCCGAAAAACAGCTCGCAACAGAGGCCTCGGCTTTAACATCACGCCTGGACGAAAAGCTTCTCTGGATCAGGAGTGCGAGCCCCATCGACGTCCAGTGGGTCAACGATGTGGGCGCGGGGGTCGCGTGGTTGGCGGCCCCCGGTCAATGGCGTCTTGTCGGTCAAGCGGCGTTACGCGGCGCGGCCTCTCATCCCGTCCTTTCCGGGCTTGGCGTTGTGGGCATCCTCGGATTGCTGATTGGGAAGCGTAGATTCAAGCGCCGCGAGGCGCAACTGGCTGAGTTGACCCGCCGCTTCTCCACCGACACTTTTTCGCTCACACTGCGTGCATTCCTCCTCACGGTGTTGCGTGTCTTGCCGGGTCCGGCGGCTTTGCTGGGTGTTTGCGCTTTGCTGCTTGGCGCAGGCGGGGGGTTCCCGGTCGCGATCGCCTGGGGTTCGCTCGCTGCGAGCGTGGTTTGGTTCGGGCTGAGTTTTTCGCGCGCCATTTGTCGGGAGGGTGGGTTGGCGGCGGCGCATCTGGGGTGGGACGCCCGGAGTTGCCACGTGCTGGCCCGGCACCTTCGGTGGCTCATCCCGATCCAAGTGTCCGCGGCGTTTGTCGATGCCTGCACGCGGGCCACGAGCGATGAGCTTTACTCCTTCGGGTTGGGACGGCTGGCGTTTTTGCTGGCCACCCTCGCGTTAGTGGTCTTTCTCGCCCTGGTCTTCCGGCCCCGCAACGGCGTCTTGAGTCCGTTCTTGTCCAGAGACGGTTGGGCATGGCGTCTTCGCCGCGTGTTGTACATCCCATTGGTGGCCTTACCGTTGGGGCTAGCCGTTGCTGCAAGCGTGGGCTACTACTACACCGCGACCGTCATTCAGACGCGGCTCTTCCTGAGCGGCTTGATCGTCCTGCTGGGCGTCGCGGCGTACAGCCTGTTTGCCCGCTGGATATCGATCGCCCGGCGGCGGGTCGCCCTGAAGCAGGCCCGTCAGCGTCTCGCCGAGGAGCGGGAAGCCCGTGAACGAAGCGAAGACGCCGATGCGCCGGTCAGCGGCGAGGCGACACCGGAACTCGATCCACAGGTCCTCGACGTAGAAGCGGCCAGCGAACAGACCCGCACCCTGTTGCGGATCGGCGCCATCGCCGGGATCGCCGCATCGCTCTGGGCGGTCTGGGCCGACGTGCTGCCCGCACTGGCGGTGCTCGAAAGCGTGAAGTTAACGGGCGCCACACTGGACGCGGAAAGCGAGGTGATCGTCCCGGCGGTCACCTTGTGGTCATTGACGCTCGTGGCCCTGCTGATTGCGGTGACCGTGGTGGCCGCCCGTAACCTGCCGGCGCTTTTGGAGCTGGTGGTCCTTGCGCGCTTCCCGATCGATGGAGGGACACGCTACGCGATCGTGACGCTCGTGCGGTACGTCGTCATCGCGGGGGGCGTGATCTGGGCCTCACACCTCATCGGCATCGACTGGGGCCGGGCCCAATGGATTATCGCCGCACTTGGCGTCGGCCTGGGTTTCGGACTTCAGGAAATCGTGGCGAATTTCGTGAGCGGACTCATCATCCTTTTTGAGCGGCCCGTGCGCGTCGGCGATGTCGTGACCGTGGGCGAGATCAGCGGGACGGTCAGCCGCATCCAAATCCGCGCCACGACCATCACCGACTGGGACAACAAAGAAATCCTGGTCCCAAACAAAGCATTTATCACGGACCGGGTCATCAACTGGACATTGAGCAGCCCCATCACCCGGCTGCTCATCCCGGTCGGCGTCGCGTACGGGAGCGACGTGGTCAAGGCCCACGACGCGATCGCCAACGCGGTGCGGTCGGTGCCGGCCGTGCTCGACGACCCCGCGCCAAGCATTTTGCTCATCGGCTTCGGGGATAGCTCACTGGATTTCGAAGTCCGAGCCTTCGTCGGTCAACTCGCTCAACGGCTGCCGACCACGCACGATTTGCACACGGCGATCGAGTCGTCACTGCGGGAGGCGGGCATCGAGATACCCTTCCCGCAGCACGACCTGTGGTTGCGTGCCAAAGACACTTCAGAGCTGGCGACGGATACGCTGGGCGGTCAACCCAACGAGGCTTTAGGCCCTGAAGGAAGCCCTCCTCGGTAGGACGGGCGCCCCGATTGACGCCCACCGGCGCCGGTGACAGACAGCTGGATTTTAAATCCTTCAAACTTTGATATTCAATGTTTTACGTTGCGCCTGGCGTTCGGCCCCACGAACTGCGTTGCGTTTTGAAATGGCATGGCGGGGCTACGATCGTGTGACGCGCATCGCACGCGGCGCGTCGATGTCGATCTGGCCGGCCTCCTGGCAGACCGTGATCGGGCCCAAGGGGGTGGGACAGACCACGCGGTAGTCAATGTCGAGCACGGCCGGCGCCAAGAGGACGTGGCCACAGCCGGGCTCGAGGATCTCTAGCCCGATGAGACGGTGAATAAAATACTGCGCAGGCCCGGCGGACCAAGCATGGCTATGGCTTCGCATGAACCCGCGGTAAGTCCCTTCCCGCCACGAGCCGTTTTCACCCCATTCTTCAAAGCAGGTTGACATGCCGCGGCCGACCATTCGCCTGCCCCAGCGATCACGGATGAGCTGGATCGCCAAGTCGTGTCGCCCCAAGCGGGCCAACGCGTGCAGCATCACGGTGGTGTAGAACGGCGAGGCTTCGATCAGCTTCAGCGAATGATCGAGGAGCGTCTTTTGAATGATGTGCTCAATCTGCGCGTCGCTGACCAAGCCCCATAGGATGGCGGCGTAGTTGCCGTGTTCACTGACTCGTTTAGAGATGTAGCCGTCGCGCCAGGCGTCGTGGATCAGTCCGGTGTCGGGATCAGTGAACCGGGAGGCGAAGTTGCCGTGAAGCTGACGTCTGGCATGATCAAGACGTTCGATCGATGCCGGGTCGCCCACTTGCTCAGCCATGCTTCGCACCGTCCCCATTGCTCCATAGAACAATGCGTTGAGCGCGGCGCACTGGCCTCGACGATCAATAAAGGCCCAATCAACGAAAACCCAGCCGGGCATGTCCTGAATCAGTCCCTGAGCGTTTGTGTGGCGGGCGAAGGCCCCGATCACCCGCAGCGCGGCGGGATACATGGCTTCAAGCAGAGGTCGGTCGCCCGTGAAAAGGTAATGGTCCCAGAGTGCCAGCGTCCACCAGAGTGAGTAGTCGGGGATGTTCCTCTCCCGATCAACACTACCGGTGGTGATCATCTGAAGGATGCCTGAAGGCAACGGATTGGCTTCTGCCTGGCGCAGGAACTTGGCTGGCAGCAGGACATCACCGAAACAGGCGTGGACCCCTCCGATGGTCACTGCCGACACGTCGCCGACCCATTGAGCCTGCTCCCGCCACGGCGTATCGACCATCGAGTCGCCGCAGCACAACTGAATGGTATTTCGGCACATTTCGAACGTACGGGTCAGCCGGTCGTCTGTGCCGGTGAAGTCACCCCGGTTCTCGAACGGATACTCATAGGTTCGGGCCCGCACCGCATGAATCCGGACCGGTTCGAAACAATGGTGCAGGCGTAGCTTCAGGTGCCGGAAGCTTCGCCAGACAAATGATTGCCATGTCTGCCTGCCTTCAACGGCTGTGTAGCTGAAGCAGTATTGCGCTTCCAGCGCGTTATGGAAGTACCCATCGATCAATCGCTCCGCCAGGCCGATGGTGATGCGCGCGCCGGCCGGGGCTTCGATATCCAGTTCCACATAAGCGGCGATCGGTCTGCCAAAATCCAGCAGGACGGTTGGTTCGTAATAGCCGTCGAAGTCGCGGTCCCGAAGATGCCCGGTGCTGCAGCAGAGCGTCGTGACGCCCGCTTCGGATAGCAAGTTGTCCGACTCGCGTACCGCTGTCCACCGAGTGGGCTGGCCTGGCATGGAAAGGACGATGGACAGATCATTGGGACGGCCGCGGTTTTCCAGCGCGATGTTCTCTTCGACCCGGGTAACGCTGACAGGGGGCAGCGGAGTGTGCCTGCGTGGCGGGATTGGCGATTTCACCAGCCGATGCCAGGGCCCCGCCGCGTGTGGTTCGGTGTCCGCACTGCCGCCGGGGATTCGACGGCGCATGACAACGGGGGTGCGCCAACAAGAATCATTAAAGCCCGGCTGCATCCAACCCGAGGGCATGAGCCGAGCGTCATGGATTTCCTGAAACGGATCGAGATGATTCATCCACCACTCATGCCCCTTGTCGGACCAGGCGTCGCCCGGCAGGCATCGCCAGCCGCGACCCGTGGCGGTGATGAGTTTGCCGGTTTCATCGACCACTTCCGCGAGGAATCCAGGACGATGCCCTTCCGGGCCGCCCACGTCGTGGACCACCACCGCGAGACACGCGGTCGAACCGCTCGGGCGTGATGGCAGATCGTGTTCATCGAAGAACCAGTAATCCGGCTGGCCGTGTGGCGGGCCGTCAATAAGCCATTGGCCGTCGAGGTAGAGCCGATATCGCGAAGCCGCCGTCACCCGCAGCTTTGAGGCGTGGTGAAGCGTGATCTCTGTTCGGAACAGTGCATATCGATTGGGCTTGGGTTCGACTTCGTCGAGCCAGATCCATTGGCATGACCAGTGGTGCGAGGTGATCGGCTCAATAGTACTCACAAAGACATTCCTTTCATCACAGGACCCGCGCACATCAACAGAAAATGATCCTAAGTGAACTGGGCCGATCCGCTCATTGCTTCAGCGGGGCGGGGCGCAGTCGTGTTATTTTCAAGTTCTCCAAAACGGGTTGTGACAAGCATTCTTCAGTTCGTCAGGCGCACCCCCGCCGGTGGTTCATCTTTTCGCGGGCTGTCCGAAGCGGATGAACCGTGGCCCCAACCAGGTCAAATGATCAAACAGACGGGCCCACCGCCGCTCATCATCCGCAGCCGGGTAAGCGCCTCCCCGCCAGCCCGAAAACCAGTTGGTTCCCAGCCCTTCGCGCATGGTGTGGCGTTCCCGGTCGCCGACTTGGATCGTGAAATGGCCGCCGCGCGAGGATTGATATCTAGCCAGGTTCATGCATTGATCGGATTCCATTCGTTGGTTCACGGTCATTCTCGGCCTTGGCTTTGAGCGGTAGTGCGTTTCCGTCGCGGTTGCCATCGACCCGCATGCCGTTGTTGGGGTCAATCGGGCCAGCGGGCCAAAGCCGGTTTGATTCACGAATAAACCTTGACAAGCAGGTCGACCGCATTATAATCGAAGCGTTACGACTTCGCAGCGCTTCGATATTGAGCTTGTCTCTATGGCATCTTCAACACCCGCGCCAGCCCAATCCGCCCGGTCAGCGACCTTGAGTGACGTCGCCAGCCGTGCCGGCGTGTCCCTCAACACCGCTTCACGCATGCTCAATGGGCGGGTCAAGGGGTCATATCCCAAGGTTAGAGAGAGAGTTAGGCGCATTCAGCGGATCGCGGACGAGTTGGGTTATCGGGCCAACACCGCCGCCCGCGCAACCGCATCGGGGCGATTCCACGCCGCGGGGCTGTTGTTTCGCGACGACGGTGCGGTCGGGCGGAGCCTGGTTTACGGGATCAACAAGGTGCTCTATGAACAGGGCATGCGGCTGATTTTGTCGCCGCTGCACCACCGGGCCGAGGCCGCGGACCCGCCCGCGATCCTGCGTGAGATGTCGGTCGATGGCCTGCTGGTCAACCTGATGCAGGACGTGCCCGAGGGGTTGTTGGATTTGGTCGGCCGGGCCGGGACACCCGCGGTTTGGATCAACGCCAAACTGGACCAGGACTGCGTCTATCCCGACGACGCGGGTATGGTCCGCCAGGTTACCGAGCGGCTGCTCACGTTGGGTCACCGGCGGATCGCGTACTTGGCGTACGACCACACGCAGGGGCTGCATTACTCGGGGCATGCACGCCACGACGCGTATGTCGCGGCGATGCGGGATGCCGGGCTCGAATCCATGATCCTGCTCGAAACCCACGGCAAACTGCCGCCGCATTGCCCGGCGATCAATCGGCTTCTGGATGCAGATGACGCTGATCGTCCCACGGCGGTTGTCTGCGGGCATTCGGCTTTGGCGCACCCGCTGCTCTACGCGGCCGCGGTCCGGGGCATGCGCGTGCCGGACGAGTTGGCGGTCGCCGCGGTGATGGACGACATGCAGGACCCCAACGGGGCCGGGCTGTCCGGCGTCGCGGTCCCGTACCGCGAGATCGGCGAGTGTGCCGCCACCATGCTGCGGCAGCGAATCGAAACCCAAGCATCTCAGCCCGTACAGGTCGTACGCGGCCAGCTCGTGGCCGGGCGTACGGTCAACGAACAACCCATTGTCTGATCGCGTTTCACTTCACGCCGTCTCGGAGGACATCATGCACACCCGACATGCTTTGAGCGCACTCACCCTCGGCCTGGCGATCGCTTCGGTCGGCTCGGCGAATGCCGCCACGCTGACGTGGACCAACGGCGACACCGGCAACAGCAACATCACCGATGCCGACAACTGGAGCCCGATTGCGGCTCCGGGCAATTCCGACACCCTCGTGTTTGACAACCTCGCCGCCGGCAACCCGACTTGGAACAACAGTAGCAACAGCTTCCGCCCGACCGCCCAGTTTGATTCGTCCGGCTGGGATGTCGACGTGACCGCGCGGTTCTACGCCTCGGTCGACCTCGACACCACGACGCCAGTGGGCCTGGTCACCGTCACCACGGCCAACACCGGCGCCCGGATCGGCGCGCAGAACGCCGCCAACTGGAACATCAGTGCCGGCAACACCCTGCATTACACCGGGGTTGGGCGGTTCGAACTCGCCCAGCAGCCCATCAAGAACGGGGGCGGCGTCCTGGTGATCGACATGACCGGCGCCGTCACCGGCAACCGGGGGATCACCGTCAACGCGGGGACAGTGCTCATCAACAGCGGCGGGACCGCCGTCACCGGCGGCGGCGCCCCGCGGGCGACTAATCAGTCGTGGTCTATCGGGGCCGACGGGACGCTGGGCGGGACCGGGTTGGTCCGCAGCAACCGGCCGGATGGAATCGCCGTGGATGGCACGATCGCGCCGGGCGGCAATGGCGCCTTCGGCGCACTGATCGAGTCCCTCGAAATCGAGGACGACATCGAGATGAACCCCGGATCGGTTCTTGCGATCGATTTCGGCGCAGCCGGCGTGTCGGACGTACTCCGGTTGGTTGAAGGGGCCGCCCCAGCCGGCACGTTCAATCTCAGTGACCTTGACAACACGCTCTCGATCACCGGCGCCGCCATCCCGATCGTCGGCAGCTACACCATCGTCGATGGCGCCAACACCGGGACATTCGAGACCATCCTCTACAACAACGTGGACGTGACATCCGATCCCACGTTCTCCATCACCTACAACGCAGATAGCATCGTGGTCGGCGTCATCCCCGAGCCGGCGTCGCTGACGCTGCTGGGGCTTGGAGGCCTGTTGATTCTCGGCGGCCGCCGCCGCGGAGTGTGAAGTCGATACACACGAGAGCCCGCGGGTTAACGCCCGCGGCTCTCTTTTTGGGAGGCGGAGCCGCGCATATCAATCCGTCAGCGGATCAACCCGAGGCCTGCAGCATGAATCACCCACCACTCCGAAACGCCTTTACGCTCATCGAGTTGCTGGTGGTCATCAGCATCATTGCGGTGTTGATCGCCATCCTGCTGCCCGCGCTGGAGGGGGCCCGCGCCGCGGCGCGTTCGGTGCAGTGCCAGTCCAACCTCAAGCAGATCGGCATCGCCTACTACCTCTACGCCGAGGATAACGACAACAGCCTGCCCTGGAGCAAGTTCGGCAGCGGCCCCCGGCTCTGGCACCAATATCTCGCCTCCTATATCGAGTCCGCCAAGTCGAACCCCGGCGGCAACCGGCCCGAGGACTTCTTCCGAAGTTGCCCTGAATGGGATGGATATACCGGCGGATCCAACCGCGTCGGCTACGGCCCGCCGCAAGACTTTCGCGGCATCCAGCCCAATCCGTCCGGCCCCGACGCCACCCGTAGCGGCGTCATCGATAACGCCCCGCCTCGGTTCGAAGACTTCAAACTCCCGTCCGGCAACATGATGCTCGGCGACTCCGGGTCCAGCGAATACCTCACCCCCTTTGGCGCGTTCAACTCGTTCCAGGATGAACTCCCGCCTCGGCACCTTGGCCGTGTCTTCAACTACCTGTTTGTCGACGGCCACGTCGAGTCGCTCGAGCCTGCAGCCGCAGAAGCGGCATTCATGAACCCCGACGGATAGCGAACCCACTTGCCTACAGCCCTGATTAGCACCCGTACGCAACCGATCAACCAGACACCCACCCGGACCCCAACATGCGCTTGATTTCTGCATTAATGTTTGTGTTGTTTACCTCCGCCGCCTACGCGGCCGCGCCCAACACACCCCTGCCCACCGGCGCCGACTTGATCTCGCTCGACGACCTTGAGCCCGGCGGGTACTGGGCCCGGGGGCAGATCGTCGAGGTCAAGGGGCAGCCGTTCGAGCGAGCCTGGCGGGTGCAGACCCGACGGAAGCCCGGTGACCCGTGGGGTGTGCTGCTCAAGGGCGTCCTCACCAAGGATGTCCCCGCTGGACACCTGGTGTGGGTGACGTTCATGGCCCGATCGGCCGTGGAGGCGGGCTCGCCGCCGGCGGCGATGGCGTTGGTCAAGGCCCAAGGCGGGGCGCTGGACCAGCGGTTCTCCGTCGGCAACGACTGGCGCCGGATGGGGTTCGCCTACCGGCTGAAGAAGCCGATCGAGGCGGGCCAGACCAAGTTCGAGTTTTTCCTGGGGTACCAGGCCCAGACGATCGAGATCGGCGGCCTGGAGGTGCTGGACCTCGGGCCGGACGCGAAGGCGGAGACGCTGCCGAAATTCCCGCTGTGGCGCTACGACCCGCGAGACGGCCGCGAGCCCGCCCCGCCGAGTCGGTACCGCGAAGCGTTATTCGAGAACGAGTTGGCGAAACTGCCTCGGCCCAGGTTCCTGGTCGATGAGACGGAAGAATCCGCCCGCGAGCGTTACGACGTGACCGCGCAGTTCGTCCGCTACAAGATCGTGCCGGCCAACAACCGGCCCTACGGCGAGGCCGTGGAACTCAAGGTGTTCAATCGCCCGGGCAAGCACTGGCAGGCTCAGTTTGTCGCTGAGAACACCGCCCCGATCAAGGCGGGCGATCCGATCCTGATCGCCTTCGACGCCCGGGCGACCTCCTCCGCGCACGCCTCGGGGAACGGCCGGGCGACGGTGATGCTCTCGAAGAACCGCAAGCCCTACACCAAGAGCTTCAGCCACCCCATCGAGATCGAGCCCGGCTGGCAGCGGTACCTGCTCCGCGGCGTCGCGCTCGAGGACTACGCGCCAGGCGAAGCGAAGGTCGAGTTCTGGGTCGGCAACCTCCGGCAGACGCTGGAGATCGGCGGGCTCACCGTGATGGCGTTCGACCCCAGCGTCCCGGTGACCGACCTGCCCACGATCGACCTGGGGCTGGACTACCCCGGGCGTGAGCCCGACGCATCCTGGCGGAGGAAAGCGCTCGAACGCATCGAAGCCATCCGCAAGTCCGATCTCACGATCGAGGTCCTCGACGCCGAAGGCAACCCGGTGAAAGATGCGGAGGTGCGCGTCGAGCAGACCCGCCAGGACTTCGTCTTCGGCACCACGCTCGACACCCGCCAGCTGCTGCCCAGCCAGGTCGGCGAAGAGAGCGCCAAGAAGCACGAGGAACTGCTGACCAGCGGCATGTTCAACCTGCTGATCCCGGGCAACGAACTGAAGTGGGCGGCGTTCGCCGGGAGCTACGGGCCGTTCTACCGCCCGAAGCGTGCGGACTGGGCGGTCGAATGGGGGGAGGAGCGTGGCATCACCATCAAGGGCCACGTCATGGTCTGGAACCTGCCGGGCCCGGTCCGGCGCAGCCTGGGGGACAAGGCCAGAGACCCGGCGGTCGTGCAGCAGGCCGTGAAGGACCGGATCTTCGAGATCGGCGAGCGGTTCAAGGGCCGGCTGCCGGTCTGGGACGTGATCAACGAGAACTACAAGCACCGTGGGCTGGTCGAGATCGTCGGGCACGACGCGGTCGCCGACTGGTTCCGCTGGGCCAAGGAAGCCAGCGGCGGGGCGAAGTTGTTCTGGAATGAGATCCACGTCCTGCCCGAGACCGAGCGAGGCGCCAACGTCCGGGCCTACACCATGGAACGCATCAAGCACCTCCAAAAGCTCGGCGCCCCCATCGACGGCTTCGGCATCCAGGGCCACCTCAGCGTCAGCTCCGCACCGCCCCCCGAAGTCATCCTCAAGCGCCTCGACGAGTTCGCCACCCTCGGGCTGGAGATCCAGGCGACCGAGTTCGATGTCAACATCCGCGACACCCAGGACCCCGATCAGCTCGCATTCCAGGCCGACTACGTGCGGGACTTCACGACCGTGATGTTCAGCCACCCGTCGGTCACCGGCGTGATCTACTGGACGCCGTCCCCGTACAAATGGATCCCCAATTCGGCCCTGACCAACAAAGACTCTACGCTCCGCCCCCACGGCGAGGTGTGGAAGCGGCTGGTCACCGAAGACTGGCGGACCGACGAATCCCTCGCGACCGACGACCAAGGCCTCGCCACACTGCGGGCCTTCCACGGCGATCACCGCATCACGGTCAAGCACCACGGTAAGACCGCCAAGGCGACGGCTCGCCTCACAGCCGATGGCGGCACGGTGGAGATCACGCTACCGGCCCTGCCCTGAGCCTGTCGCAACCGGCACGTCAGACGCACACGCCCAGCCCGGCCCGTACGGCCTCGCTGCGCCCCCTCGCATTCGCCTTTCATTCCGCAACCTGGCGGGCGCCGCCGCCCATCTGCGAGGCCCTTTCTTGAAGCCGGTTATGGCAAGCGGATGCCGGGATTGATCAGTGGGGTCAGGTCTATATGTTCAACCCGCGAGATACCTCGCTCCTTGAGCCCACGCACCAGCAACTCCGCGTCGAACCCATGGCACTGCATGAACTGCCAGATAGGGACATAGCGATCTGCTCGCCCGCGGGCCAGTTCTGTCAGCAAGCGAAGCTCGAGGGCCACAACGGGAGCGGACCTGCGGCCGCACCTGATCATGGCGAAATGGTTCCAGGGGCCAGTGCCGATGCATTCGGTGGTATCCGACTCGCTCTCAACCTCAACTGTGCTGAACTCGATCCGGATGCCTTGCACCTCGAATGATGCGAAATACTGCTTGGAGCCGTCCAGATACTGTGGTGGCGACAGGCACTCATGCCGGGAAAGCGCTGCGCTGAACGCATCGACATCTGCACGTTCTCTCAGGAGCACGTCCACGTCTTCGGCAGGCAGAAGCACCCCCCGCATCGCTGCAGCCGCGGTCCCGACCAACCGGTAGTCGATGTCCGCAATTGCATCACCGCACCCATCAAGAACACCGGAAAGCACAGCTTCGATCTGACGTGCTGTAATCACCTAGCGCTCCTTCGCGAATGACGCGATACATGTTTGGCAGATATCAGCTGGTTGCCGACCTGCGGAATAGCTCTCCAATCCCATCAGCGCGCAGGCGAGTTGGCGCCAAGAGCCTTTCATGAATATGACTTTAACCCCTTCCTGAGCAAGAAGAGAGCCTCCCGTTTTCAGCGGAAGGCTCTTGTGTAAAAAATCGAAGTGACAGGACACCGGCTGAACTATTTGTCGTCGGAGTGTCAACCTTGCTCCCCGACACGGTTTGCGTCATCCCGGAGCTATCGTCAACCGTCTGATGACCGAAACGGAGATTGATGTTGGTGGATGGAGGCGGGTTTGCCTTGGAAGCCCGCACGGCCTCGTCCACAAGCCGTGCGGGCTTTCGGCGCCTTGCGTTGGCGAGTGTGATGCTACTGACCCGGCGGCGAATCGTCTGAGCGACGTTTATACAACCAGTCCAGTTCATCGATCGGGCTGACAGGCGGCAAGTCGTCCTCGTCGGGCGTATCGCCGCTTGTCAGCCCGTTCTCAATGCGCTCCTCAACGGCCCGACGATCCGGATGGTCTTCGGGCAGCACAAATACCAAGAGATCACAGATCGTTTGCGGATTCAGCGGGACACGGGGCCGTGAGAAATCGCCGGCCAAGTCTGATCCTATTGGGGGTTCGAAGACGACGGCGCGACAGTTCGGACAGCGGTGAAACCGGGGCCAATCCGGCGGGTCATCATCGGTCCAGGGACGAACCTCAATCAGAGTAGAGCAGAAGCGACAGGTGGCGTGTTTCGTCATGATGCTACTCCCGGAAAAGCCGGGACAGGGCGCCGTGCCCCAACGAAGGACGGCCCTGCGCACCCTGCCCGGCATCCAGGGGTCTGACAGAACGCCCTAGCCCCCCTCGGGGGGGTAGCCGACCCCCATGGCGTCCTGCTCGACCCGTCGGGTCGCTCAGTTCCATGAGCCGTGTCGCCGCGGCAATCATCACACCGCGCGGCGTGGCGGGGTCGGTCAACCGGATACATTGAGCGACGGGCGCAGGGGGGAGCACGATGTCCAGGCCCTTGCCTCCGTACACCTTGTAGTGAACCAACAGCGAGAAGATCGTGTTGTGTTCGTCCTGCCTAGCTGTCGGGTTGAGTTCTTCTGAATCAGAGGTCGTCATCACCCGGTCTCCCGGAACCAGAAACTTCAGACCCTACGCCTCGAATAATACTCATAGTCTCTGGACTGATAGTATAGCTTGCGGTCCTATGACTGCGTGGCATCCGCGTCCGTCAAACACAAGTTAGGTCGCCGTGTTCGTTCGCTGCGCGAGGCGCAAGGCTGGTCCCAAGAGGAGTTAGCCGCCCGTGCGAAACGGCACTGGACATACATTGGCGGCGTCGAGCGCGGCGAGCGCAATCCAACCCTCGTGGTGATCGTCGATCTGGCGCGGGCGTTGAAGGTGCCGCCTTCTGAGCTGTTTGATTGGTGATGCGATCGCATGCAACCAGCAAGACCGCTTGCTCAACCTGCGGTTGTTAGACGAGATCGACGCCGACACGTTCGCCACCAAGAGCATCGAGCTACGCGACCGGATCGAAGACCTGAAGGTGTCGGCGGATAACCGCCGCCGCGCGGAGGACGGCGAGATTGCTTAAAAAGCGTTTGAGCTCTCTCAAGTGCTTCAGGACAAGTGGCTTACCGCCGATTACCAAGCCAAACGCCGAATCCTCGAAATCGTGTGTTTGAACTTTTCTCTCGACGGCGCAAGTCTTGATTTCACAATAAGAAAACCCTTCGACGCACTCGCCGAAGGGTCTCTTTCTGACAAAGATCGGGGCGACAGGATTTGAACCTGCGACCTCTTCACCCCCAGTGAAGCGCGCTACCAAGCTGCGCTACGCCCCGATGCAAGACCCAGCAGTGTAACGAGCCCCCGCAACCGCAGCAAATGCGTCCAAATACGTTATGGCGTCAATGCGTAGACCGTGATCGCCGGGTTGGCGTACAGCGGCGTCGGCGTGTCACCGCCGCTGGCCCAGACCCGCGTCGCCCGATCGGGCAAGGTCCGGTACCACTCCCGGACACGCTCGTATTTCGCTTCGTAGCCTGGTGTTGGACGCATCTCGCCCCGGATGTAACGGTCGTAGATCAACGCGCAGACGACCACGTGCGTGAATCCCCGGCGGCGGAGTCGGGGCAACGGGCCCATGTCGGCGGCGCGCCAGCGGGTCGAGATGAAATACCCCTGCTCCCGTAAGTCCCCGGCCGGCAACCCGGCGTAGGTGTCCTGCAGGATCCGCGCCCCGGGCTCGAGCTCCTCAACCACCCAGGCCGCCAGCCGGTCGCGGCTGTCGTCGGCAAACTGATCCAGCCAATCGGCGCAACGCCACGCGCTGACCGCAACCAGCGCCCCGCCGATCACCGTCAGGGCGACGCCCCGTCGCCACGCCAGACGAGGCCAGAGCGACCAGCCGGCCGCGCCGACGCCTGCGAGGTAGGTTACCCCGACAACCAGGGGCAACATATATCGCGGAAAGAAGATGCGGGAAGACATCACGACCCCGAGGTAGACCAGCGGGAAGAGGAGCAACAGCCACGCCACGTAGCGTTGCCGCCGGGCGGTCACCGCGAAGTAGACCGCCGCCGACGCCGACGCGGCCAACACCAGCCACGGGGTCTGCTCCATCAGCACCCGCAGGTAGGCGCCGCTCCACCACGGCTTGTACAGGCCGCCGTGATCGGTCGTGGCGTGCTCGTATTCCCGGTCAAAACCCTTGCGAAACGTCCCCCAGTCCGCGACGGCCTCGTAGTTGACCGCGGCCCACACCGCCACGCCCGCCGCCGCGGCCGCGAGCACGGCGATCGGCCGGGTCCACCAGCGGCGATAGATCGGCCCGATCAGCACCGCCGCCAACGCCGCGGCCGCGACCAGGACCCCCGCGTACTTCCCCGACGCCGCCAGCCCGCACCCCACCCCGATCAGCAGCGCCGCCCACCAGCGCGGCCAGCGCTGCGCGATCGCCAGCGTCAACGCCAGCACCGCTAGGCCGAACACCAGCGACGCGTCTTCCTTCAAGTAGTGCGCCAGCCCCACCAGGCTCGGGCAGAGCATGACCAGCAGCCCGACCAGGCACCCCGCCGCGTAGCCGTGCAGCAGCGCAGCGGTGATCGCCAGCGCCGCGACCGCCAGGGCGGCCAGCGCCGCCGACGCCCCCCGGCCGACCCGCGCCACCGCTTCGCCATCCCCCGCCCCGTCTCCCGCCACTTTGTCGGGGCCGAAGCCCGCCAGCCCCACCCGCGCGGCGGCCATCATCAGGTGAGGATGGTTAAAGTTCCATTTCCCGTCCATGAGTTGACGCACCTTCCCCGGCTCGTCGGGGTGGTACGACATGGGAAAGTCGTTGTACGCCGTGTTTAACGCAAACGAGACGATCGTGACGACGATGAGAAACAAGGCGAATGCCAAACGTTGCATGAGCGTCCCTCGGATCAAACGGCCATTCCACCGATCACGATACCATGAAGCTCCAACATCCCTCATTCAGGAGACGCACCCATGAGTGATTTGTTGCATTCCATGGCCGACGCCTCAAACAACGCCGCGGCGCGGCACGCGATGATGGTGCACCTTCCGATCGCGATCAGCCTGCTGGGCGTGCCGCTGGTGATCGCGCTGCTCCTCAGCGGCGGGCGGGCGAAAGCGCTGCGCTGGATGACGTTCGCCCTGTTTGTCATCGGGGCGGTCGGCGCGTTTGCCGCGGAAAGGTCGGGGGAGGACGCCTACGCCCGGCTCGACACCGCACGCATGACCGAAGCCGCGCTCGACACGCTCAACCGGCACGAATCGATGGGCGAGAAGGTCTGGCTCCTGATGGGCGCAGCCGCGGCGTTGTCGCTGGTCACCGCGGTGAAGGCCAAGGCCTGGCGCTGGGCGGCGTTGGTGCTGCTGCTGGCGGTGTCGCTGGCCGGGGCGGGGTGGACCGCCGTCACCGCCCACGACGGCGGGCAGTTGGTCTATGAACAAGGCGTGGGCGTGCCGACCTCGCCGAACAATGTGAATCCGTAGCCGATGCGCCGGGCTCGCGCCTGGCGCTTATGAGGAATCACGCATCACTGGCGGTAGGGGTCGCCGTAGCCGTTGTAGTGGCCGTTGTCGAGGACGCCGTCGTCGTTGGAATCGTCGAGTTCCCCGGCGGTCACGGCTTCACCGTGGCCATCGAGGAAAAGGACGTTGGCGGCGCCGTTGTTGCGCTCCATGGTCCAGGACCGCCAGAGATAGGTGTCGGGCGTGCCGTTGGGTTCGTTGACCGAGCCGCCGGCGTAATAAGCCCGACCGTCAGGGTGGGCGGTGCGGGCGGATATCAGCGGGGGGTCGATGGCGTAGACCGCCTGGCTGGAGTGGCCGGGCATGGCGCCTGACGCGCCGGCGCGAGAGCCCGAGCAGTCGCCGACGGCGACAGTGCCGCTGGCGTCGATGACGTCGCTGAGGTTGCGGTGGAAGGTGGGATTGAAGCGCGAGTTGCCCAGGTACTGGAAGTTGTAGCCGTAGCCGGCGAACGGGACGGGCCCGCCGGGGTAGCCGCTGGTGTTGGTGTGAGCGAAGTAGCGGGTCGAGGCTTCGAGCTGCTCGGGGTCGAGGTTGGGGCTGACGTAGACGTCGATGGTTTCGAGGTAGGGAAAGAGGTAGTCAAACCAGCGGGTGCGCGGATCGGCGTAGGCGGGGTGGCTCGGATCGGAGGAGGACGAGTGCATCGGCAGAAAGTCGCGGTGCTCGGTCGCGTAGATAGCCAGGGCGGTATTGAGATTCCGGATCTGGCTCATCGAGACGGTGGACCGTGCGACGGCGCGGGCGCTGCCGAGAGCGGGCAAAAGGATGCCGATCAGAAGCGCGATGATCGAGATCACAACCAGCAGCTCGATCAAGGTGAAAGCAGGCCGGACGAGACGAGTCATGTCATTCTCCGAGGTTAAGTGACGTCACGGGCCCGGCGATCATAATGAGAATGAATCACAATTCAAGGCCATATGATAGTGATTGAGAAAAAATCTCAAAAACTGCCCCCGCCACGACCCGCCCCGTCCGCTATCATTCGGGCCATGCTGGACCTGCCGATACGTTTGCAGAAGCCTGGGGTGGTCATCACCGGCACCGACACGGACGTCGGCAAGACGGTGGCGAGTTGCGCGATCGCCGCCGCGTGGCGGCTGCAGAACCCCGGCGGCCGGCTGGGGGTGTCCAAGCCGTTCGCCAGCGGCTGCCGCAAGGAGCGCGAGGGGCTGGTCAGCGGCGACGCCGAGGCGCTGGCCCACTTCGCCGACTGCCGCCAGTCGCTGGACGTCGTGAATCCGATCCGTTTCCTGCCCCCGCTCGCCCCCGCGGTCGCCGCCGAGCAGACGCGCAAGCCAATCGACTGGGACGGCCTCTGGCGCAGCCTCACGCTCCTCGACGAGGCCAATGACGCCCTCCTGATCGAAGGCGTCGGCGGCCTGATGGTCCCGCTCGACCCCGACCGGCCGAAGCTCACCTTCCTCCACTTCATCCGGGCCCTGGACTACCCCGTCGTGGTGGTGGCCCGCTCCATCCTCGGGACGCTCAACCACACCGCCATGACCATTGAACTGCTCCGCCTCGCCGGCTGCCGCATCGCGGGCATCGTCATGAACGGCTACGAGGCCGACGCCGCCCTGAGCGAAGACCCCAGCATCGCGAGCAACCGGGAGTGGCTCCAGAAGCTGACCGACACGCCGATCCTGGCGGTCCTGCCCCGCGTCGCGCCGGACCAGGCCCGGCCCGAAACCGGCGAGATGCACACCGACCTCGTCGCCGCCGCCGCCGCCATGAACTGGCGCAACGTCATGACCCCGCCCGGTTCGTAAAGCCAGCCCACCAACGATCACCCACGGCGATCCCTACCGCCATCCGCCATCCGCCATCTGCCATCTGCCATCTGCCATCTGCCATCTGCCATCTGCCATCTGCCATTCAGGATAGCCCGACCCCACCGGCCGCCTAAGATCGTTCACCCCATGACGCCGACCCGACCCGCACGACTCACCCTCCCGGTCCCCGACGACTTCCAGCTCGAACGCGCCGTCTGCTCCTACGGCTACTTCCTGCTCGCCCCCAACCACTGGGCGCCCGACACCCAGACCTTCTCCCGGCCGATGCGCATCGGACGCCGGCTGGTCCATGTCCGGATCACCCAGCGCAACGGCCGGCTCCAACTCGCGTGCGACCGGCCGGTCAAGCCCGACGAACGCCGCGTCATCAAGGACCGAACCGCCCGCATGCTCCGGCTCGATGAAGACCTCGCCGGCTTCCACCGCCTGCACCCCGCGGCACGCTCCGCCGGCTTCGGCCGCATGTTCCGATCGCCCACCCTCTTCGAAGACATCATCAAGACCATCACCGGCTGCAACGTCACCTGGACCAACACCCGGACGATGAACCGCCTGCTCTGCCAGCACGTCGGCAAACGCGGCTTCCCCACCCCCCAGCACCTCGCCAAATGGTCGCCCGAGGACCTCAAGGCCGCGTGCAAGGTCGGTTACCGGGCCGAACGCATGATCCGGCTGGCCCGCGACGTGGTCGACGGCCGGCTCGACCTCGACTGGTTCGAGCACCCCGACCGCACCACCGACGAACTCTACCGCGCCCTGCTCGCGATCCACGGCCTGGGCCCCTACGCCGCCGCCAACCTCCTCCAGCTGCTAGGTCACTACGACCGCGTCGCCATCGACACCGAAACCTACCGCCACTACTGCAAGACCTACGACGTCCCCCGCCCCAAGGACCCCACCAAGCTCCACCCCCGGATCATCGCCCACTACAGCCGCTACGCCCCGTACGACTTCCTCGCGTACTGGTTCGAGCTCTGGGTCGGCTACGAAGACGCCATCGACAAGCCCGCCCACGACTGGACCCACGCCGACGGCTCCGCCTTCACCGTCGCCAACCTCAAAGACACGTAACCCCCACAACTTCCCCCACACCCTACACCCTTACACCCTAAACCCTCTCTTCACACCCCCACCACCGCGATCCCCGCCGCGTTGGCCGCGTCGATCACCTTGGGCTTCTCGGCCATGATCACCCGGCCCGCCTTCACCACCACCGCCGCCGCCTTGGCCTGGCGCAGGTTCTCGATCGTCTGCACGCCGATCGTCGGCACGTCGAACCGCATGTCCTTGCGCTCGTCGGGCGCCTTGAGCAGCGTCCACCCGCCCGACCGGCACAGCTCGCCGGCGCGGAGGATCATCGCGTCGGTCCCCTCGATCGCCTCGACCGCGATCACGTCGCCCCCCTTCACCGCGACCGCCTGGCCGACCTGCAGCTCGTTCATCCGCATCAGCACCGGCCAGCCGAAGTCGATGTCCGCCTGCACCTTCGCCGACAGCGGCTTGGCGGTCATCACGCCCTCGTCGGCCAGGTGCTCGGGCAGGTATCGGGTGGTGTCGATCAACTTCACGCCTCCACGCGCCAACTCGTCCGCGACGGCGCCCAACAGGGTCTGCGACTGCTTGGAATGACGCAAGTCCCACAGCCAGACCTTGGCCGCGTGCAGGTCCGGCACCTGCCGCACCAACGCCAGCGGCTCGTACATCCGCTGCTTGCGCACCATCCCGATCATCACCGCCTCCTGGGCCCCCCACCGCCGCAGCGTCCGCATCCACTGGCCGATCCGCACCAGCCCCACCGCCTTGAACCGGTCGCACATCCCCGGCAGCCCGTCCTCGTACTGCCCCGCCAGCCCCGCGCACACGACCTCCCGCCCCGCCGCCCTGATCCCCGCCGCCGTCAACTCCGGCAGCGCCCCGCCCCCCGCAATCAACCCAATCGGCCGTTCCGCCATGGGTATTATCATAACTCCGCCCGCCCGGACACACGGCCGGCCGGCGGGAGCAGCGAGCCGGAAGGAGCAGAAAGCCAGAAAAAGACCAGTCAGACCGATCCCCGGCTCCTCGCCCGCTCCGGCCCCCGGCTCAAGCCCAGACACATTGCTTACAAACGTCAGATTGTCAAAGAGCAAACGAAGCACAAACCACTCATATGTTAGGTTTTTGATTGCATTTTGTCAAGCCTTATTTGCCAAGCGATAAGCCGGCAGAAACCGCGCGATACGCCCCACGCATCATCTGCGGGCCGGGAAGCGATCACCCTTCGGTGCTGATTTAGAAGAACGGGGCATGCAACCGTTATCCTCGTAATGTGGAACCCGACGACTGCCGGGTCAACCCGGTCGAGTTCTGCACCTGGTGCAAGGCTTGCTAGGTCAAACCCACCACCGCCCTCGCCCCGTCACCCAGACGAGTACCTGAAACAATTCAGAACATGGAAATCCATGGAACACAGCATGTCTTCGTGATTCAGCGCCATCAGTCTTCTACAAATCACATAATTCTTCGAATAATGTGATCCTGACACGGCTCAATGCGACTGCTCGCGAGTAGGTAACAGGAACAGGGTTTCTAAAAACTAACACACCTTCTAAACGACTTTTAACAATACCCAGTTCTTGCCGCAGATTCTCCAAATACTTAGTCAGAACGTTAATTCGCATAAGATGCTTTCTCAAGCGATCGGGTCCACCTTGCTCGTCTAGCTGTCCACGAAACTCATGAAGTTGTTTCGCCACTTCACCCGGCGTCTTTGCGAACATCAAGTCTTTACATTCAATCACTAACACGCGACCACTATCCGGCCGCCAAGCCAACACATCAATGTCACCATAGTCACGCTCTAACTTTAATTTGAGTATTTCGTTAATTTTAACTTCAGCTTGGGTGTTCCAACCTAGACCATGCAATCGATCTGCTACTTCGATATTGAATTGATGCCCAAACTCGTCTCGTCGGCGCCCGATCCAAGACTTCATGCGGCTGGTTGTATAATGCGACCCATCAAATTCGGCAGATTTCGAACGATCAACAAGGTAATTGAAGCCTTCACGCACAAAAGCAGGTGCAATCAAAACAAGAGGATCATCATCGCTCGTTATCTGCAATATCGGCCTCCGCACCGAAGAGAGTCGACGACGGAAACGCCACGGAACAATATCGTTGTAGCTCATGCCGTTTGGCAAGGAATCCCATCCATTTCGTGAATGGAACAGCAATGTCTCAATAATCTTCTTTCGTATCTGGCCATCTAGTGATCTGTCAAGCGAATATAGCTCGCTATACCGCATAAAAATCACTGCTCGTTTATTGGATATCGCATAGTCTTCAAGTTTGTCAAGGAAACAGATCCCGTCATCGAGCGAAAAACCAAATTCTATGGCCCAAGCACTCAAAAAATCCGGATCAAAAAACTTCGCGACCGACGTAGTAGGTTTTGATTCTTCAAATAACGAATCATAGTCTTCTGATTTGAGTGCGATATTCCGAGAAGCAAAATCTTTGCCATATGGCTGAATCACCTGATCGAAGAACTCAGGATCAACACGTATATGCCCGTGCGATGTGACCTCTAACTTCGCATCCATAACTTCATATTTGATCGCATCAGACCAGCCCCCTAACTCAACCATCAAGTATACTGATGCCATTAATCTCGACATGTCCAGTTGGCCTGGTATCGCTCCACCTTCGGTCGGACATTCACATATCGCCATTTCCATGAGATTACGTGATGCCAAGGAACTGGACGAACGTTTAGTCATTTGTTGTGTGATACTTTGCCGAGTTTGCTCTGTATCACCTTTAAGCTCAAGGATGGCCCTCGTCGTGCGTTCCCAATGCATCGATATACTTCGAATACATTCAATGTTTTCTAACAATGCCTTGACAAATGCTTGCCGATCAAGCGAATGTAACGTCACACGAATGTCGTGCCAATAAGATTCAACAACCTCATTGAGCAGCCTGCAACATGCTTGAATGCCATTGATTTCTGATTCACCGGAATATGAGTCGGCTCGATTTGCCATGCCAATTCGACAAAAGGTATAGTCGAAGTCAGATAGATAGACAGGTTCGTTTGGTAATGACTTCTTAACGTAGTCTGTAAAGAATCGACTCAGGAAAACATGTAAGTTTCTTGCGCCTACGCTGGCCACCGTTTGACTGATTACTCTTGAAATATCAATTTCGGTGTCCGCTAGAACGCCCGTACCTTCTGACAAGCGCTGGAGAACGGCGACCTCTGCATGATTCGCTGGTTGATGCAAAGCGTCAAGAACGCTCCGCGGCAAGTCGAGATGTACCGTTTGAGTATTTTTGTTTGTATTGAGGGCAATTATAGCGGCAAGACTTTCAGGGCTTGTCTCTAGATTCGGAATGCTGCTTGCAGTATCGTCATATTCAGGAAAATTAATGTGCCATTGTTGCGAAGCAATACGTTGGTCTGGTAATTGCTCTACTATTGCAGGAACAAGCATAGGAAGCCAATTGATAAATGCTTCCCATAATGTAAATAGCTCTTCATGTTCGGGATTGGAGTTAATCGATGCAGTAAACCAAACGTCAAGTTTTTCAGATTCAAAAACAGCTTTGAGCCGCCCTCTCAACACGTCGTCACGCGAGCCATATAACGGCTTGTGGCGTCTTCTATCAAAGTACGACTGAGGAGTAAATCGTTGTACAACAACAGCAGTGCCGTCGGGTTGCATGGCAAGATGAAGATCTTGATCTTGAGTGGCTTCGATTCGTGGAACCAGCAGAAAGGTGTCCGGTACCATTAAAGTGATTTGTGTTGACCGCGCTTCAGGATCAGTACTCAATCGATTATGAGGAAGAAGATTGTGATCAAGCTGCTTTGCGTAACCATAGAGATTGAGAAATCCACCGATATTCATGATTCTAACATTACGGCGTTCTAACTCACTTACATGATCTTCAAGACGGAAAATGTCAAGTGGACTCATGTCATGAGTCATGCTCAAAGTAGTCAGATGGTAAGCATTAATACTTATAATCCGCCAGTTTTCCTCCGAAGGTCTGGGTAACGAGGTGACGAAGCCACGGCCCCATCCGCACGAAACAACAATCGAAATACCTTCACGCAAACTACGCTGTTTCTTTGCATTCGAGATAGCCTGGAAAACACACGTTTCTACAATTCCATCACATGCTTTGAGAACAGAACTTAGGCCCTCCAACCTAACACCTTCTGGATCGCTAAAGTCGTCCAGCAAGAAGACTAGGTGAAGGTGTCGGCCAGGATCAACTTCGATCGTAAGCTGGCTCACAAGACTGGTGCCTATATCGTCCCACCTTACGGATGCGCCAATTTCTCTGCCTAAAAGAGGCAAATCGCGGAATAATAAAGAGTAGGCACGCGATAATCCAGTCCTTAAAGCTTCAGTTTGCTTTTCTCGTACTGCGAAATCGATTACGTGATTCCGGATCGCAACGGATATGTATGAACAAGCAAGCACAATTATGCCATTCTTGGTGACAAGAAGCGGCTTGTGTTGAAGGAAGGATTCATCCGCAGATCGCCAATCTGATAAACTACAACAGAAAGGCGCCAAGCTTTCGACACCAATGCCGAGTACAGCAAGCTCTTCGAATGAAAAAACAACAGATTTTGACAGTTCGCTAAGATTGTTAAGAACATCCCGAGGTATTTTTTTTTGTGGAATTTCTGCGCCTTCGAGATAGCGTTCAAGTTGCCGACGGTTCGCTACTTCATCAGATATAATCAGGATGTTAGCGACTTGAAGTCTTAGTGTTTCATAAACATTGGAATCAGGCATAGCCTCAAGAATATCTAAGAATCGCTGCAGATAGAAGCCATTGCCTTCCCAAAGACCTTCAAAGATTCGGAAGTTTTTTCTGCGATACATTGCAAGCGTAATAAAGAGATCTTCGGTAGGGTCTTCTTGGAGAGCATATCCACACGCTCCGAGTTGCGTAAACATCCATGCAAGATCAGATCTATCAATGTGTTTATTGCCTCGGCTATCGGTTAAAACATGGAACAGAAGTTTTTCAAGCCTATATGCATTTGCAGCTAAATCAGGTACCGTTAGGATGCCACTTATTGTCGCAACGGCCCGTTCTAGATCGAGAGCATGAAGTTTTCGTTTTAAGTTCGCAACGCTTTCCGGCACTTCTGAAAGTGTTATTGACTGTTTAAGGAATTTATTTTTCTTCGCCCCGTAGACGTCAGCTTTCTGCTTTCTTCTTCGCTTGTTCTTCTTGTTAAGTCTTCGTGCCACGACTTCCTCCCGAAAATTGTCGGATGATTTCCGTTCCGCAGTTCGGACTTTTAACTGTTGGCTCAGAAGAGATGAGTCCACCGCTCTTGCTGTCGGACGCTGGAAAATTCAACCCGACATAGAAAAGATCACTCAGTCCATCTCAGTCGATGTTAGTAGCGAAGCGTGGACGGTGCAAGAATGCAACGGTCGCTTTAGTACAAGTGCCTTGGATCTGCTCTGTCTGACACAATCAGATTGGGTGCGTCCGGCCGGCTGCGTTGCTGGGCCCACTGGAGGAGGGCGACGCCGGCGAAGGCGATTGTGGCGCCGAGGTAGAAGCCGCGGGAGGGGTCCTTGTTCAGGAACGCGGCGGAGAGGAGGATGCCCCAGATCGGGGCGAGGTAGCCGTAGAGGCTGACGAACACCGCGCCGGTTCGCTTGAGCATGATGAAGAGCACCAGGACCGGCAGGGCCGAGGCGAACAGGCCCAGGCCGGTCATGTGGAGCCAGTCGACGGGCCTGGGCGTGACCGCGAGGGGGGACTCGAAGGCGAAGGTGAGGGGCCAGAGCATGACGGCGCCGTAGAGCATCGTCACCCCGGCGGCCGCGCTGGGGGCGAGGCCGCGCATGAACTGCTCGCTGAGCACGCAGTAGAGGGCGTAGGAGAAGAACCCGCCGGCGATGAACCCGACGCCCAGGGCGGTGGTGCGCTGGTCGACCAGCTGGGCGGGGCCGATCGCCAGGACCAGGCCCGCGACGCCGACGGGGGCGCCGATCCAGACCGGCCACCACATCTTCCGCGACAGCGGGGGCAGGGCCGACACGATCATGGTCGAGATCGGCACGATGCAGACCAGGAGGGTCGCCAGGTCGGAGTCGATCCGGCGTTCGCTCAGCGCGACGCCGCTCCACGCGAAGACCGGCCCGACCAGCGCGAGCAGGGCCATGCGGCCCAACGCCCGGAACACCGGACGCAGCGGCTGACGCGTCGCGACGCAGAACAACAGGATCGCCGCCGCCCCCAGGGTCCCCCGCCCCGCCGCGATCATCAGCGGCGGGAACACGCCTTCGAGCAGCTTCACCCAGAAGTACCCCAACGCGAACCCGAGCGACACGACCAGCAGCAGCACGATGTTGATGAACACCCGCATCCGTCGCGGATTCTATCGGGATCAGCGCAACGTGGGGTTTCACCAGGCCGAACGTCATGCGGGAACCGCGGATCGCCGCGACGCACGAGGTCTGATGATCACGAAGCGAAGCCGGTGCGCCTGACCCGGGGCGCGGGGGCGGGGGCGTTCGTCAATGCGGGGCTGGGCAGAACGGCCCTGACTTCCTCGACGGCGGCGGGCAAGCGGCTGATCATGTTGCTGAGATGAGTGGGGGTCAGCGCCAATTCGTCGAGCAGCTCCGAGCGGATCTCGGTGTGCTCCATCAACTCGGGGATGGCCGGGTCCTGGCGCAGGGCCAGGATGTCGGCGACGTGTACGAGGGCGGCGAGCGGCCGGCGTTCGGGGGTGAGGTCCCAGGGGTGATGGTGATAGCCGGCGACGTGGGTCAGGTTGTGCGGGAGCTTCCAGAGTTTGCAGAGCCCGGCGCCGAAGTGCTCGTGCGTGGCGCCGATCTTCTCCATCTCGATGGCCCGGAAAGGCGTCTGGGGATGGCGGCGTGCCGTGGCGATCGCCTCGATGAACTGCGGCTGGCGGGACTGGACCTCGACGATGATGCCGATGTCATGAAGCAGGCCGGCGAGGAAGGCTTCGTCGAGCAGCCGGCTCTTGCTCTGCTGGGCGAGGAACTGGGTGGCGACCGCGACGGTGATCGAGTGGGTCCAGAGGTTGTTGATATCGAAATGGGGGCCGACCTTCCCGCCGTGGATCAGCTTGGCGAGACTGGCGGCGACCGCGATGTTCTTGATGGCCTTCATGCCCAGCAGGACGATGGCGCGATCGATCGAGCCGATCTGTCGGGGCATGCCGTAGAGCGAGCTGTTAATGACTTTCAGGATCCGCGCGGTGAGGGCGGGATCGTTGGCGATGACATCGCTCAGGTCGCGAGAGGTCGAGTTGCGGTCCTCGACGAGCTGGATAATGCGCAGGGTAACCTCGGGCAGGGTGATGAGGTGGCGGATCTCATGGATCGCCGAAGCGATGGTGTGGCTCATCTGCTCAACATCGGCGGCGGCGATGATACGTTCAGGGTCTACTTCTTCCGGCATAAGGTCTCCATAGGATCGTGATGCAAGCCAATCACCCCTGAACGTGATGGAAGCCCCGGCCTCACCCCGTGGAGGCTGGGCGCGCACCACGAAGCGGGATTCGCCAGAATGGTCCAGCAATCCGTAATCCGCAATTCCTGGATCGTTAAAAGGGGCATGCGATCCTCTAACAGTCCTTAAACATACACTCGCCGTTAACGGACAAAACTGGACAAGTGATTTGGGAAATTTTGGAAAGATGAGCATGGTGGACAGCGCCGGCGTTACCGGACGATGCCGGTCGGGGGGCGGGAGCGGCATGATCCGCTCGTTCTGTCCGCCATGAGTGTAGGGAGCGTTTTCAACGGGGCCGTTGACCGCCGAGGGTCTCTATTTGATACTGACGTTTTGCAGATCGATTCTGCTCAACGGCGACTCATTCTCATCAAGGAGCGGTCTGATGAAAACACTTCAAACGCTGCTGACCGCACGTATCGGTTCGGAACGATCCAGCGCCCGCTTCGCCCAAGGGGTTTTGTTTGCTTGTGGCATTGTGATGATGGTTGTCGGGGTTCTTCGATTACCCTCGCTGCGGTTAACCGAGGGGCAGCTTTTCATCGCGGTGTTCCTGCTCATCGCGGTGATGCTGCTTTGCGTGACCGTCGGTCTTCTGTTGCCGATCGCTGAAGACCTCAAGACGCTCCGCAAACAGCAGGCCCCCTGACCGCCCGCCGGCGTCATGTCGCTTGGCGGGCCGCCCGTTTCAGGATGCGCCAGGACCACGCGCCGAGGATGGTGAGGCTGACGATTGCGATCGCGAGCCCGCCGATGAACAGGCGGGGGTCGCGGTCGGCGTGGAGGCGGGCCAGTTCGCTTCCGAGCCAGGCGACGATGGCGACGCGGGGGAGCATGCCCAGCGCGGTGCCGAGCAACAGCGGCCCGAGGCGCACGCCCGAGGCGGAGGCCAGGACCGTGCCCATGGCGAACGGCAGTTGGGGGGGCAGGCGCACGAGGGTCACGGCGAGGACCGCGCGCCACCCGCGGGCGTCGATCATCGCGGCGGCGATCGCCCGGCCGGGCCGGGTGCGGTCGATCCCTTCGCGCAGCCGCCGACCGACCGCGAGGCGGGACACCCGCCACCCGATGGCGGTCCCGCCGACCACCGCGGCGAGCGCGGCGGCCGATCCGAGGACCGGGCCGAACACGAACCCGGCCGCGAGGCTCACGGCGTGGGTCGGCAGCAAGGCCAGCCCACACGCCGCCGCGGCGACGATGACAAACGCCGGCCACCACCACGCCCCGCCGGCGCGCATCCCCGCGGCCGCCTCCCGCAGCGGCTCGTACAACCCGAGCACCCCCAGCCCCGGAAGCAACGCCGCGACAACCATCAGCAGCAGTACGCCGCGGTGTCTGTTCAGTGCGCGCACGAGCCGGGCCCGCATCGGTGCGGGCGGCGGCGGTGCGACTTCAAGGGCGGACTCGCGGATGAGAGGTGGAGGGGCCTCACGATTCACGTCGAATGATAGGCGGGGTTTGGCGGCGGAAACGGGCGGTCAGGAAATAGCCTGCCTTGACCGGGGCCGCGCAGCGGCCCGGCTATTGAATCGACCTCGCCGTCAGCTTGCGGGGCTTGGGTCCTGGAGGGGCAGGTCGTCGGTGTGCGGCGCGGGACGGCCGGGGTTGTCAGCGAGTCGGTTGAGCACGGCTTGGCGACTGTTGTCGAAATTCAATCGGCGGACCTGGTCGAGGATCGCGACACGCGCCTCGGGGAACAGTGTCGGGTTGCCGGCCATCGCCATCAACACGTCGCGCCGGAACAAATCGAAGTTCAGCACGCTCATCGCGGTCCGCACGAGATGGGTCTGGGCGCGGGGGCCCAGGTCGTAACGCTTGGCAAAGCCCATCAGGTATTGTCGCCGGCCGTTGTCAAAAGTCAGGTCGTGAACCGCGTCGATCTCGCGGATGGTCGTCGCGTCGTCGACGACATAGACGACCTCCACCCCATCGGGGGCCTCAGTGGGCGGTTCATTAACCACGATGACGGTCGTCTTGCCGGCGCATCCGGCCAGAGCGAGAAACAGGACGGCGGGGACCAGTGCAGCGCGCATGAGCAACTCCTTTCCTCTCGAACAGGATACCCGATGTCCATGGATAGAGGCGCCGACGGCCCGGGCGGAACGGAGAAAACGGAGAAACGGGCGGGCGTTTTCCGTGCTTCCCCCCGAGAACGGGCCGTGGCGCCGGATGCGGCCGGGGCCTTATAATCAGCTCCCTGCGGGAGCGGCGTGACAAAAACCCGAGTAAGATCGTTCGGGCTCGATCCAAAGCCGCGATTTGGTGACACAAAATGGACGAGGGATGAAATGCCCAAGCATGTTCTTTGCTGCCTGATCCCAGCCATGCTGCTTCTGTCGGGGTGCGAGGATAAACCGCCGTCTGATCGCCCCCTGATGGCGACGCCTGTGCTTTATCAGGCCGGGGTCGATCCTTTTGAACAGGTCCCCCCCGAACGGCGGCGGTCGAGCATCAACCTCTTTTACGCCACAGACCGCGCCGCCGACCCCAACGCCGCCTTCGGGTACGGCGCAGACCCCAGTGATGTGCTCTCGCTGGGTCAATGCACGGTCGAGATCGTGCCGGAGACCAGGTCCTGGCTGCATCTGAGCCAGCTGTCGCTCAAACCGGACCGAACAGATGATCTTGCCCTCAAGCTGGGCCCCGTCAAGCCCGAAGCCCAGATCCGCATCGCGTCGGACAGATCCGCCGCCCACGACCTCGACCCCGCGACTCAGCGCTTCATCGATCAACTTAACGCCGACATCCGCCTCCACCCCGACAAGATGCTCAACATCTACGTGCACGGGGCCACCATGGATTTTGATGACGCGATGACCCTCGCCGCCGAATTCCACCACTTCACCGGCCGGCGGGCGACCTGGATCGCCTTCGCCTGGCCGGCCCATCCCCATGTCTATCAGTACGCCCTCGGCGAAGACGGGCCGCGCATCAACCAGAGCTCCGTCCACTTTGCGCAGCTGCTCGAACTGCTCGGTCAACACAGCGACGCCCCGGCCGTCAACATCATCTGCTGGAGCGCCGGGAGCCGGATCGTCAGCGACGCCCTCATGCTCCTCCACCAACGCCACCCCGACCTGAGCCCTGACGAGATCGGCCGGTTCTGCCGGCTCGGCGACATCGTCTTCTGCGCCAGCGATGAGTCTTTCGGCGACTTCCTCACGAAGATGAAGACCTGCCACGGCATGCTCCAGTCTATCACCTACACCGTCTCCGACGGCGATATCCTGCTCGAACTCTCCAGCCTGATCCACGATGACGCGCAACGCGTCGGCGAGGCCGACAGCGACGACACCAGCGCCTTGGCCACGGCGATACAGGCGATGAACAACATCACCGTGCTCGACGTGTCCTACCAGAAGGAACAACGCGGCTTCGACATCACCGGCCACCGGTACTGGTTCCGCAACCCCTGGGTCAGCAGCGATATCATCCTCGATCTGCTGACCGACTGGCCCGCGAACCGGCGCGGGCTCGACCCCACGTCCCATCCGCAGGTCTGGGGCATGACCGACCGCTACCCCGGCCGGGTTCAACAGGCCGCCTCGCGGTTTTTTGAGAGCAAGCCGGCGACCACGGCGTCTTCGCCTTAACGGGTCGATCAACGAGGCGTCTACAACTGCCAACGAGATCGGATCGGGCCGCGGATATCCGTGGGATGATTCATCGCCGTGTCGATCCGCTCGGCCACCGACGGGATCATGTCTTTGAACACTGAGGGCGCGATATGGATGTCCACCCCTGCCCCCACGATCGTTTCCCCCGCCAGCGTTCGGGCCACCTTCTCCGCGGTGTTGCAGTTGCTCTCCGCCTAGTCACCGAAACCTGTCAGCAACACCTTGGTCATAACACGCACCATACGCGATCACCGAGATTCGGCAAGAGATCAACCGAGGATGGCGGGAGCCGGCGCCATAAAACGTGTCGAAAAAAGATTGACTTTGATGGATGACATGATTTAATGACGGCTTCACTAACCGGCCGCTCACCGGCCCCAGGAACCGATGCCATGTTTACACGCTCGATCCAGACCCGATTGCGTCCCACGCCATCGGTCCGCGCGTGTGAAACCCGGCTCGATCGCCCGATCTAAACAACCGGCTCACTCCCGACCGACCGAACCAGGCGTTGTCGTTTGGCGGCCGCGGTCGCATGCGCTCATGCGCGGCGGTGCGGGCCCATCCGACGAGTTGTCCACACGTGTCTTCAGCCTACGCCGACACGCGGCGTTATCCCATGGACCGAAAAACGCTCGACAAACTGATCCGCCCGCTGCCCAAAGGCAGAACGATCTTCGGGTACAGCCGGGGCCGGTACGCGCTGATGCTGCTGCGAGAGATCGCGGCGTACGGCCTGACGATCCGCGAGATCAAGCAGACCGAATTCGGCAAACTCCTGAACCTGCCGGCGGTGGCGCCGCTGCGGTCACGCTGCGGCGACGGCCGGCTGCGGGTCGAAGCGGTCGACCGGGCGCTGACCGAGCAGCCGGTCGAGTACCAGTTCTTCCTGACGCTCGGCGTGTGGGGCGCGCCGCCCCAGATCGACTGGCGGCCGTACCATCAACAGACCTCCCGGCCGGGCTTCAACCTCGTGTTGCAACTCAACTTTCCGGAACGGCATAACCGTGACTACGCCAAACTGATCGATCCAACCGGTAAACGTGTTTTCTATCAAAACGGCCACCCCAACTGCAGACGTGAAAATTACATCACACTCGCATGGGTCCGGCTCGACATCGATCCCGTTCGGCGCGAAGCGCTGATCGAAGAGGTGCAAAGCGACTGGCTGCGCGATGCGTGGGCGTGCCGCCGGGCGCTGCCGATCAAGCGAAACGAAAACGGTTGGCGGTTCGAGCGGTTCGACGTGAGCCGGGGGATGATCAACCGCCGGCTGCCGGTGTACGTCGATCGTGTCCTCGCGCCGTACCGGCCGCTGTGGTCGGAGGCGACGCTGGCGGCGGCGATCCACGTCCTGCGCTGCGAATTCCGGATCGACCATCTGTACTACCACACGCTCAAGAGCACCGCTGTTTTCAAGCAGATGGACACCGACGACCCGCCGCGGTCGCTGTACACGGACCTGCCCCGGAAGTTCTGCTTCCTGCCGACGCGCCAGTTCCCGCGTTTCCTGGCCGATGAACCGCACCCGATCGTGCGTTTCGCCCGGAAACAGGAAGGCGTGACCTGGCAGCGGCTGGCGCTGTGAGCCGGCGGCGGCGGCTGAGAACGCGTGTGAGACATTCATCCGGACCTTCGCTCCGCTCAGGTCCGGCTTCTTGCATATGTCATGAAAGGTGAGCAAGAGCGGCGGTGGGTACAATCATCGGCAGGGCACGCGAGACCCTTGCGGCCCGCCAACCGTCCCGAGGATTTCCGATGAACACACCTGACGTCGCTGAAATCCGCCGTGAGCTTCGGGAACTGGGCGATCCGAAGATCGCTGAGCATTCACAGCGGTTCTTCAAGACCGGGCCGGGGGAATACGGCGAGGGCGACCGGTTCATCGGTGTCCGCATCCCGGCGCTGCGGCGGATCGCGCGGCAGTGCCGCGACATGCCGTTGGGCGACGCCGAGACGCTGTTGCGGTCGCCGATCCATGAAGAACGCCTGCTCGCCCTGCTGATCCTCGTGTTGCAATACCAAAAGGGAGCGCCGGCGCTACGCAAGCAGATCTACGATCTCTATCACCGGAACCTGCGGTTTGTGAACAACTGGGACCTGGTCGACGTCTCGTCGCATCCCATTGCTGGCGACTACCTGCGGGACCGAAGCAAACGGCCGCTGCACCAATGGGCCCGATCGAAAGACCTGTGGAAGCGGCGGATCGCCATCATCGCCACGCTCGCTTACATCAAGCAAGGCGCGTTTGACCAGACGCTGCATATTGCCGAGATGCTTCTTCACGATGAAGAGGACCTGATCCACAAGGCCGTCGGCTGGATGCTGCGCGAGGTCGGCAACCGTGACCGGCCGACCGAGGAGGCCTTTCTCCAGCAGCATTACCGGGGCATGCCCCGCACGATGCTCCGCTACGCGATCGAGAAGTTCCCGCCGCGCAGGCGTAAGCAATACCTCGACGGCACGGCCTGAACCGGCGCGGCCTATCGCCGGATCGCGCTTACACAAAATCAACAATGCCTGACGCGTCGGCCCGATTACCATTCTGGTCATCGCCATCGTGCGCGGAGGAGGTTCGGCGGCGCCTGCCCTCGGGTGGCCGGACGAGGGACAACATGTCGCAGCAAAAAACAGTTCAGGGCTATCTGGACGAGACGCCGGTTTGGGCCGACGGGACGCCGGTCGCGGTCCCGCCGATGACCCGGATGCAAAAGCGCATCTGGCTGCTGGCGACCGCGGGCAAGTTCTTCGAGGGCATGGTCGTGTTCGTCACCGGCATCGCCCTGCCGCTGATCGCTGCCGAGTTCGGGCTCAGCGCGGTGGGCAAGGGCGTGATCGGCGCGGCGGTGCTGTTCGGCATCCTGTTGGGCGCTACGGCGTTGGGAGGCCTGGGCGATCAAGTCGGCCGCAAGATGATGTTCATCATCGAGATGGCGCTGTTCGCCCTTTTCCTGTTCCTGGCGGGGACGAGCACGAGTTTCGTGATGTTGACGGTATGCCTGGTCGGGGTCGGCCTGGCGCTGGGGTGCGATTACCCCATCGCGCACATGATCCTCTCGGAAAGCATCCCCAGCAGGACCCGGGGCCGGCTGGTGCTCGGCGCGTTCGGTTTCCAGGCCGTGGGCGCTTTAGGCGGCGCCATCCTGGGCTTCCTGGTGATCAGCATCAACGATGAGGATGGGCTCGCCGCATGGCGGATGATGTACCTGATCCCGGTCATCCCGGCGGTCCTGGTCGTCCTCGGACGGCTGTTCATCACCCGCAGCCCGCACTGGCTGGTGACCAAGGGACGGATCGAGGACGCCGAGGGCGAGTTGTCCAACTTGTTGGATCGGAAGCCGCCTTATCCCAAGACGGTGGACCTGATCGCCCCCGCTCCCGCGGCCGACACGTCGACTTCTCGCAAACAGTCGTTTGTCGGACGGTTGGCCGACCACTACGCGGCGTTGTTCTCCAGGAAACACCGCCGGGCGACGGTCCTCGCGAGCGTCCCCTGGTTCCTTCAGGACCTGAGCACTTACGGGATCGGCATCTTCACCCCCGTCATCCTCGCCGCCGCCTTCGGCTTCCAATCCGACCATCCCCAGCACCTCAGCGACCTGCTCCACAACGCCCGGGTGGCGGCGCGGGGCGCCGTCGTGATCGACCTGCTCCTGCTGGTCGGCATCGTCGCGGCCATCCTGCTGGTCGATAAAGTCGGACGCACCCGGCTTCAGATCATCGGGTTCTTTGGCTGCGCCGTCGGCCTGCTGCTCGCCGCCATCTCCACCTACACCACCGGCGCCATGGGCATGGTCTTCCTCTTCGGCGGGTTCATGCTCTTCAACTTCATGACCAACATGGGCCCCAACGCCATGACCTACCTCCTCGCCGGCGAGGTCTTCCCCACCCGCATCCGCGGCGCGGGCGCCGGCTTCGCCGCCTCCTTCGCCAAGGTCGGCGCCGTCCTCACCGCGTTCCTCTTCCCCATCCTCCTGGCCGAGTTGGGCGTCTCCCTGCTGCTGTCGATCCTCATCGGCGCGTCGTTGCTGGGCGCGTTCGTGACCTTCACCTTCGCCATCGAGACCCGGGGCCGCAACCTGGAAGAGATGGACCACGACGACGCCCGGCAATCCCCCGCCGCGTCCGAAACCGAGTCGGCTGCGCCGCAGGTCGTCATCAAGGCCGGCCAAAGCACGCCGAGTTTAATCGGTGAAGATTCTCTTTGACGTTTCCCCACATTTGATGACACGCCGTATGGGACGACCTAATATCATTATTCGAAAACGAAGTGTTGTGAGTAGCAAGTGCTTTGCATCCGCAAAGGGAGTGAAGGCTCAAGACCCTGAGGCGGCAGATGACGCGTACGAGATGGATTGCCCTTGCCGCTGTGGCGGTTTGCCTTGTGGCCGCCGGGGTCATCTGGCGCGCCATGGCCCCGGATAATCAAACGTTGTCGGGAGATACCCGTTCGCCTTCACCAGCCTTATCACCGGACACGCCGCCCACATCGAACCCCGACCCCGAGGACGTTCCGTTAACTCTTGGAATTGAGCTTGAAGAACTCCGGATGAATCCGGATCGCGAGATCACACCTGAAATACGGTATGAGATAGAGAAGGCCGAGGCGTTGAAGATGGGCTCGCCCTTGGTGAACGCCCGCGAACGGACGGCGCAGCGTCATCAGGAACTCCAGATCGATGGAGCAGAACTCGCGGCTATGGACACCGCCGAGTTAATGGAAGCGATCGCCGCTAATCCTCTGAAAGTGTTTTTGTTTTTCGAGAACCACCCCGACGGAGGGCTGCGGACGCTAACCGAAAAATACAACGGCATCGCCGAATTGCTCGCCCGCCCCGACGCGGCCAAGGCGGCTCTGGATTTTTATCTGCAGATCACCGAACGGATCGACCAACGTGAAGACGAAACGAGCGACCGCATCTTCGATTTCGTGATGGCCGAATTGTTCTTATCGTCACCGCAACTGGTCCGGCAGTGGGACGCTGCTGGCCATACCGCCGTCATCCGCGCGGTCTTGAAATCCCACCACGCCCGGATGAACTACGACTCTCGTCAAGCCGAACCGGTCTACGGGCTCGCCACGCTCCCTTATCGCGCCGCCGCCATCGCCAAGTCACTGGACACGTTAGCCGACCCGGCTTACCGTCGTTGGAAAGAGGGGCGCCCCGAGATTTTCGTCGAGCGTTATCTCAATCATGATGAAGCGGAGCAAATCATCGCGTTGGGTGAAGCATATCTGCAAAATCTCAAGGCCGATTGATCCGGCATCCCTGGCGACCTGGCGGGAAGCCCCACGTCACCGGCTTTGTAAAGCCTCGCGGTTGCGGCGCACGATCGCCGCGACGGAAGGATGCATGGCCTGTTTCCGCCGCGGCAGCGCTGCGGGCTCGGGCATCTTCGCCGCCGGCGTTTCGCGCGGCGGCCTCGACCGCACGGCCCGAAGCACCGGCAATGGCTCTCGCTCTGTCGACCGTCCGCCCAGAAGATCCACCTTCATCACCACGCTCCCACCACCCAAGCCACACAGGCCCACGCCCGGAACCGATCCAAGCACCCTGCTAGCTTAGAGCCGGGCCCCACTCCGAATCAATACCCTGTTTGGCGATGAATAACCTGTTTGGACGCTGTTTTTACGAACCGCGCCCAGCCACACCCGATTCGTCGAGGCTCAGGTCCAGCTCCAGCGCCTCGGCCACCGCGTCCAGCTGTTCCCGCAAAGCGTCCAGGTCCGCACTCGCCGGGGCGCTCAGCTCGGCGGTCGCCGCGAACAGCGGCTCACCCGTCATCGGCGCCGACGTGACCTCGCTCTCGAACGCCTCCACGTTGACCCCGCGCCCAGCGAGGGCCTGGGCGACCTCGTGGACGATCCCCGCCCGGTCGTGCCCCACCAGCCTCAGCGTCAGCCGCTGGCGCGCTTCGTCCGACGCCGCCGGCTCGTCGCTGGGATGCACCTCCACATGCAGCCCCGACGTTTCGAGTCCCCGCAACGCCGCCGTCAACGCCTCCACCCGATCCGCCGGCGCCTCCGCACGCACCACCCCCGCGAAATGACCCCCCAGCCGGGCCAGACGCGACTCGACCCAGTTGCCCCCATGGCCCGACACCAGCCGCGCCACCGCGTCCACCAACCCCGTCTGGTCCGGCCCGATCAACGTCATCACCAGCGACTTGTTCATCCCCGCATTCTACCCGCACGTCCGGAACACGGATTCGGGCTGATGCGCGTCAGATGGATCATGTACGACTCATGCATTCAAAACGATAGCCCGGCCCTGCGGGCCGGCGCTAAACGACACAGATTTAAAATCCCTCTGCCGCCCGGCATCAATGGGACGGCGTCAGCGTGACCACGGTCCGCTCGGACACGTCAAACGTCGCCTCCGCCCAACCATCGTGCGAGGTGAGCGCGACCTCGACCGGCCGGTCACCGGCGGCGGCCGCGGCGTGCGTCAACGGCCGTTGCGTCGGGAACCGCGCCACGACCCGCCGGCGGTGATGAGGGGACTGGGCGGGGTTGACGACCAGGACGACCGAGCCGTCGGGCGCGGCCGACCCCGCGACGTACACGCCGGTGAGCGGCACGTCGCCGTCGGCGGGGACGATGGACACATCCAGACGACGGGCGCCGGGCCGGCCGAGCTGGACGTAGTCCTCGAGCACCGCCGCCGCCGGGCGCGGCTCGCCGTGCTCGTCGTAGACGCCGAAGATGTGCTCGTCGCCTCCGCTGAGGAAAATCGTCAGCTTCGACGTATCGTTGTGAAGCGTACGCCCCATGGCGATGCTCAGCGCATCGTGCTGTCGCTGCGGCGTCCAGCCGCTCTTGAACCACTCGCCGTTGCGCCAGGTGAAGCCCGACTCGTTGGGGTAGATCGCCGCGTCGTCGCCGAGGTTGTAGAGCACGCCCTGCAGCGCGCCGATCGCGATGTCCCAGCTGGTGCTCTCGCCGACATACGGATGCACCGCGACCAGCGGGCTCGCCTTCGCCGCCGGCCCGCTCTGCCGGATCGTCCGCACGTACTCGGGGTCGACGTGCGCCCAGCCGGCGAGGATGATCGGCTTGCCCGGGTCCTTGCGTTGAATGACGTCAACCATGTGATCCGCGAACACGAGGTATTCCTCCGGCGCGCCGCGCCAGAACTGATAGATGTCGGTCTCGTTCCAGACCTCCCACACCGCGACGTACTGGCCGTAATGGTCGGCCACCCACTCGACGATCTCGGCGTACCGCGCCGGGTCGGGCGGGACGCAGTGCGGCCGATGGTCGCGCCGCCCCTGCTCATAGCGCTCGGCGTCGATCGCCGCCCACCGCGGCGTGCCCATCAGGATCAGGTTCCAGCGCGGGTTCATCTCGACGAACTTGTCCAGATGCTTGCGGAGCTGGTCCCACCGGCGGGGGTCGCCCGGCGGACCGACGAACTGGCCACGCAGATCGGCGCGCATGAGCGACCAGCTCCGGGTCTTGTCAAGCGGAATCGTGTTGACCCCGTCCGGCTGCGAGGTGCGGAAACCGGCGTACTGGCCGACCCACACCTCGGGCGCCGGCGCGGCGCGCGTCTCCAGCTGCACCGCGTCGAAATAGATCGGCTGCACGCCGGGGTTGGACAGCGTCAACGCGCCGCCGGGCCCGGGCGCGAACACGACCCGGTGAAACTCCACCGGCTTGTCGGTGTAGGCGTTGACCGTGTGGTTGCTTTCGGCCGAGGCCTCATCGTAGACGAACGTCTCGTTGATCAGGACGGCGTCGCCGACGGCGGCGCGGAGGCCGCTGCCGGTGGCGTTGTAGGCGCCGCGGATACGCAGGAACCGCGGGCCGCCGGGATCACGGGCGTCGTCGGGCAGGGCCAGGGTGACCGATTGCCCCGGATCGAGCCGGGCGGGCAGGCCGGTTGGGTCCAGATCAAACGACGAGCCGTCGAACCGGCCCCAACGTGCGATCGGCGGCGCGCCCTCCGGGTCGACGCCCTTGGCCGCACGGCGCGAACGCAGCGGCGCGGGCGGGCCGAGGTCTTCGCGCACCTCGGCCTTGAGCTCGCCGGCCAGGTCCAGCCGGCCGTGCTTGAGGTCGGCGGCGATGCGCGCCAACGCGACGACCAGTTCATCACTCTGCGCCCATGTCCCCGGCTGACCGCCATCGGTGAAAAAAGCATTCAGACAGAGGATCGCGTGACGCCCCCCGCGGCGGACAATGAACACCTGCGGCGTCACGTCCGCGCCGTCGATCCGCTGAGAACGGATGAGCGGAAAATACTCGCCCGCCTCACCGCGGTACGAATAAGGCACGATCCACCAGTTCCGCAGCTTGCCCACGGGGTCAACCGCGCCGGGCAGGTACCGCTTGAGCAGCGGCGTCACGGTGAACCGCTCGGCCTGGTCGTGCATCGCCGGCTTGTAAACGTACTTCGCGTGGAAGTGGCCCAGCACCTCGCCGGTCTGCCACGCGAACTTCGGCTTCATCGGCGACATCCGCCACTTGCCGTCGTCGCCCGGCTCGATCGCGGTGGTGAACGGCAGCTTGCCGCCCAGGCCCACCAACACCCCGCCCTCGTCGGCGAACCGTTTGACGGCCGGGATCGCGCTTCGGGGGATGATCTGGCCGCCGAAGAAGATGGCGTCGTACCGCTGGGCGTTGAAGCCCGACGGGTCGTTGATCTGATCGGCGGTCAACCGGTCGACCGTGATGCCGGCGTCGCGCATCGCCCGGGCGGCCCGGTCATACGCCGCGAGGTCGATCACGAACCGCGTCTGGTCCGTACCGCGGACCGGATCGAACACCGCGACCCGCGCCGGCTCGGCAAACGCCGGCGGCCCCGCCCCACAGGCCCAACCGACGCCCACCGCCAACCACACCAATGCCGCTAACCGCATGAAGGCTCCTTTCTTGACGCGTCCACGCCGCGATCGTCAGTCCCGGTCCGGGGTGAAGTCCTCCACGACCGCGGACCTCGCCCCCGCGCCGTGGCCGTCGACATACAGGATGTTCGCCGACTCGTCGTGACGGCCATCCACGCGATCGGGCGAGTTGACGTGCGTGCTGGCCCAGTCCGCGGGGCTGCCGGGCACGGCCTCGCTGACCAGCTTGCCGTCGAACACCATGAACGTGCCGGTCGTGTCCTGGATCGACTCCAGTGGGATGGTCCATTGGAAGACGCCCGGCGGGTTCGGGGCGCCATTGAACGACGCGTTGCTGCCGTCTTCATCCAACCGGCTGTTGAAGCTGAGGTTGATCCGGGAAAAATTCGGCGGCGAACTCAGGTTGTGCGGCTTCACCGGGCAGACCAGCGGGAACGGCGGCTCCGAGAACGGCACGTACGACGCCAGCGACCCCGACCACGACGTGCTCGGCAGATGTTGGTCGTAATCCTGCGCGTACGCGTAAAGCGCCAGGCCGATCTGGCGGAGGTTGCTGGCGCACTGGGTCCGCTGGGCCGCCCGGCGCGCCGCCTGCAGCGCGGGCAGCAGGATCGCGATCAAAAGCGCAATGATCGAAATCACCACGAGCAGTTCAATCAGCGTAAACGCGCGTCGATAGGCAAAACGGGGCATAACCGGGCTCCCGTGAAAGTCGGTCAGGGACGCCTGACGATCAGCGCCAGGCCCAGGCTCATCAGGGTGAAGGCGGCGGGCTCGGGGACCGGCGTGACGCCGACGCCTAAGCCGATGTTGTCCAGGGTGATCCCGCCCGACGACGGGTTGCGGTTGATCAGGTTGACCGAGCCAACCGCCGCCGCGCCCGGCGCCCCGCGCTGATCGGCGAACGCGATCACGTCGTCCGTGTCGCTGGGGATGTCGATCAACTGGTCATCCTGATAAAGACGCACGGTCAATTGGTCGTAATCGATCTCGAGTTTGATCCGGCTCTCGACGCCGTCGCTGAGCAGGCCGTCGAGCGTGAGGGCGACCTGCGGCTCGGGGACGTTGCCGAGGTTGTAGCGCATCTCGATGTCGCCGTCGCTGAAGAGGTTCATCTCGGCGACGCGGAAGTCGTTGCCGTCGCGCCCGAAGTCAATGGTCGCCAGCAGCGTCCGCCCGCCCACGCCGGCGTTGAGGGTGACGTCGAATTGCCCCCAGTGGACGCCCGACGCGTCATCCACGTCGATCCCGGTGTTCGCGTCGGTGAAGCCGTTGAACACCGCGCTGACCACCTCGCCCGGGTTGGCGATGGACGTCACGGCGCCGTTGGCGGGCGCATCGCCGACCACCCAACCGCCCGTGCCGCCGCTCCAGAGCCCGCCGTCCTGCCCCGACAACTCACCATCCACGTAAGGCGGGTCAGCGAATTCGATCACCAGCGCCTGCGCCGCGCCGCCGATCATCCCCACGAAACCCGATGCGATCACGATCCGTTGCCACATGACAGGTCCTCCGATTCAGAAAATGAAAATCCAACCAAGACCAGCGCCCCGCCCCGCGGCGGGGAGAGAAACGCGTTTAAGTCATCCCGATGCACATCACCGGCTCGATCGCCGTGGCGGGCGTCCGCTCGTCGGGCCGCTCGATCCGATCCAGCAACTGTTCGACCGACACCCGGCCCACCCGCTCCAGGTCCAGTGAAACCGCCGTCAGCGGCACGCCGCACTCGGAGACCGGCCCATCGTCGATCGAAACCAGGCCCAGTTGGCGCGGGACCTCGATCCGCTTCAACGCCGCCGCGTGCTGCAACGGCAGCGCGGTGTACGACGAATAACACACCACCGCGCCGGGCCGGTCGTCGCGGTCGAGATACGCCAGCGCCGGCGCGAGGCGCGGGTCGTGCGCCACGTCGGCCTCTGGCTCATACCGGCCGGTGTCGAGTTCCGTCACCACCGGCGTCAGGCCGGCCTCCCGCATGGCCTGCTCGTACCCCGCCCGGCGGTCGACCTCGCTGTGGTGGCCCGAGCCGGCGAACCGGACATACCCCACCCGCTGGTGGCCCCGCTCCAACAGGTGCCGCGTCGCCAGCCGCCCCGCCGCCACGTCGTCGGGATACACGCAGTCGGCCGCCAGTTTCGCGTTGATCCACACCGCCGGGATGTTGTAGTCGTCGATCGCCCGGGTCATCTCCGCCGGGATGTGGTGGGTGTAGTTGATCAACAGCCCGTCGGCGAGCCACTGCCGAACGATCTTGGGCAGGGTCTGACGGGTGAGTTTGGAGTCGGGCAGGCGCGAGAGGTTCAGGTGCAGGTCGTGCTCGGCCAGGGCGTCGTGGATCGCGGTCCACAGCCCCAGGCCGAAACGGGCGTGGTGCGGGTTCGTCGGCATCAGCAGTCCGACGCAGCCGGTGCGGCCGCTTCGGGTGGCCCGCGCGACCGCCGAGGGGCGGTAGCCCATCTCGCGAGCGGCCTGCTCGATCCGCCGGCGGGTCTGCTCGGCGATGCGTCCCCGCCCGGTCAGCGCCCGCGACACAGTCATGGGGCTGATACCGAGACGTTCCGCGATATGGGAGGCGGTGACGGGCATGATAAAAACCGGAGGACCGGGGTAATCCCGCATGCGTTGACGATAACGCAGCACGCGTTGACGATAACGCATCAATCGTCCTGCGTCAACGGTTATCTCTGATTTTTACCGCCCGGGTTTCGTTGTCCATTTTCGGACGAGATGCGCCCCAACCACGACCGCCCTTCTCTGAATGCGTTTGGGATCGCGCGATGATCTCACCAATCTCTGGCGGAATGGTTCAGCGTCGGTCAGGCCCGTGGGAGGCATGGGCGAAGGACTCCAAGCCATCGCAATTCAGGTTAACTCGAATCGCGATTTGCTTATAAGCATAGACGGTGTTGAGGCTTGTCGCTGTTTAATGCGATTGCTTGCACCGGGTCGCTTAGCAAACGCATAGCGTCTGTGAGGCCTGGTTATGCGGCGGGCGGGAATTCCCGATAAATCTTTGGAATGAACGTGGCATCCATCACGCCGGATCGATACGCTCTTGACGGGGTGGCTGGAACACGGGCGACATGGGGTGGTCCGATGGGAAACCTGCCTTTTTTGAGCGATGCAGCGCGTCGTCATAACGGGCGGGGCGACCCACGACGATGAGGAGAGACGTGATTCGCCGGCATTTATCACCGACTCGGCCCCTCGTGGCCGTCAGCCTGGCTGCGCTGGCGTTCGTGCTGTTCGTCGGGTGCGAAACGACGGCGGTGCGCGTCAACGCCGACGACCCGCCCGGCGTGGGGCAGGCGCCGCCGGTCAGGCACTCGCTGACGCGGCCGCATGAGCTGCCCGAGGCCTTGGAGATCCCCATCGCCTCGCGCGGCGAGCACCTGTTCGTCCGCACCGGCGTGGACGGCTACGACGCGGGCCACTTCCTGCTCGACACCGGCGCCGCGATGGACGCCGTCGACCTCGGCGTCGCCGGCCGGCTCCAACTCCCTGAGGCCGGCGATGGCGTCGCGCTGGGCATCGCCGGGCTGGAGGCGTTCACGTTCCGCCGCGTCGATCAGCTTTCGGTCGGCCCCCTGGCGCTGCCGGCCCGGCGGCTGGCGGGCCTCAACCTCCACCGCGTCGCCCGGCACATGCGCCATCCGGTCAACGGCATCGTCGGCTTCTCCTCCCTCAAACGCACCCCCTTCACCCTGGATTACCAGGCCAACACCCTCACCGTCTATCAGCCCCAGGCTTTCACCCCGCCCACCGACGCCGCGTCTCAGCCGCTACGCATCGCCCGCGGCCTGCCGCTGATCGCCGCCCGGCTCGCCGACGGACCGATCGTCTGGCTGATTATCGACACCGGCGCCGACAACGAGCTGACCCTCCCCCGCGAGTTGGCCAACCGTTTCCCCAAGGTCGTCGCGGTCAACATCTCGGCCGCCGGCTCGGCCACGGGCGTCGGCGGCAAGGTCACCAAGCACCGCACCTGGATCAAACGCATCGACCTCATGGGCGTCAGCCTGCATAACGTCCCCGTCGCGTTCGAGGAGTTGCCGGACGTGCGCCAGGGCGACAGCGTCGGCCGGATCGGTCACAAACTGCTCCAGCACTTCCGCCTCACCTTCGACCCCGGCCGCAAGACCCTCTACGCCCAGTGGCGGCCCGACGCCGGGGAGGACGGCGACCTCACCGGCATGGCCCGCCACCCCTGATGCTCAGGCCGGGCATTTTTTCAAAAAACAGGTCCGCCCGCTGTCAGACTTCCCCGTGATGGGTCTATCACCAGGTGAACGGATGATGCGTTCAACCAATGCTGCCCCCGGAAGGCGCCGGTGGTCCCTCGTGGGCCCCGGCGCTTTTTTTATGGAAACCCAGGGATTGCAATCCCCCGGCTCCGGGCCTCAACGTGCAGGCGGGACGGCGTCGCGGACGAGGAGGACGTAGTTGTTGATGCTGATGTAATCGCCCTGGGGGCCGTGGAAGTCGCCGGGCGAGAACCGTTGCGATGGGGCCTTGGGGTCGGTGCGCTGCGCCCCGGCGCCGTGAGCGTCGAGGACCCGGCCGCGCACCTTGCCGAGCGCTTCGAAGAAACAGACATAAACCGCGCTGCTGTGGTGCGCCTGGCCTCGGGGGCCGAGGTCGGAAAAGGTCGTGCCGGTCCAGTGATACCCGTAGTCGCCGCCTGGGGTGAATGCACGGGCGGTGATTTCTTTGGCCGACAGATCGAACAGCGGGCTGATCGCGGGGCTGTGGGTGGCGTGCGGGGAGCGAGCGTAGTCGGCCAGGCTCTGAAGCTCCTTGGCGTTGGGCAGCCGCCAATCGTTATGGCCGAGGTGATTCGCAGCGTTCTTCTTCTGGACGTAAGCCAGGGCGTCGCGCCAGTTCATGCGTTGAGCGCTGTCGCGGCGGGTCCACATCAGGCCGGTGGCCCGGTCGGTGAGGGTCCCGTCGCCGTGGTCCTGAAAATCGTTGACGCCGTAGTCGGGGTTGCCCGCGACCAACATGGCGTAATACGCCTTATCGGTTGATCGGCGCCGCGGGTCTTTCAGCGGGTAAGCCTTGATCCGGCCGTCGGCGAAGTTGACGCCGAAGAAGCTCGCGTCGCCGCCCATGGTTGGGCCGGTGGAATTGGTGCTCGACCAGACCTGCGCATCGATGATGCGGTCGCCCGACGCCACGTCGCCCCAGCCGAAGCCGAAGACCGAGCCGTCGATGAAGAACCGGCCCCCCGCCCCGGTGCGGGCGCGGGGATCGGGCTGGACGCCGTTGAACTGGATCAGCGAGTACAGCTGCTTCACCGTCGGCACGCGCCAGTCGGTCCGGCCGCCGTACGCGTCCCGGTTCAGCCGCTCGGCCTTGGCGTCGAGCTGGGGCCGGGTGAATTTGTCGTTCACGTCGATCACACCGTTGCCGTCCCAGTCGATGCTCCGCGTCCAGAACAGCCCGGTCACCTGGTCCCGCACGACCCGGCCGTCGGCGATCACGGCGTAGCTTGGCCGATGGCCGACGTGCTGGGCGTCCTGGCCGTAAAAAGGGGCGCCGGGGTTTCGCGGGGCGGGGATGACACGCCCTCGGTCGTCGTAACAGATCGTCTGCCCGGTATCGACGATCGGGTATGCAAGCTCCGCCTGCGTTGTCGCAGAAAACACCGTCATCAGCATCAGCGTCCATCCAGCGGCAAGCGGTCTCATGTGGATGATCCTTTTATGGTTTTTTCGCAGCGCGTCATGATATAGCAACCCTCGGGCCTGACGTTAGCGGACCAAGCATGTTGTAAAGCCGCGGGCAATGCCCGCGGTCAGCGGATCGGGGACACGGGCATTGCCCGCGGCTTGACAGCTTCTCCCCGGCCCGGCCGCCGGCCCGCTACCATGACGCATCATGTCACTCGCGGCCGCATCGCTGACCCTGGCTCAAACCGCTGACCCGATCCGATGGACCGGCGTCGTCCTCGGCCTGCTCGGCGGCCTCGCGCTGTTTCTCTTCGGCATGGACCAGATGACCGCGGCGCTCAAGGGCGCCGCCGGCGGCGGGCTCCGACGGGTCCTCGGCCGCTTCACCGCCAACCGCTTCGCCGGCGTCGTCACCGGCGCCGCCGTCACCGCCGTCACCCAGTCCTCCTCCGTCACCACCGTCCTCCTCGTCGGGTTCGTCTCCGCCGGCCTCATGACCCTGCACCAGACCGTTGGCGTCATCATGGGCGCCAACGTCGGCAGCACCTTCACCGCCCAGATCATCGCGTTCAACGTCACCCAGTACGCCCTGGCCATCGTCACCGTCGGCTTCCTGTTCATGTTCGTCGGGCGCAACGAGAAGGTCCGGCGGTACGGCGCGATCGTCATGGGCCTGGGCCTGGTCTTCTTCGGCATGAAGATCATGAGCGACGCGATGAACCCGCTGCGCGGCTACCCGCCGTTCATCGACCTCATGGCGACGATGGACCTCGCGGTCCTGGGCGTCCTCGCCGGCGCCGCGTTCACCGCGGTGGTGCAGAGCTCGGCGGCGACCACCGGGCTGGTCATCGTCCTCGCCGCCGAGGGGTTGATCAGCCTCCGGGCCGGCATCGCGATCGCCCTGGGCGCCAACATCGGCACGTGCGTCACCGCCCTGCTCGCCACCATCGGCAAGCCGCGCGAAGCCCTGCAGGCCGCCGCCGTGCACATCCTCTTCAACGTCGTCGGCGTGCTGATCTGGCTGCCCTTCATCGGCCGACTCGCCGCCTGGGTCGAGGCGATCTCCGAGGACCCCGCCCGACAGATCGCCAACGCCCACACCCTCTTCAACGTTATCAACGTCGGCCTGTTTATCTGGTTCGTCGGCCCGATCGCCAAGGGCGTGCAACACCTGATCCCCATCACCGCGAAGGAGGACGCCGTCGTCCGGCCGAAGTTCCTCGACCGGACGCTGCTCTCGACGCCCGCGTTGGCGCTGGACCGGGTCCGCATGGAGGTCGGCCGGATGAGCCGGATGGTGTTGAAGATGCTCGAAACCGCCGCCCCGGTCGTCGGCCGGGGCTCCGAAGAAGACCTCGCCAAGGTCGAAGCCGAAGACGACCGGCTCGACACGCTCCACGGCTGCGTGATCGACTACATCGCGAGCCTCGGCCGGATCAGCCTGTCACGCACCGAGGAACACCGGCTCAGCGACCTGCTCGCGATCGCCAACTACCTCGAAAACATGGGCGACGCGATCGAACGCAACATGGTCGCGATCGGTCGGCAACGCCTCGCCGACGGCGTGGTCATCAGCGAATCCACCGGCGAGAAGCTCGGTCTGCTCTACGCCTCCGTCCGCCAGGCGATCCAGCTGCTCAGCGAATCGATCCAGGAGGACAGCTCCGCCAAGGCGACGCGCGTCATCAATATGAAGACCGAGGTCCGTGACCGCGCCCACGACGCGATCGACCACCTCGGCCGGCGCCTCCACGTCGACGAACCCAAACGGCTCGAAACCTACCGGATCGAGCAGGAAATCACCGAGCAACTCCGCAGGCTCTATTACTTCGCCCGCCACACCGCGTGGCACGTCGTCGGACGGGCCGAGGAGCACCCCGACCACGGCGAGGAGTAAGCCCCAGGGAGCTATAACAACCCAAGCCCCGCATGCGCGTGCGGGGCTTGGGGCATCGGTTTAAATTGAGATGGGTCTAAAGACGCCGTTCGCGCTAGGCCGAGGCCCGCCGCCGCATCAGCGCCAGCCCGCCCAGCAGCGCCAGGCCGGCGGGCAGGGCCGCGGGCATCGGCACGATGGTCGGCTTCATGGTGATCCGGAACTTGCCGTTTTCGCTTTGGGGAGCGAACGCGACCTGCCCCTCGATGGTGAACACGTCGCCGCTGGCGATGGGCGTGTCAAAAACCAAGCTCAAATCCTGATCCGAACCGCTCAAGACGCCGCTGGCCGAAGGGACAACTGAAAAACCACTCACGAACGCCACGTCGTCTGAGTTGAGGACATTTTCGAGGGAGAAATCGAAAGCCCTCCACGCCGGACCGATGTTCGTCATCTGGATGACGAAGGACAAGCCGTCGTCCGGCGTGTCGCCGCCGCTCTGGATATCCCAGCTGACGATCACAGACGCTTCGTCGAGGCCGGACCAGATCCCATTGAAGTGGAATCGGTCGTCGGTGGGGATCGGGGTGACGTCTGAAACCAGACCCATGCCTCCCGGGATTTCACCCGCCACCGAAGCGGCCCAGGCCGAGGGGGCGGACAGGATCGAGAGCAACGTCAATCCGCACAGCGTTTGTTTGATCGAAATCATTTTACCTTCTCCTTACCTTTGTTGAATAGCAGGCTCAGTCGTTACGACCCGCCCCCCATCGTCCCCGCCAAAACATCAAGCCGCCCAGCCCGAGCAGCACCAGCGTCCCGGGCTCCGGGATCACCGAGCCCTCCAATCGGAATGCGAAGTCGCCGTTAAACTCAATGTCCCAATTCAACGGGGCTTGCTCATTGGGATCAATTCGGGAATCGCCCCGGACACTGGCGCCTTGCCGATTGACCGACAGACTCCAGAACGTGCGCGAGCCGTCAAACGGCGAGTTGATCTCGCCTTCCCGCAACTGCAGCCAATAGGCGCCCGGGTCCAGCGTCACATCTGTGGCGATGTCCACCCCCAGGATGTATTCGTAGCCGTTGGTGGAGTTGGTCCCGTCGCGCGTCAGGCCGGGGGTTTTGTCCAAACCGGACGCCACGACCGCACCGGGCCTGCCACCCTCATCTTCGTGAAACGCCCACCCGACCGTCCCGTTGAAATCGGTCGAAGTCTTCAGATCGCCGGCGGCGACAAACGCCCAGAACCGGATGCCCGTGATGGTCGTGGGCTGGGTGAACGCGAAATCGTCGGCGACCGCAAAGCTTGAGATGTCCCCATAGTTCTGCTTATCGCTCACCCCGTTGTCCCACACCACCGCCGCCCAGCCCGGCGCCGCGACGGCGAGCAGAGCCAGACAAGTCCACACACCCGGACGTTTAACAATGTGCAACATCTTATTTAATTCACCTAGAAGCAATGGCATGTCGACGATGGATGGACTTTTCCCCCCTAAGATCGATTTCATCGCTGAACCCGGAAGCACAGCGATGTCTGTGCCAGCAAAGCACGACGGCTCTCGTTTCGCATTCAGCATGGATGGCTTCTCTCGCTCCAATTCCGGAAATTGGCGATCGCATTTTATCGTTAATTAGTATAAATCACTTGCGAGAGACTATACCCGAAAATATTCGCGGCGGGAACGCTTCGCGGGATTTTAGGGAAAATACTTATAACGCCTCGGCTTCCGGCGCGGTGATCCGCGCAGCCGCCTCGGCCAGCGCCTCAGCCAGGCCCGCGACCCGCCGGGCCGGCAACGCGCCGGCGAGGCCGATCGCCGCGTCCGTCGCGCCCGCCAGGCGTACGCCGATCGTCGCGCTGTCATCCCGCCGGACCAGCGCGTAGCCGCGCTGCCGCGCGGCCCGCACCGCCGACATCAGGGTGCGCCGCTCAGCCGCGTCGGGGTAAAGCGTTGCGATCTGAGGGTTTTTCCAGCCCGCCAGCAACGCCACGCCCAGACCCGACTGATTCGCCGGGAAAAGCCCGACCCGCCCGATCGCTCCCCCCGCCGGCGTGTCGGGCGACGCGTGATACAGATACGCCACCTGGTCCCGCCAGAGCACCCCCAACGCGACCACCAGCCCGTGCCGCCGCAATCTCTCCAACTCCGGCGCCGCCCGCCGCAGCAGCCCCGAACCCAGCAGCGACTGGGCCGCGAGCACGTGGATCGCCGGCCCCGGCCGATACTTCCGCCGCTCATCCTGCTCCGCCAGACCCAGGTGCGCCAACGTCCGCAACAGCCGGTTCACCCGCGTCGGCTCCAACCCCAACGCCCTCGCCATCGCCCGCCCCCCGATCGGCTTGCCGTGCGAGGCCAACTCCTGCAGGCAGGCCAACCCGTCGATCAGGCTCTGGTTGGGCTGGGCGGGCAACATCATTGCCTTAATAGCAACATATAAACCGCCGTCAACCACGACCAGCGGGTTAAGCGGCGCCGCTCAGGCGTGAACCATCTGCCGGAACGCGCCTAACGCTTGTTATCCCGGCATCAACCGCCACGATTAGCCGCCTAACGCCTTGATTAACATCACAAGCAGAAGAACCACCCCGATCTTCAGCAAGGCGGCCGCCCCCCAGACCATGGCGCCCTTTGCCATTCCGATAGGCCCCGAACGCGAATCGTCGATCGTTGCGGGATACTCGATCATCCGTCCGTAGAGGAATGCGCCCAAGACAAAATTCGCAACAAGCAATGCCAAAACCGCGGCTCCCCGGCCGCCCCCATTCGAAATCACGACATACCCGATCGCCAACGCGATCGCGTTCGCGAGAGACACGGGTTTCAGGGCGTCAACAAATGAAATGTTGAGTTTTGCAACAATCCGCGTTGCGGGTCCGACAAACAGGGCTTCGATCGCACAAATCACAACGAGCCCGATGAGCACCGCCCCCGGGTTGATCTGGTTCTGAGCGAGAAGGAGCATAGCGCGGCCCCCTCGAAAGCTCTTGGGGCTAAAACTTAATGTCGGCCGCCTGCAGGCGCGAGCATTTCAAACCAACAAGATCGTCCCACATTACGGACCTTGACGGCCAACTGCAACTCCCACTTAAAGAGCCTTTGCATAGCTTTTTTTTCGTGTTTTTTCCTTTATAAACAAGCATAGATAATCCATTTGCAATTTTAATAATGTATATAAAACAAATCTTATATTACTGGTGGCGGTTGAGCCGGCGCCCTGACTCTGGATAACCAAATTGCTGAAATTATCTCACATAAAGTTCTTGATTTTCCATATATTCCGTGCTTATTCAGCTTGATGTTTAAAGTGTTTTTAGAATCCCCACGCCCGTCTCCGCCTGACTCTAGGCGTTTAATGGAAAACAACTCAATCGCCGGCCGTTTGAAGGAGTGGGCTTCAATCGACAACTCAGTTGAGTGGCGATTCGCGGACGTCGACGGCTAACCGCAGCCGACGGGCAGGGGGCTACCCCGGGAAGCCCCGAAAAACACCGTCTTCGTCGGCGTTGTCGGCGAACTCCGCAAAATCCATGTTGGCGATCGCGAGATTGTTTTCCACGCCCCACAGCTCAGAAGGAATGACGCGGAACGTTCGGCCACGCTGATCGAACAGATCGATACACAGAACAGGATGCTCGGGATCGCTGATCGTCATGTGGTCAACAAGAAAGACAAAGGTCTGATCCGACCCGTCCGGAAACAGTTCAAGCACACGATCCACGGCAAGGCCGTCATACCTCTTGTCGTCGATGAACTCAACGTTGGCTTGGAAACCGTGCAACGGGTGCGGCTGCACCATCGCCGCCTTCACCTGACCCCAGGCTGCGTCATCGGTGAAGTCCGTGCGAACGGTGAGCGACTCTTCAGATTCCGCAAGATCAGACATTGGATCTCCATCGGCTCAGACGGGCAAGCATCATAACGGTTGCCATGGCGAAGCACTCCCGCCTCTGAATATTGCGTGAGTCCTTACGATACGCACGGCGATGGAGTGAGCCCCAACCGCCCGGGTGATGCAGACGTTTGCCACGCCCTCTCCAAACGCCGGCAGCGCCCTTTGTAGCCGCGACGTCCTCGTTGCGGCCGTGCCGCCGCGTGAAATCATTTGGAACCACAGAGGCGCAGAGAGCGCAGACCCTCAGCGCTCACTGAATGGCGGTTTCACGGTTGAACTCTTTCCTGCTCTGCCGCTTCTCTTCTCTGCGCCTCGGCGGTTCATGTTGCTTTCAGTACGTCCGCACGAGGCCGATGACGACGCCCTGGATCTGCAGGTCGTCGGGGTCGACCCAGATGGGCTCGTACTTCTCATTGGCCGGCTGGAGCCGGATGCGGCCGTCGCGTTCGCGGTAGAGGCGTTTGAGGGTGGCCTCGCCGTTGCCGCCGGAGTTGATGAGGGCGACGACGGTCTGCCCGTTGCGGGCGGCGTTGCGTTGTTCGCAGATGACATGGTCGCCGTCGCAGATGTGGTCGTCGATCATGGAGTCGCCGCGCACGCGGAGGACGAAGATGTTGCCGGTCACCCCGCCGCGGGAGGGGGCAAAGAGGTTTTCGAGGTCCAGGTGCTCGCGGTCCTCGACCGCCTCGATCGGCGAGCCGGCGGCGATCGAGCCGACCAGCGGCAGGCGGGTGTGGGTCTTCTCGTCCGGGAGGGTCAGGTCAGGCGACACCTGTAAAGAGCGGGCTTTGTTGGCTTCGCGGATCAGCGCTCCTTTTTTGATCAAGGCTTCGACGTGCTCGAAAACGGTGACCTTGGAGACGCCCAGTTCGTCGGCCAGCTCCTGCATCGTGGGGGAATAGCCACGCGTCGCGCGGGTGTCGCGGATTCGGGTGAGGATCTTCATCTGCTTGGGGGTCAGGTTCATGATGGGACTCCATAACGGCCGCCGAGGCAGGGACAGCCAGGGCGTCGGTGTTGAGGTTGGTGCAGAGCGTGTCGAGCTCCGCGGCGAGCGACAGCAGCTCGCGGCGTTGGGCCGCCAGCCACGCGTGGGCCGCCGCCGAGGCGGCCGGGGTCAGGATGGGCGCGCCCTGGGGGGTGTACGCCGCGCCCGGCGGCGTGGGGACGGTGTGCTCGAACGAGTCCTGCAGCACCGACGAGCTCACGCCGATCGGCTCGGCCGCCGCCTCGTCCTCGCCCCGCGGCCGGCGGCGGCGGGGCATCCGCGACCAGCCGGCGTACGACCCGGCGGTCTCGGTGTCGCCCTGCTGCTCCTGGCTGGCGCCGGGCCCGCGCTGCTTCTGAAGGGCGGTCCCCTTCACGTTGAACCGGGTCGTGTAATCCCCGCCGGGGCCGAGCATGATCAGTGGGTTCACCATGATTGATCCGCCTCTGTCGTGGTGCAGAAGATCGCGGGCCCCTACATGTGGGGCGTCGCGGAGCGTTATCAGTTCTGCTGTCGACGAGGGGCATGGCGGGCCTTGAACTTTCGGGCCGGAATTTGTTTGGACTCCGTTATACCAAAATCATACCGAACGCCCATCGGGGTGTCAAGCCCTTCTGAAAAAGATGCTTATGCGGCGCGAGACGCGGCCGAACGCTGTTTCGCGTGCAGGCTCTTATAGGACGCACAGCCAAACAATCGTAGAGCGCAGACCAAAATGGGATTGTTCAGTGCGTGGCGATGTAGCGGACAACAAACCAGGTGCTCCGCAGCGCGATCACGAGCACCAGCAGGAAACCCCCCGCGTACAAAAACGTGCAGAGCATGCGCGTTGCCAAGTCGAGATTTTTTGTTTCATGCTTCATATGGTCAAAGATCGTCGGCGACATCCCGTCGTCGAGTCTGCCGAGCAACATGATGGCCAACCACCACCTGCGATTTCGCTCCGCCTTGTACCGTCGATCGCCCTCTTGAATCCCTCGCTCGGTCATTACACGCTTCAAGTTGGCTTGCGCATATTGCTCGACTTCAGGCTTGTTGACGACGTAACTATCGTGGATGTACTTGATCCGAGTGTACGTGGAGCTATGGGGGTCCGGCATGAAAAAAATGCCCAGCCATCCGTAAGGCGAATGGTGGCTCCGGCTAAAGAACTCGTCGGTGTAAGCTATCAGCTCGATCCCGCTGTGCTCCGCCTCGCGGAACCCGCGGTACGACTCGTAGCGGTTGATGATCGTCGGGCACCGCCAGGAAAACAGCAGCGACGCGAGCGCGAAGAACAGGGCCGCGAAGAACAGCAGCTTCCACGAGAACGGCAGCGTGGTGGCGATCGAGAAATGCGCTCCGAACAGGCTGACGGACAGTTCCGGGGGGACCGGCTGCATGAGGTTGGCCGCGATCGGGACGACCACGAACCAGAAGTAGGACGACCGGATCACGCGGTTGCGGCCCAGCCCGCGCAGCTTGTCCCAGGTCGGCGTCACATTCAGCAGCAAGAACCCGAGCGCTGTCAAGAAAACCTCCAGTACAAACATATCTTGATCGCCCGAGTATACCCCCCCCGGAAGTGATCAATTGAAATCTCCCCTCACCCCCGGAAGGAATCTTCCCATGACCCAGCAACGCCACCCCGCATCGGACGAGCCGGCTAGCGTGCCGTCGCCGCCCGGTCGACAACCCGTCCCATGGAAAGAGCCCGAGCCCGCGTCGGGTTTATTGTTGTGTGCGGGGGCGGTTTTCGTCAGCGCCGTTTGCGCGCCGAGCGCCAAGAAGGCTGTCGGCGCTGTTGTTGATAACAGCCTTCAATGGCCGTTCAAATCACATATTGGCTGCGCGAGGTGTCGAAAAATCCCGCATTGGGTCGCGCGGGATCGGGCGGGACTGACGGGGACTAACTCTTTGTCGGTCCCGGAATTCCCGCATAATCCCGCAACGTCCCGGAGAATCCCGTTTTGCCCTGCGCTTTATGGCGGGTCTTGGGATGGACGAGTTGGGTAACGGCGCAGCTTGCATCGTGCCAGGGCCGCGTAGCGGCCCGGCTATCGGATCAGGCGGTCAAAATCCAAATGCCGGGCGCTCTAACTCCATAGAATCCTGTCGGACAAACGCCCCGTTTCGAGAAAGTCCGCCAGGCCGCCCACGGCATCGTCGGCCGTCACCACGACATCGGCGGGGAAATCAACCGCCTGCCGATCCTCCAGGACAAACGCGACGGTCTCCTCCGGGGCGGCGGGCCGAGGGTTCGACGACCACAACATGGTGGGTGCGTAAAAAAGTGCGGCGCGGTCGCGGTTGAAGAAGGCTCCCAGGACCGGCTCATTGGGGAGCCATAACCAGAAGACGGTCTTTTCCTCATCGTGCCGGCGGGCATCGACATGCCGCACAACGTCGCGGGCGGCGGCGACCGGGAAGAAATCCTGGAAGTACTGGAGGCGCGAGCATCGCTCGGTCTGGGCGGGGGCGTCACGCATCGAGGCTCACCGTTGGGGCTGGATGTGCATTTTCGTCCCGGCGATGTGGGCAAGCCCCCAGTCGGCGATGGCCTGCAAGACGGGGCGGAGCGATTCGCCCTTGTGGGTCAATCGGTACGCCCGGCGGCCGGGGATGCGCGTCGACGGGCGCCGCTCGACCAACTCATGGCCGAGCAGGTGATTGAGCCGATCGGTCAGGATGTTGGTCGCGATCCGCTCGGGCGACTCGAGGAACTCCTTGAAGTGCGACTTGCCGGCAAACAGGTCGCGGATCACGAGCAACGTCCACTTATCGCCGAGCAGGTCGAGGGTGCAGGATAAAGGACAGATCGACCGCTTGTCTTTGCGTTTCACCGCTGTCTCCCGGGTTGTGTGCGCGGCGTTGCATCCATGACCAACCGGGTTGACAATAACCGAGAAACTTGCAAAATGCAAGTTATGAAAACGGAAGCCTCCCCGCCCGATCGGCCCGGCGCCTCGGCGACCGACACGACCCCCAAGGCGTCGAGCCGAGGCTCGGGGCGGCTGCGCTCCCGATACGGCCCGTGGGCGGTGGTCACCGGGGCGTCCTCCGGGATCGGACGGGCGTTCGCCTTGCAACTCGCGTCGGCCGGGTTCAACCCTGTCCTGACGGCGCGCCGCGGCGATGTCTTAGACGGCCTCGCCGCCGACCTGGCCGCGCAGCACGGCGTCAAGACCCGCGCGATCCCCATCGACCTGGGTCGCGAAGACGCGCCCGCCTTCCTGGCCCATGAAACACAAGATCTCGATGTGGGCCTGCTGGTCTGCGCCGCGGGGTTCGGCTCGTCGGGGCGCTTCCTGGACGCCGACCTCGACAACGAGATCGATATGGTCGGCGTCAACTGCAGCGCGGCGATGTCCCTCAGCCACCGCTTCGGGCGGCGCTTCGCGGACCGGGGCCGGGGCGGGCTGGTGTTGATGAGTTCGCTGGTCGCCTTCCAGGGCGTCCCGTTCGCGGCCCACTACGCCGCAACGAAAGCGTACGTTCAGAGCCTGGCCGAGGCGTTGCGCATCGAGCTCGCGCCTCACGGCATCGACGTGGTCGCCTCCGCGCCGGGCCCGATCTACAGCGGGTTCGCCGAGCGGGCCGACATGCGGTTCGGGATGGGCCACCAGCCCGCATGCGTCGCGGAGGCGACGCTCCGCGCCTTGGGCCGGCGGTCCACGGTCAGGCCCGGCTGGATCTCGAAGTTCCTCGAGGGGTCGCTCCGCATGCTGCCGCGGTCCGGGCGGGTGCGGATGATGGCGAAGGTGATGCAGGGCATGGCGCAAGGCGCCTGAGCAAAGCGCGGCAAGCCAGGCGACGGAGGCGGCCGATCGTTCCGGGACGTCTTATAGCGTTGCCGCCTCACCGCCGCCGGCTCAGCAGCGCTGCGCCGCCGAGCCCCAGCAGCGCCAGCGACGCGGGCTCGGGGATCTCGAGGCTCAGGCTGAACTCGGTGATGTCGAAGGTTGCCGACGAGCTCTCCGTCTGGAACTCGCCGCTGCCGACGAAGGTGGAGAACTCGATCTGGGCGGCCTCGAAGTCGGCCAGGTCGAGCAAGGCGGGTAGGCCGATGCCCCCGAAGACCGTCCCGTCTTCGTCGGTCAGGAAGAGACCGGCCAACTGGGCGGAGTCGTAGGACTGGTTGTCCGCGATGCCGTCGATCACGGATGAGCCGGCGTTGTTGAGCACGGTGAGGGCGCTGAAGCCGATCGGGACGTCGTTGAACTGATCGAAGGTGAGCCCGCCGGTGGCGTAGGACCCGGAGAAGGCCGAGAAGCTCTGCAGAGGCGTGGAGGTGTCGTAAGAGTACGTCCCCGTGAGCGTGGTGATGCCGTTGTCGAGAAGGAACTCGTTGACCGACCCGGCGTTGGGCGTGCCGGTCACGCCGTCGGCGTCGAGCTCGGCGGTGAAGGCGTAGGTGACGACCTGGGCGAGGGCGATGGCCGGGGCGAGAACCAGGACGAGGGCGGTCAGCAGAATGGTGCGTTTCATGGGAATGGTCTGTGCGGGGCGATGTCGGTGAAGCAACGGGTGCGCGGGATCAGCGACGGCGTCGGGTCAGGGCCAACACGCCGAGGCCCATCAGCGCCAGCGACGCCGGCTCGGGGATGATGCGGATCGAATCGACGCTGCCTGCGAGCACATCGCTGGTGCTTGCCTCCGCCGAAAGGTCGTTCGGCGGGGGCGAGATGAACAGGATGTTCATGTTCGCATCGACAGGGTTCAGGAAGAAAGGCGTGTCCGGCAGAACATCCGGCCCGCCGCTGTTAAGGAACGCGACATCGGTCTCAAGGAGATCGAAACGGAAATTGCTCGTAGTCAGCGTCAAGCCCGGCGGCACAGGCATGCCGTCCACTTGAACAGTGGCGTCTAAGCTCAGGTTAAAGCTGGAACCGCTCACTTCGTACCGGTAGTTGCCATTACCTGTGAACGTCACACCGGCGACGCTGAGGACAAACCGCTGCTGCGGGTCGGTGTGTTCCCACTCGCCGCCGTTCAGCGAGCCGCCCGTGTCGGGCGCCGACGGGTCGTAGGTCACGATGAGCGTGTAAGGCTGATCCTGAAGGGCCTGGAAGGCATTTCTATTGAAAGGGTCGAACACCTGCGTGCTATCGAAGACACCTTTGATCTCTAAGGGAAGGCTGCTGGCACGGGCCGTGCCCGGGGTCAAGAGCGCGAAGATCAGCAGCGAGGAGCGTGTAATAGAAGACAGATTTCTCATGCTTGGGTTTCTTTCGAAAGAGGGTTGGCTCTGGGGACCGTCAGATCTAACGCCGCCGCTGCGTGACCAACAGCCCGCCCAGCCCCAGCAGCACCAGCGACGCCGGCTCGGGGGAAAGCCCGTACGGTTTCAGATCACCGGCTTTATTCTGTAACACCCTCCCCCCATTTGATTGAAGAACAGGAATCATACCACAAGTTGGTTTCCTGACGATGAAACCTGGTCGCCAACCGGGGTCATCAGGGCGGGGTCCGAAAAAAAGGTGGCGGATTTGGGAAAGCGGTGTTGCGAGGTGGGGGCAAGTGGGTTAATATCCCACATCGGAACGGGGGAGCGGTTTGAGAGGGCGGGGAGAGGCGCGCGAGCGGCAAGGATGCCGTGGGTGGCGCAAGGATGCAGTTGTTGGTCTTCACGATCAGGTGGGTGAACGTTGGTCTTCACCGGGACCTATGAACACTCGATCGATGCGAAGAATCGTCTGGCCATCCCGAGCAAGGTCCGTTCGCAGATCCAGCGGGCGGTCGGCGCGGGGAAGGACGATGCGCTGTCGCTGGTCGTGACGCTGGGCGAGGGCGGGTGCCTGTGCCTGTACACCGAGCCAAACTTCGAGAAGCGAGCGGAGCAGCTGGACGAGTCGCCGCTGGACGCGGACGAGCTGCTGGCGTACGAGCGGCTGCTGTTTTCGCTGGCGGAGACGGTGGAGATCGACAAGCAGGGCCGGGCGCGGCTGCCGGAGACCCTGCTGAGACGGACGGAGCTGGGCAGCGACGTCGTGCTGATCGGGGTGAAGGATCACCTCGAGGTGCGCGACCGGCAGAGCTGGCTGGCGCACGTGGAAGAGCAGTTGAGGAACAACCCGTCGGTGCTGATGAACCCCCGGCGGGCGATGCGATGAGACGGATCGAGCCTGGCCCGACCTGAGGGGGCTCGAATGGACAAGCTGGCGGCCGGCTAAGGGACGAGCCGGTCGTCGCCGCGGGCTGTGGCCGGTTTGCCTGCCCGCAACAAGATGATCAGCGAAGGTGGAACGGACTCTTCACCGTCGCTGCGGCAAGGCCAGGACCGGACTCGTTAACGCCAAGGACGGCGGACGCGGGGCCGGCTGCCAGAAGCCATCAGTGATCGGGACCCTGCGTTGGGCTCCGTTTGACTCTGGCTGGCCTCCCGCCGCGGCGGCCCTTCGCTGATTTTATTTTACCGCCAACCCACCCCGGCCTGAAGCCTCGGCCGGGGTTTTCCTGCGCCGCCGGAAAAATCCCTGCATCCGCGCGAACCGGCACCGCCCCGAGGCGTACTAAGGGGTGAGACCAACGCAGGTCGGAATTGAGCCTTGCCCGGTCCGACTGCCTCCCGCGGGTCCTCCTCCTGCCCGCGGTGTAGGCCGGAACCCACCATCCTCCCTGCTCCGGGCCGGGGGCTCAAAACCGACCGAACTGATCGATTCGTCGATCGTTCTCCTCCATCGTGCCGCGCGTCCCTCCCTAGCGCACGGCACGATTTTTTTGCGCACTCACCGCTTCTTCACATCCGCAGACGTCAAGTCGGGTAGCATGACGCGTATTGGCGTCCTGCAGCGAACCGCGCACCACCCATGATCCACGAGATTTATGCGCCGACCCGTGGCGTTGATTTTCTTCAAATCACCTGCGTGACGGACACGGCGGCGCCGCTCCGGGTGGTCGCGGAACACGACGACCGGTCGTCCGCGTTCGCGCCGACGCGGCCCCCAATCCACCATAAAGGTTTTTTTTACTGGCGCTTGCACGCCGACGGACTGCGGCCCGGCACGGCCTATTCGGTCCGCGCCACGCCCAAGGCCGGCCGGCCCCGGCAGCTCGCCGCCGCCACGCTCTCGCGGCCTTCAGGGCCCCGCCGGCTGCGCCTGGGCGTCCTGGCCGACCCGCACTGCAC
>JANQFR010000031.1 GCA_028277745.1 Phycisphaeraceae bacterium
CGAAAGAGACCCGGACCAGAGGGATATCGGTTGGAGGAGAAAGACGGGAGGGGACGAGTCGGACACGCGCCGGCCGCGGATCGGTCGGCGTGTGTTGCGGAGGGAAAGGTTTTGCGGGCTTCTCGGAGGGAGCCCGCCGACATGCTTCCCCGCCGGGATGATGCCGCCCGGAGGGAGTCAGGAGAGACGCCATGAAGTTCCACATCCTCAGCACCCTCGGCCTCGTGCTGGCCGCCGGCTCGGCGTTCGCCCAGTCCAACAGCGCGTACGTCGTGACCAACCCCCACGCCGCCGACGCCCTCACCGGCCCGGCCCCCGCCCTGCAGGAGCGGGTCGACGCGTTCCGTTTCGGCCGGCCCCAGGACAACAGCCTGCGCCTGATCGCCGACCTCGGCGACGTGCCCGGCGCCTCGGTCAGCCGCGAGCTCGCCTTCACCCCGACCCGGCCGGACCTGTTCCGCCTGGTCTACGGCAACGCGACCGCGATCTACATCGACCCCTACGTCGACTACATGCGGCGGTCCGAATACCGCCTGGACGACAATTTCTCGATCCTCCGGGCCCAGCAGCTCTACCGCACGCTGACCAACCCGGGCGTCACCGTCGTGCGCAACCCCCTGGCCGACCAGCCAACCGACCGCCGCACGATCAAGCCGCGGGCGATCTTCCACGTGCCCGAAGGCCTCCAGCGCCCCAAGGAGCCGGCCATCCAGAAGGTCGACCACCGCAAGGTGGTCCGGGCCGACTGACCCCGCCCTGCTTAACCAAGCCCCTGATCGAGTGCGACCCGGTGCATCCACCGCATCCGGGTCGCATCTCTTTTTATTACAGCACTTGAAAACACTTCGACCCCCAATAGCCGGCGGGCTACGCCCGCCCGGTCCGGACCGGGGCCGCGTAGCGGCCCGGCTGTCAAAAGGCACATGCAACAGATCGCCCGCACGGACGTTGGCCCGGTACACTGTTTACGTCCCGGAGGTGATGGATGGCGTTGTGGCGAGCCAGCCTGGATCGGCCTGAATTGCATACGGAGCAGACCCAGGCCGAGAAGCGGGTCTACGACCTGCTCGCCCTGGTCATCATCCTGGCTTTCGGGGTCACGGTCAGCGCGTTCCTGGTCCCCGCCCACGGCGGGGTCGACCAGAACGGCTACCTCTACGGCGGCCGGGTCCTGCTCGAACACGGCGCCGCGGGCCTGCAGACCCACGACCCCTACCAGTTCGTCGGGCGGATGTGGGTCGGCTTCGACCTCGGCGGCGACGCCGAACGCTACTACCCCAAGTACCCGATCGGCCTGCCCGTGCTGTTCGGCCTGGCCCAGTGGATCGGCGGGGCCCACCTGGCCTACTGGATCAACCCGATCGCGATGACCCTCGGGCTCGTCGCGGTGTACGGCCTGGTCCGCATGGTCGCCGGCTCGGCGATCGCCCTGATCGCCACGGCCGTCACCATGACCAGCCCCGCCACGGTCCTGCTCGCAACCAACCCCAACTCCCACGCCACCGCCCTGGCGTGCTCGGCGGGGGGGATGGCGGTCCTGCTCGCGTGGTCGCGGCGGGTCGGCGGCCCCCCCTCGGACGATCCGTCGCCCGGCGCGCGGCGGGCCTGGGCGCTGGCGCTGATCGGCGGACTGCTGTGCGGTTGTGCGGTGACGATCCGTTACACCGAGGGGCTGCTGCTGCTGCCGATCGCCTTGATCGTGCTCCTGTCGATGCGCTGGCGCGACTGGCGGGGCTACGCCCAGGCCGCGGTCATCGCCCTGGGCTGGGCGCTGCCGGTCGGCGGGCTGCTGGCGTACAACCACGCGGCCTTCGGGTCTCTCACCGGCTACGACCCGACCAACGAGAGCGTCGGCTTCAGCCTCGAATACTTCCGGGCCAACTGGACCACGATGCTCGACAACCTCCACGGCAGCGGGCTGGTCCTGTTCTTCCCGTTGGCGCTGGCGGGCCTGATCGTGCTGCTGTGGCAACACTGGCGGCTGGGGCTGATCATGCTCGCGTGGGCCGTGCCCGGCGTGCTGGCCTACACCGCGTATTACTGGGCGCCGGACGGCACGCACATCGGGTACCTGCGCTTCTTCCTCACGCTGCTGCCGCCGCTGGCGGTGGCGTTTTCCGCGTTGCTGGCCCACTTGTTCACCATGCCGGCTCCGGAGGGGCGGCGCTCGCACCGGGGGGCCTGGCAACTCGCCGCGGGCGCGCTGGCGCTGCTCACGATCGGGATGAACCTGTCTTCCGCCGTGCCGCAGCTGGCCCTGGATCAGGTGCGGCGGTACGCCCTGCTGGAGCGCGCCAACGCGATCGCCGCCGTCGCCCCGCCCGACGCGGTGATCTTCAGCAACGACCAGCATCTGCTCCACCACATCCAGTTCACCCACGGCTACCGGTGCTACACCCTCGACTTGTTCGACCGCCGGTCGCTGCAACGGTTCGCCAGCGCGCGCATGGACGAGCCCCAGGGCCTCCAGCCCCAGCGTCGGGCCGCGCTGGCCGAACGCGCCGAGGGCATGTCGCAGAAGGAGCTGAGCGCCGAGCGGGTGGGCGTCATCCGCGACGCGCTCGAGGAGGGGCGGGCGGTGTTCGTGGTGGAGCGGCTGTGGTATCCGCGCCGGTCCCGCACGCCGGGGTTCGCTCTGGCCGGCTCGTTGCCGGACGATCTTTACGATGTCCGGATCGTCGCGAGCTTCGGCCGGCCGGTGGTGGGCGACTTCACCCCGACCAGCCGACGGACGTGGGGCAGCCGCGTCCGCCGGAGGCCGCCCCAGCTCTCGACCCGCTTGGGCAACGACCGCGGGTTCGTCCGCCAGGTCCAGCTCATCGACGCCCCCGCCGACCAGGACGCCGCCGCCGCCGCCCCGCCCGAAACCGCCCGAAGCGGCGGGGGGTGACATCTTGGAGCGTCACGCGTAACCAGCGGCAGTATCCGCAACTCGTCCAGTAGGCGCGGCACTCTTCGGGGCTCACCGCCCGCAGGGCATCGGCGGCCGCGGTGATGCCCGGACGCGTGGCCTCCGCCTCACGCAGCTTCCCGATGACCTGTTCCCATGAACGCCGTCGCCGCGCCATGCCTGGCCTGCCTCTTCTGCATGCGTCCAAAACCATGAGATCTTCTCATAGCCGTGGACTGGTTTTCAGGGGGCAGGCCACCATTTAATGCAAATTAATATAAGGGCGTCATCACTTTCCAGTTCGCCTCATTCGGAAACAGTCTAAAGCCAAGATCTTCTCTGGTTCCATCTGCACGCCGTATCTTTACGACTGCTGTAAGACGTCCATCAGCATGCTCCTCAAACTTTTGAGGATTCTCCTTTGACGCCAAACGGAGATCTTGAAGTAGAAGGACCGCTGTGCGAGATTTTAAGAGCTCAACTGAAGTTTCTTTTAGCTCACTATTACTTTGTCCACTTTGGCTCAATTCCGCGAAAAAAAGGGCGTCATAGCCACGAACAAACTCACGATACCGCCCGGCCTCTAACAACAGGATCATCTGTTTAATGTCCGCCTGAAGATGTCCGGCGCTAGAAGGAGACGTCTTATTACAACCTCCAGTGATTAAAAGCAATAATAGGATTGGAGCAATAAGAGGAAATGTACGATCAAATAATTTAAAAAATCTGGAGTTATGAAAAGTCTTGCTATATTGATACGTTTGTTCTTGCATAAAATTTAAAACGTACGTGTTATTTTCTTGTCCGCAATGACATGCATTTTCATTAGTGCACGCTTGCATTCACAACTGGGCCGTTGATGTTGTGAAAGAGATCCAACGCTGGTTGAGCCAAGCCCGGGCGCGTATCCTATACATTGCGAAGGCCAGCAACTGGTAGAAGGGCTACGTGGAATCGTTTAATGGCAGGCCCGATTCTCTCATAGCAAGCTAGATCTAAGATCTCTCCCACGGGGGGATCAAATCCCAGCATATGAGAATCTCCATTTGGACTCGCCAGGATACTTTTCGAATTGGATGCCCCAATCTTTAGACCTGTTCGAAAAGAAAATAGCAACCCATGTACCATCTTCCAGCTCCCCAATCTCAGCCGGTGAGTTTTTTTGCGTCAGTTTCAATTCAACCAATAAGGCTGGCGCTATGCGTTCACGGAATCGTTCCAGCAACACTTCATTAACAACTGTCGGATCTGGCGCCCCTACATAGTGGATAGCATCGTAATCAACAATGAGGCTACGTATTTGACCTTGCTCGATTAAGCGAATCATATCATTGACATCTGCACGGAGGCTCGAGAGTTGTGGATGATTGTTGCCGCATCCCCCCAAGGTTGCGACGAGCATCAGAAAAATCAAACATGGAGCCGTCGGGTTTAGAAAATTGCAATGACGAGAAGGACTAATCATACGATGGAGCGGATTGAGCCTTGGTCTTTTATGCAATGCGCTTACCCCCGAACCTGTACTAAGCGTGGGTTGAGCCTTGGAGTTTCTTACTTCAGCTGGATCAAGAATCGGTAGCGGGTCACTGCGGTTTTAGTTCTTCTCACTCAGCCGCAGCACCTGCGACCGCACCGTCGTGCGGGTCTGCTGCACCACCGTGCCCCGCGCCTGCGGCAGGGTGATCCGGACGGTCACGGTGTAGTCCTCGGTGCTGTTGCGGCCGACCGCCTCGCGGCGCTGCAGGTCGAACAGCACCTGGTCGGTCGCGCTGCCGCGGGTGAGCCTGAATGTCATGGGCGGCGCGTCGGGCGGAAACTCGCTGCGGTCGACCTTGAGCTTGAGCTTCGCCGTGCCGGTCACCGTGGCGAGCGGGATGCCCTCGATGTCCTCCACGCTGTCGAGCTTGTAGGTGAACGCCTGCTCGATCGTGCCCATCTCGTGGGACCAGTCGTAGGTCGTCTTCCAGGTTTGGCCGATCTTCACGTCGGGCGGCGCCCCGGCCAGCAGCGCGAGGGTGGTCGCGGACTCAATGAAGTCCCGGTCCTCCAGGGGCAGCTCGTCGCCCTTGAACTTCGCCGCGACCTGCTTGACGCCCTTGACGCTCCGGACCGTGCCGTCGGCGGCCACCTCGACCGTGATCGGCACGCCCGCCACCGCCTTGAGGAGGTTCTGGTACGCCTCGATATCGCCCTTGCTCTTGCGCGAGTCGTTGACCCGCGGCTTGCCGTCGGGGCCGGTGAGGGTCGCGGTGATCCAGTCCAGGGTCATGACGCAGGTGGCCGACCCGTCCGGCCGGGCGCGTTGGACCCGCCAGACCGTCTCGCCCTCGGACTCGATCGTGGTCGACGCCTCACGCTTGCGGGCGCCCATCGACATCGTCACGTCCCGGGTCCGCGAGGACCAGAACTCGTAGCGGCTCTCCTGCCCGACCTCCCAGTCCGGCCGGACGTCCACCGTCTCCTGGGCCCACGCCGCGCCGGCGACGCCCAGACCCAACACCGCCCACGCCAGGAAGCCGATCGGTCTCATACGCATACCCTACCCGCAAACCGGCCCGGCGGGCTCAAAAATCCACGACGCCCCGGCGCGGCTCCTCGCCCCGCAGCCGCACCCACCGCGCCTCGACCATCCGCCAACGCCCGTCGGCGCCCTTGGCCCACGTCAACAGCCACAGCGACGGCACCGGCAACCCCGCGCCCGGGCCGGACGCGAACGCGGTTCGCAGGTCGATCGCGCTTACCGCCGTCGCCTCGCCCCGCACCGCCGCCTGCAGGCCGCGCAGCTT
>JANQFR010000081.1 GCA_028277745.1 Phycisphaeraceae bacterium
CCATCCCGTGGGATCCCGCTGCGCGGTTCCGCAGCATGTGGACCCGGACCGACATCTCCTTGACCCGGGGCAACCCCAATAACGAGTTCAACCACCGCCGAGGCGACCTCCGCTCGCTGTCGGTCGACGGGCGGATCGAAGTGCTCGACACCACCGGGATCCTCGGGGTCGATAACCGCACCATCCTGACGGAGGTGTTGGACACCGAGGGCCGGCCGGTCTATCGCGACCCCGACCCTTCGCGCCAGGCTCACTCCGAGTCGAGGTTCCGCCCGCTTGACTACCTCACGAACTACGACCGGCAGCGAGAGCAGTCGTATCAGACCCTTCAGCCTCTCCAGGTGAACGCTGTGTTACCGAGCAGGGAGGCCGCCCCGCTGCGGCTGGGCACGGTCGAGGGCTACCTCCGGGCCCTGGTGGCCGAGCGATTCGAGTACGTGGACATCCCGTTCGAGGTGTCGGAGCAGTGGACGACGGCGGCGCCCAACCTGAAGGTCAGGCTGACGAGTGCGCAAGCCAGCCGTCATTCGTACAGTTTTGCGTTGGAGCGGCAGGACAAGTCGCTCCGCAGCCGTTTTGTCGGCCGCCTGGAGAGGGGGGAGTCGCCGCCGGACCGGCTGCTGTGCAAGGTGCTGTTGATTGACGCGGAAGGGACGGTGCTTGGCCACCGGACATCGGAGACGAGGTTTTTCGGCAGCTCCGGCGCCTGGCATGATAGCGGCAGCGGCGACGACTGGTCCGAGCAGATCGCCGGGCTGCGGCTGGTCATCGCGGTGAACCCGACGCAGCGGCGGATCCCCTTTGTGTTCCGCAACGTCATCTTGCCGGACGAGGCTCGGGCGTTCGCGGAGATGATCGATCCTGACCCGCAGGACCTGTCGCCGATCGACCGGTTGGAATGGCATCTGGCGGCGGCGCTCGAAAGGCGGCGGCGACACGCGGAGCGTTACTACTGGACCGATCAGAAAGATCAGAACGTCCTGGCGCAGTGGGCCGACTTCCGCGCGTCGCACGAGCGGGGCGAGACGGCCATGGCGCCCGAGCCGATCGACGGCCTGCTGCCGGATGCGGCAAGCTATCGCGATTACCTCGGTCGATATGAATTGCTCGACTCGGTGACCGGGGATCGAACGCCCCTCGAAGTGATCCGTGACGACCGCGGCCGGTTCGTCGTGCGTTTCCCCAACGGCACGATGCCCGCCGCGTGCGAGGGCGGCGCCCTGCACGTCCTGCACGGTGACGCGCTGTTCAGCAGCTCTCCGCAACTGGACCCGCATCAACCCCGCAAACTGCAGAGGTTCATCCTCCTCCGCTCGGGGGGCGTCGATCGGCTGGTGATCACCGGCCGCGGTTCGAGGAACCAGGTGTCTGAGTTGAAGAAACTCGACGGGTGATGGTCGCCATGAGGCGGCGGTCCCAGCGGAGGATGAAGAGGGTGTAGGGCGTGGCGCCGACGGCGCGGCGTTGCAGCTCGCGCTGGAGCGGGTCGGGGTCGACGGCGCGGCCGCGGGTTTTGACCTCGACGGCGCCGGCGTCGTGGGCGGCGAGCCACGCCTTGAGTTTGTTGAGCCGATACGGCACGTGCTCGAGGACTTCAAAGGGGGTGAGCCACGGGGACGCGTGGGGGTGGTCGTCGGTGAGCAGGCCCAGGGCGGGGTGGACGAGCGGGAGGTGGAGGGTGTGCAGGAGCCCGGCGCGTTCGAGGGCGGGGTCGGCGGTGTGGATGTAACGGCGGATCGGTGCGACCGGCGGCGTCGCGGGTTCGCCGGCGACGCGGTGAGCGCCGGTGGCGGTGAGCAGGGCGGCGCTGCGCGGGGCGCGTTGGAGGTCGCCGGTCCAGAGCACGGCCTGAACCAGGCGGCCCTGTTCGGAGATGAACTCGACCTCGCCTCGGAAGCCGAGGTCGGAGAGTTCGTCGAGGTCGACGGCCGGCGAGAGCTTGACGGCGCCGGTGGGGTTGCGTCTGAGCAGATGCAGCAGGGCGGCGGGGCCGGGCTCGTGGTCGGCGAAACGGTGGAGGCGTCGCGTCGGGTTGCGGCGGGCGGGGTCGATGTGGAAGGCGCTGTGCTGGAGGTCGAGCGCCGTCACGTCCGCGGCCGCGGCGTCGCAGTCGGCGTTGCGTTGACACATCCAGGCCCGCAGGGGCTCGCGGTCGACCGCGAGGACCGGCAGGCCGGCGCGGTGGAGGCTCATGGCGTCGCCGCCGATGCCGCAGCACAGGTCCAGCACACGGCCGCCCCGGTCCGCGAACCGCCCGGCCTTGTGATCCGCGACAGGCCGGGAGGTCGCCTGCTCCACGCCGACGGCATCGGCGAGCAGTGTCTGGGCATGATCAGGGAACTTGGCGGCGGCCTTGCGCCGGGCGGCGGCGAGCTGAAGGGCCGCGGTGGCGAGGGGCGGGTCCGCCAGACGGCGCAGCCGCTGCACCTGAGCCGGGTCATGCGCATCGCAGCCCGCCGCGGCGGCCACGAGCTCGGCGTGACGCGGCTCGGTCAATTCACGCCAGACGGACCACGGCGGGCTCATGCGGCGTGCGGAGTGGGACATCCCGGTTCAGATGCGGTTGTACCGCGACAGCAGGTCGATGATGCGGGGCTGGTTCGAGCGGATCTTGATCGAGCGCCGCCAGGCGTCGATCGCCTGGTCGCGGAGGCGTGGGTCGATGCGGTCGCCCAGGACGTAGAGGGTCATGAGGCTGACGCCCACGCCGTTGAGGGCGGCGGTGTCGTTGGGGTCGAGCGACAACGCCATGCGGAAGTTCTTGAGCGAATCCTCGAAGTCTCGGGTCTTGAACTGGGTGTAGGCCAGCCGCTCGTAAGCGGTGGCCGACGGGCTGCGGCGGATCAGGGATTCGAGGACGTTGGTGGCGCGGGCGTAGTTGTCGAGCTTGATGTGAGCGTCGGCCAGCCCGAGCAGGACCTGCTCGGGCATCTCGCCCTGTTCGGCGGCCTGGCGGTAGGCGTCGACCGCCTCCTGGTAATCACCCAGGAGGGAGTAGCAGGCGGCGAGGTTGGTCCAGGCGGCCTGCGAGTCGGGGTCGAGGCGGGCGGCGCGCTTGGCGTAAGGCAGGGCTTCTCCGGGCGAGCCGACCTGCAGGTAAGCCGCGGCCAGGTCGCGGTTGGCGTCGAAACTCTCGGGGTCGATCGTCAGCGCGCGGAGGTAGATGCGGATGGCTTCGCGGACGTTGCCCATGAGTTGGCGCATCAGGCCGAGCGAGTAGGTGGCCTCGAAGTTGTTGGGGTCGGACTCGATCGCGCGCTCGTAGGCGTTGGAGGCCAGCTGGTAGTCGCCGCGTTCGCGGTAGATATCGCCCATGCCGAGGTGGGCCTGGGTGAGCTTGGGGTTTTCTTCGAGGGCGAGGCCGAACGCGGCGAGGGCGGAGTCGGTGAGTCCTTCGTTGAGGAAGACCTCGGCCTTGACGAGTTGCTGCTGGGCGCGTTCGTCTCGGGCGGCGGAGACGCCGCCGGCGCCGGGCACGGTTTCGCAGCCGGAGAGCAGGGTGGCGGCGCCGGCCAGGGTGAGCATGGCCGCGAGCGTCGTTCGGGGATTCATGAGCGGGGTCCTTGTCCTGCCCGGGGTCTGGGTTGGTCCGGCGGCGTCGGGGGCGGCCGGCATCTAATATCATGTCGTACCCTTGGCGGACGCGTGGCCAGAAATGGCGGCGCCGCCCGGCAATAGTTTATTGGACCCGCCCCCGAACATGAAAATCGCCCTGTCCCAGATCAACCCGACCGTCGGCGACATCGCCGGCAACGCCGAACGGATCCGCCGTGATTTGCGCCGGGCGGCCGATCAGGGGGCCGAATTGGCGGTTTTTCCGGAGCTGGCAATCATCGGATACCCGCCGAAGGACCTGCTGCTCAAGCCCGGCGTGATCCGCGCCTGCGTCGAGGCGGTGGAGGAACTGGCCGCCGGCTGCACCGACCTCGCGGCGATCATCGGCTACCCCTGCCCCAGCGACGACGACCGCCAAGGCCGTTCGCTCTACAACGCCGCCGCCTACTGCGCCGGCGGCCGGCTGGCGGCCCGGCATATCAAGAGCCTCCTGCCCACCTACGACGTCTTTGACGAGCACCGCTACTTCGAGCCCGGCCCGGCCATCGACCTCACCATGCACGGCGACGCCAAGCTCGGCATCAGCATCTGCGAAGACCTCTGGAACGACGAGCAGGTCTTCAGCCGACGCCTCTACCACGACAACCCCATCGACGCCCTCGCCGGCCGCGGCGCCGACCTGTTCATCAACTGCTCCGCCTCGCCGTTTGTCATCCGCAAGCACACCTTCCGGCTCAAGCTGATGAGCCACGTCGCCAAAACCTACAAGCTCCCGCTGGTCTACTGCAACCAGGTGGGCGCCAATGACGAGTTGGTGTTCGACGGCAACTCCTGTGCGTTCGACCGCGAGGGCCGGCTGATCGGCCACGCGACCGACTTCGAGGAAGACCTGCTGGTCGTCGACCTGGGCGACCCCACACCCGTTGAGCCGGCGTATCGGCGCGGGATGGCGGCGGCGTATGCGGCGCTGGTGCTGGGGCTGCGCGACTACTGCCGCAAGTGCGGGTTCACGTCGATCGTGATGGGGCTCAGCGGCGGGATCGACTCCGCGGTGAGCTGCGCGATCGCGGCCGCGGCGCTGGGCGCCGAGAACGTGCGCGGCGTCGCCATGCCCAGCCGGTACAGCTCCGAGGGCTCGGTCGCCGACGCTCAGGCGTTGGCGGACAACCTGGGCGTCCGCCTCGACGTCATCCCGATCGAGCCGGGCCACCACGCGCTGGAGGGGATGCTGGGCGGGGTGTTCGCCGGGCGCGAGCCGGGCGTCACCGAGGAGAACATCCAGGCCCGCGTGCGCGGCGTCGTGATGATGTCGATGAGCAACAAGTTCGGCTCGCTGCTGGTGACCACCGGCAACAAGAGCGAGCTGGCCGTCGGCTACTGCACGCTCTACGGCGACATGGCGGGCGGCTTCAGCGTGCTCAGCGACGTGCCCAAGACCATGGTGTACAAGCTGGCGCGGTGGATCAACACGCCCGCCTGTGATCTCTATCAGGCGACGGGCAAGGCCGTCATCCCCGAGGCGACGATCACCAAGCCCCCCAGCGCCGAGCTGCGGCCGGACCAGGTCGATCAGGACTCGCTGCCGCCTTACGAGGTGCTCGACGACATCATCGAGCGTTACGTCGAGCGTGAGCACTCGGCCCGCCGGATCATCCGCGAGACGGGGTACGACACGGACGTGGTGCTGCGGATGGTGAGGCTGATCGACATCAACGAGTACAAGCGCAAGCAGGCCGCGCCGGGGCTGAAGATCACCGGCCGGGCGTTCGGCTTTGGCCGGCGCATGCCTATCGCCCAGCGCTACGACAACGGCCGATCGGTCGCCCGGCCCCAATCGCAGCCCGTCTAGCGCCGGGGCTTAGCCGGCGGGCTACGCCCGCCTGGTCCGGGGCCGCGTAGCGGCCCGGCTAGGCCTATCTCCGACACTCCATGAACGGGAGGCGATACGGATCAAGTCGACTTGCTCCAAACGGGCCGGCCGCGTCGTCTTCCCCTCCCCCCGGATCGCGCTTGCGGTTGTCCCGAACGGGGTTTACAGTGACTGACTTGCGACTCCGTCTGTGGACCTCGCCGCCCGACGCCGGGTGAGCGGCGAGACTGACACCCCTTCCCGGCGACATGTTGCATCGCTTCTCGACGGCCGCCGCCGTCGGGTTGTCCATACGCGGAGTTGCCCCATGCCCGGTTCCATCACACCCCTGCCGGTGATGCTCAGCGAGGAGGACCGCAAGGTCTACGAGAACCTCGAACCGCCCAAGACGATCGTCGTGCGCTACGGCTACCAGAAGCTCATCGCCGAACTGCCCTACGACGGCACGGCCAAGCCGGGCTGCGGCTCGAAGATGGTCATCCGCACCAACCGCGGCATCGAGCTGGCCGAGATGCTCACCACCACCTGCCCCAACGCCGGGTGCGCCAAAAGCGTCAGCCGCAAGGAGATGCTCAGCTACATCGACAACTCCGGCGGCAAGGACTACCCCTTCACCACCAACGGCAAGGTCCTGCGCGTCGCCGCCATCGAGGACCTCAACGAGCAGTCCCGCCTCGACGGCGGCAAGCCGGAGCTGGTCAAGCTCTGCCGCGGCCACATCGTCGACCTGGACCTCGACATGCGCCTGGTCGAGGTCGAGCGGCTCCTCGGCGGCGAGCGCGTCATTTTCTACTACACCACCGGCCAGCAGTACGTCGACTTCCGCGAGTTGGTCAAGCGGCTCGCCGCCGACCTGCAGACGCGGATCGAGATGCGCCAGGTCAACGACCGGGAGGAGGCCCGCCTGGTCGCCGACTACGAGAAGTGCGGCCAGCACTGCTGCTGCAAGCAGTTCCTCAAGGTCCTCAAGCCCGTGAGCATGCGCGCCGCCAAGGTGCAGAAGGCCACGCTCGACCCGCAGAAGATCTCCGGCCGCTGCGGGCGGCTGATGTGTTGCCTGCGGTACGAGGACAAGACGTATTCCGACCTCAAGAAACGCCTGCCCCGCCGCAAGAGCTACGTCGAGACCGAAGACGGCATCGGCATGGTGCTCGACACGCAGATCCTGACGCAGCTGGCGCTGGTGAAGATCGGCCCGCAGCCGCCCGCGGCGTACCCCGTGGAAAGCCTCCGCGTGCTCAGCGATCAGGAGGCCAAGGAGCACGCCAGGAAACTGCGGGAGCAGCAGACCGAGGCCCCGTCGTCCCGCTCGTCGTCCAAAGGCCCGCGCAGCCGTTCGGGAGAGCCCGCCCCGCGCCGCTCCGACGGCGAGCCCCGCCGGCCCAAGCCCGGCAAGCCGCTGGAGGATCACGAGGTCGAGTCCCGCGAGGGGACCAACGCCGCCGACCTGCCCCCCGACGACGCTCAGGGCTCGGGCGAGGTCAGCTCCGGTTACTCCAACCAGTCGTCTTCCGATCAACCGGATCAGCAAGGCCAGCGCAAGCGCCGCCGCCGCCGCCGTCGCGGCCGGGGCAAAGGCGGGTCATCCAACCGTGAAGGGTCCAGCGAATGAATCAGAACGCCGACACGCTCCGTGTGATTGTCATTGGCCTGGGCCCCATCGGCGCCCGCTGCGCCCGCGCCATCCGGCGGGAAGAAGGCCTCGAACTGGTCGGGCTGCTCGACATCGACCCCGACAAGCAGGGCAAGACCGCCAGCGAGATCGTCTGCGGCGAACCCCTGTCCGACAACGGCAAGGGCGGGCCCCGCGTCACCGATGACCTCGACGCCGCCATCGGCGACGGCGCCGACGTCGCCGTCGTCACCACCACCTCCGCCTTCGACGGCCTCGCGCCGATGCTCAAGTCTCTCGCCATCCGCGGCCTCGACGTGGTCAGCAGCTGCGAAGAGATGGCGTACCCCCGCTACCGACACGCAGCCCTCGCCGACGAGGTCGACGCCGCGGCCCGCGACGCGGGGCGGTCGATGCTTGGCGCCGGCGTCAACCCCGGGTTCGTCATGGACGCCCTGGCCGTGTCGTTCGCTTCCATGGTCCGCCGGGTCCATCATGTCCGCTGCATCCGCCGCGTCGACGCCGCCCTCCGCCGCCAGCCCCTGCAGGCCAAGGTCGGCGCCACGATGACCGTCGAGCACTTCAACGAACTGGCCGACCAGGGCAAGATCGGCCACAAGGGCCTGTCCGAGTCGGTCGCGCTGCTCGTCGCCGGGCTGGGCCGGACCGCCGAGCCCGGCTCGGTCGTCGAAACCCTCGAGCCCGTGGTCGCCGAGGAAGCCTTCGACTCGGCGCTGGGCGTGATCGAGCCCGGCTTCGTCCGGGGCATGCGTAACGTCGGCCTGTGGGAGGGCGATGGCCTGCGTGTCGAGCTTGACCTGACCATGGCCGTCGGCCTGGCCGATCCGGTCGACAAGATCCGCCTCGACGGCCCGGTCCAGATCTTCCTCAAGATCCCTGGCTCGATCCCCGGCGACTCGGCGACCGTCGCCGCCCTGGTGAACCGCATCCGGCCGATCCATGCCGCCCCGCCCGGGCTCCTGACCATGCTCGACATGCCCCCCGCCGGCTGCGCCAACCGCGACCGCTTCCCCGAGGACGCCGCCATCAGCGACTGCTGAGCCCCGCCCGCATCGGCCGCGGGTATCATCCGGGGGTGCCCCTCCTGCTGGCCAAAGACGATCCGGTGACTTGGCCCGTCGTGCTTGCGGCCGTCGGCGTGACCGTCCTCTGCGTGATGATCCACTACGAGGGGCTGCGCCTCATCATCCGCCGTCTCCGCCGCCGCTCCTATTCGCCGCGGCTCGCCATCATCGCCACCGTCCTCTGCCTGCTGATCCTGCACTTCATCGAGATCTGTCTCTACGCCGCCTGCCACTCCGTGCTCCACGCCAACTTCGGCGCACGCACCGGTTACCTCGTCGGCGACTACGACAACACCCTGTTCGACAACATCTATTTCTCCGCGGCGGTCTACACCACCGTCGGCTTCGGTGACATCGTCCCCGAGGGCCCGATCCGCATCCTCGTCGCCGTCGAGGCCCTCACCGGCCTCGTGCTCATCACCTGGTCCGCCTCGTTCACCTTCCTCATCATGCAGTACCACTGGACCCGCACCGCCAAAGACGAGGACGGGGATGACGGCCCACCCCCCGTCCCGCCACGACCCCGCGCCTGAGAAACCCAGCGGCGCGCTTCTCACGGATGCGACGGCGTCGGCCTGTAAAATCACAGGTCGGCCCATACGCCCAGACCGCTGTTGATGACGAGAGCTTCATGATGAACACACCCGCGTCGCCCGCCACGGACAAACCCTCCCCCGCGATCGCCTACCTGCTCTGGCTGCTGTGCTTCTTCGGCCTCTTCGGCGTTCATCGTTTTTACACCGGCCGCTGGATCACCGGATTGATCTGGCTTTTTACGGCGGGCCTGCTGCTCATCGGCCAGATCATCGACCTCTTCCTCATCCCCAGCCAATGCGACGAGCCCGCGTGGGAAGACCGCTGACACGGTTCCTGTTTCACCCGGCCAGGCCGCTCTGGCCGTGTGGGTAAGCGGGGCAAACATGGCGGGTCCGCCCATTTTCACTAATCGATAGACCACTCCGCCTAGCCTCCGTCGCCGCCTCTCTGGGCTTAAGCCAGAGTGTTGTCGGCCGATAAAGGCATAGCGACGCACGAACCGTCGCTTCATCGAGTGAGGTGGAGCTATGCAACCCAACCAACGTTTGACGCACGGACTCGCCCGCTGCCCGCGGTGCTCCGAAGCCCTGGCGGCCCCCTTCAGCGCCGCCGGTCGGCCCGCGCGGTGCAACACCTGCGGCTGCCGGTTCCTCCTACCTCCGGCCGACGAACTGTTCGAGGACGCGGTCTCCTTTGTCGTCGAACACGAGGACGCCACCGTCCCCGACGAGATCGATCAGACCGCCCATCAACTCAAGGTCGACCTGATCACCAACTGCCACGCCGATTGAGCGACAGGCCCGTCGCCCGCGGTCGAACGCCAATGGTTTCCCCCGCGGGCATTGCCTGCGGCTTTATTCACGGCGGCGGCGGGCCCGGATGTGGACGTGGCCCCGGTCCCGGTGGCGGCGGCGGCCCCGGGGCGGGCCCCGGCCCCATGCCCGGCGGCGGCGGGTGCGGCGGACGCGGCTGGGCGCAGCCCCACTGGACCGACACGAACGCCGCCAGCAATACGCCAATCGCGATCACTCGGACGATGTTCAGCATGAGATGACTCCAGAAAGCCCCCGGCCGTCATTCTCGGCCCCGGCCCCCATCCTGTAAAGCCGCGGGCAACGCCCGCGGTCGAACGTGAATGATTTTCCCCGCGGGCGTTGCCCGCGGCTTTACAGTGGTGTGATCCAGTCATATGGGGCGGCCGCTCGCCCGGCGCGTTCATGATGTCGTCGGATGTAACGACTCGTCGCCGCCCATTGCGCCTCGTCGTACACAAACACGCGCCAGCACCCCTTCGCCCACACCGGCCGGTTCCGGTTCATCACGCGCCCAACCGCTCGGGTGGTCTGATGGGACACCCACGCCGCCGTGCGGTCGATATCCCGCCCCGTGTACGGCAACAGCAGATGCATGTGCGTCGACTCGATCGCCGCCGCGCTGACCCGCAGCCCGCCGCGTGACTGCGCGATGAGGCGGCCAAGTTCGTTGGCCGTGGCCTCGATCATCGCCGCTGTGAACTGTAACGGCGGGTGTTTCATGCGCTCCGCCGCCATCCGTTTCCGCGCCGGGTCGCCCGGGTTGAGCTGATGCGGCCGGGTGTACCCGATCCGGTTGTCCCACGCTTCGGACCAATGCCCCCGTTGATCGCCCGGCAGCCAGAGCCCGTATCCCGATTTCACCAGGTGATACCCAATCGTCCGCCGCATTCCGAGTCCCCGGACTGAAGTTTGTAATATGTTAGTATATTGCCCCGCACCTGTAAAGCCGCGGGCAATGCCCGCGGGCTCCTTTCACGACAGCATCTTCAGGATCAACGCCGCGTCCACATACGCCCGCCCCCGGACGATCCGCCCCTCCTCCAACTCCAGCACCCAGCAGTACCGGTACGGCGCCGTCTTGCGCAGGTAGTCCGACGGCACTGTCTCCGCCTCGATCACCGCCCGTCGGCCGCAGATCAGTTGGTGGCGGACCCGCACCTCGGCCCCCTCCTCTATGTCGCGGTTGAGCGGCAGGAACGGCCCGCCCCTCAACGCCTCTTTGCCGCGATAGGTCCCCGCCAGCGGGTGCGAGCCCATCACGGTCCACTCCACGTCATCGTCAAAATGCTCGAAAAAACCGTCGAGGTCCCCGTTTTCCAGGCAACGGAACGCGTCGGCGATCGCCCAGTCGGTTGTAGGGTTCATAACGCTGCTCTCTCAATCAACAAGTCCGGTCTCAACGTTCCACGTTGAACGTTCACCGGGGTTGTACTCAGCCCGGCGTCCGCGGGTTCGCCGACCCGGCCCGATATCAAGCCCGATGCCATCGGCGGTTTGGCGCGGCCGCGGATGCCATCCGCGGCTTTGTACGGATCAGCCATTCTTTCTATTTCAAGACAAAGCAAGCGGACGCGCGAAGCGGGGCCCGGCGCCGTTTTATCTTGATACGATCATGCAATGGTCGATTGGGCGCGCCGATTTGCAGGCAGTCTGCTGGGGCTGGCGTTGGCCGATGCGCTGGGGGCCCCATACGAGGGTTGGCGGATGGAGGGTTTTGCCTGGAAGCCGATCAACCTCCACCGCCCGGATGCGCTGCGCTACACGGACGATACGGACATGGCCATCGGCTGCACGGTATCACTGGTGCGCCGCGGCGGGTTCGATGTGGAAGACATGGCCAGGACCTGGGCGGAACGTGCCGACGGCGTGCGCGGCTACGGTCCCGGCGCCCTCGAATGTCTCCGCTTGATCCGTGTCGGCGTGCCGTGGCGTGAGGCGGCGCGCCAGGTCTATCCCAGCGGGTCTTATGGCAACGGCGCCGCCATGCGCGTCGCGCCGCTGGCGCTGTGGCTGCATAATCAGCCCGGCCGCCTTGCGGAAACCGTTGAACTGGCCAGCTCGGTCACGCACGCCCACCCGTGGGGGATCCAAGGGGCGTTGATCATGGCCCGTGCGGTGGCGGCTGCGCTGCATACGGATGATCCAGCTGCGGTTCTCCGTGCTCCGCAAGGAGACGAACTAGACGCCCGGTTCACCGACCGGTTGCGTCTCGCCGAGGGCATGCTCAAACAGGAGCCGGACCAGCAGCCGGTCGTGGAATTGTTGGGCAACGGCGTCGTGGCCCACGAGTCGGTCGTCACGGCCCTGCTGATCGCATGCTGGTTTTACGACCGGCCTTTTGATGAATTGGTCGGCTTTTGCGTCTCGGTGGGCGGGGACGTGGACACGATCGCCGCCATGGCGGGTGCGGTTTGGGGCGCTCATCGGGGTGTCGAGGCATTGCCCGATCCGCCGCTCGATCGGCTGGAGGACCGCGGGTTGATCGCGTCTCTGGCTGAGCAGCTAGTTGAATTACCGGCGGATTAACGACTTTCTATTTCAAGACAGAACAAGCAGACGGCGCGGGAAGGGGTTGTCGCGTCGCCCGCCGCCGGTCAGGAACGAGGCGCGGGATAGCGCACGTGTGGATTGGTTGTCTAAAGGCAACTGCGAACCGCCGGCTCGATCGTGTCGGCCAGACGGACCATCCCCAGATCGTTGGGGTGCGTCCCATCAATGGTGGCTTCGCCGTCGTCACCCAGCAGCGATTCGCCCGGAACAACATGCAGGTTTTCATCGCCGCCTTCGATGCGTTCCTTGATGACAGCATTGAACACGGCGGTCGAATCCGCGATTCGCTTAGCCGTGTTGCTCAACAAAAAGGCCGCGGGGTATGGGATGCTGCCGACCGCCACGATCGGCGTGATCGGCCGAGCGCTCCGTAGCCGATCGAGAAACGGGCCGAGACGCTCACTCAGCAATGGGGCCATGAGGTTGGGCAGGCAATCGATCACGTAGGCCGCCGGGTCAAGCTCGCCCAGCAGATCGGCCATCTCCGGCTCCATCTTGCCGCTGCCCGAAAACCCCAGGTTGACCACCGACCGGCCCAGCCGCCGCCCGAGGATCGACGGGTACGCCATCCCCGGCCGCGAGGCCGACGCCCCCTGAACGATCGACGTGCCATAGAAGCACACACCCGGTTGTCCGTCCGGCTCATTCACCCAGAACCGCGCATCGTGGGGCAGCCCGATCCGCAGCGACGCCACCCCAGCGTACAGCGGCAGGTACAACCGATACCGCCGCCGCCCGGGGGGCATCCCGTCGACCAGCGGCGTCAGGCCCTTGGCCTGCCCGTCCCGGCCCACACTCAACCAACGCCAACGGTCGCCGTCAAGCACATACAGGTCCACGCCCTCAACCACGATCTGGGTCATGTTGGCGTGCGACGCACAGCGGTTGTGCACCGACCACTTTCCATAGATCGTCTGAGCATCGGTCGTGAAGTCCAGCGACACCCCCGCCGAGTCTTGCCCCAACTGCCAGACCGCCTCGGTCACTTGCCCCAGCGCGTGGTTCGGCAGGCGGGCATAGCGGTGCGGCAGGCTCGACCACCCCTGCCCGTCCAGCGATAGCCCCTCGGTCTCATACCACTGGACGTCACGTTCCGACTCTTTTAAGCGTGGCTCAGGTACGACGGTTTCAATCATGATGGCGGAGCATAACGTAAGCATGTCCAGCATGAGCAGGCATGGCCTCGCCCCGTGAACATTCTTTTATGAGGCGCACCCGCTCAAGAATCACCGCCACGCGTACGCGATGGCGGGCCATTCATTCGAACGGGGCCTGGTCCCATGAATCGTTGGTTTGTGGTTCGCGATTGACGCCCCAGAATGGTTTGTAATTCATCTCAAGGTTGCGGTTGGCTTTCAAGTCGACGAGGGTCCAGTCCCCCTCACCCTTCATAAACGACGAAGAACCGTCCACATGGACGATATTGACGCCGCTTGAGACCGGCCGCCCATACTCACCGATCGGGTTGCCCGCAGGATGCGGGGGGCCGGAGACGCCGGTTTCATGCCCAAGGAAGACCTGCTTGACGTAATCGTTGTAGTGCGTGAAAGTCGGCCCACGCCAGCCTCCATCAGAAAACAGCATCGCACGCGAAGGCTGTTCCACGTCATCGAGACGTGCCGGCGTGGCCGTCGGCGGCCATGTGTTGGACGCCAGCGCTATGTTGAGCGTGTACAGCCAGCCCGGATCGAGATGCTGCCGATGCCCATTGTTATCGGTGTAAGCCTCGATCGGGCAGTAATAGCCATCTTCGTTGTCACTCATCCAGTACCCGTTCTCGATGAAACCGGTGCGCCACGTCGATGTGGGGCTGTGTTGGTCGTTGTCGATGGCATAGAGATGGCCGGCTATGCCCAATTGGCGCAATTGGCTGGCGCACACCGTCACCTGGGCTTGATAGCGTGCGTTTTTGAGGACCGGCAGAAGGATCGCCATCAACAACGACACGATCGAAATCACCACCAGTAACTCAATCAACGTAAAAGCGCCGCGTCTCCCGGGTGCTGCGGCTACAGGCCGACATTTGGTGCAGCAGTACGGACCCAGCATGGCAAACCCTTTTGCGCGGACGCGCTATTGCATCATATGATTCAGATTGTCGCGAGCCGAAGCTCGCGTGGCAGGCCTTGTCTTAGTCTATACGTGGCGGCGCGCCCGGGTAGGCAGGATCATGTGCGCCCCGAGCAGGAGCAGCAGCGTGGAAGCAGGCTCGGGGACCAGCGTCAGCCCAATATCATTGCCGTCACCGAACCCATAGTCCAGTTCGTAGAGGGCGCCGTTGATGGTGAACTGCGTGCCGTCGGCGCCTGAGAACGTGCCGGCATCGGTGGTGACGCTGGTGAATTCACCCGTCGAGCCGTTGGCCAGATCGAACAGCAGGATGTTAGGCGTGCCGACCAGCCCGCCATCGACCAGATCAAGCGTGACGCTGCTCCCGGTGGTGAAGTCTATCTGATCGGTCACATCGATCGACGAGACACCGCCCGCGTCAAACGTGAACTTGAACTTCCCAACCGTGGTTGCGGTCGTGAATCGGATGGCCTCGAAGTCGATCGACGGATCGCTGCCGATCACATGGAACGCTTCGGAGTTCACGTTGGTGTTGTTAAAAGTAAGCCCTGAGACGCTGGCGGTCGGGTCGAAGACGTTGATGACCGAGTTGCCGCTGACCGTGATGTTCGCGGTGGCGCCGGCCAGGTTGATACCGCTCAGGGAACTGCGATTGCTCTGCAGCGTACCGCCGGTCATGACCAGGCCGGAGTCGGTGTTGACCAGGGTGATCCGGGTGTCGGACGCCGCGCCGCCGCTGAAGTCCAGCAGGCCGCCATCCGTAATGGTCAGGGACTGGAAAGCGCCAACCCCAATACGCCGAAACTCAACCGGCTGGCCCTCGTCGGCGCCGAAGGCGGAGCCGATGTAAGTCACAGCCGTGTCCACCGTCATCGACGCCCCGACCAAGTTGAAGTCGATCACCGGGTCGCCGCCGGTGTTGCCGCCAGCACCGGTGCTGTCCCACGGGACGGCGCCGTCGTCCCAGTTGCTGTTCACGTCCCAATCGCCGGTGGTGGTGAAGTTGTCCGTGAACACCGCGTGGGCGGAGCCTGCGGCGACAAGCGTCAGGCCCAATGCCACGGCTGTGGCCAAGCAAGGTCTGCAGGGCCCGGTATGAATACTCCCTAACATGGTTCTTCTCCTGGGATTGCGGGGGGCGGCAGGCGCAGATGAAACAGAAGCGCTCAAACGGATAGGACATCCCCGGCCGACTTGACGAAAAGAAGAATCACGCATCAGGCAGTGGTCTCCTTCTGCGTGCGTAGCGGGGCAGCCGCCGTGTTCCCCGGGGCGACGCAAGGCTCAACGACGATGCGGCGGGCAACCACGCTGGAGTCCTTAACCAGTTCCTGCAACAGATCGACCGCGACCCGACACATCTGGTCGAACTGCACATCGACGGTCGTCAGGTCGAGCGGCACGTTGAGGCTGCGGCACACCCGACCGGCGCCCGCCACGCTGAACTGCCGGGGCACGTCGATACCCCGTGCCCGCAGGAACTGGATGACCTGCCAAGCCACCAGGTCGGTGTCGCAGAAGATCGCGGTCAGGTCGGGCTCGCGTTCGAGCAGCGCGGCGGTGACGTTGACCGCGTCGACCGAGTACACCTCCTGGACCCGCCGCTCGATCTGTCCATCGTCCATGCCGACCTCGCGGCAGGCGTCCCTGAACCCCTCGAAATACTGCTGGTGCAGCGGCCGTGACCGTGGCCCGACCATGATGCCGATCCGTTCATGTCCCATTCCCATGAGGTGACGGGCGATCAACTCACCGCCCCGGCGTGCATCGCCGGCAACCTGGTTGACGCCGCGAAACCCAGGCAACGAACCCAGCAGCACGACCGGCATCTCCCACTTGGACAGGCGCTCCAGCAATCGCTCGGGCACCGCGCCGGTCAAGATCACACCGTCGACGCCATCATCCCGGAAGATCGGAGGGAGGGTGTCGCTCCGATCGATATGCTCGACGTCACACCAGGAAACCTGCAGCTTCAGATCCCTCTCACGGACCCAGCGCTCGACCCCCGACATCAGCCCGGCGTAGACCGGCGAATCGAACGTACGGTTGCACACCACCATACCCAGCACGTTGTTGACCTGTGTGACAAAGCTCCTTGCCGCGGCGCTGGGGCGGTAGTCCAGCTTCCGGGCCAATGCTTCGATCCGAGAGACCACTTCGTCGCTGATCCCCGGGTGGCCGGACAACGCCCGGGAAACGGTTGCACGAGACACACCCGCAAGCGATGCGAGCTGGCTCTGGTTGATCCGGCGTCCCTTCGATTTTCCGGTAGCTATGGCCACTCAACGAGGTCCAGGTGATGAAAAAGGTCAGTTCGTGTACACGATTGCGTTAGCATAAGCCCGTGCTCGCTACCGTGCAAGCATATTTTCTGTCCGCCATTGATAGATTTCTTTTTTGGGTGATTGACTGTCACGGAGAAGCATATTCATATTTTTCATAAAACTTTTATTTTCAAGATTTATTTTATTTATTTAAAGATTTGTGCTGGTCAGTGAGTGCGGCAATACCACCCGTATCCTGGGCCGGATCAGTAGAAATTTATGTTGACGATGGGCTGCGAATCCTTATGATCGCAGGCTTGGAATTCTTGTTTATCGGCATTGAGTGATGCAATTATGTGCATTAAGCCGTTCTCCGGGTGGCGCCGTAGGGCCGATCACCTTCGATCTGCCCCAAACCCGTCGCTCGGCCTATCCCCAATACGTCACGATCAGCATCCCCAGTGCTACGCTGGCAAGCCCATCGGGTGAATTTGACCTGAGAGTCGAAGGTGATGATCAAAGCAGGATCCCCATCCAGGCCCGTGGTCTCGGCACGAACAGCCAATCGCCCAAATGGTCGTTCTGCGAAGCGGTGGCGCCTTCAGGCACGCGACTCGTCCTTGATGCAGCGGAGAAACCGAGCGCTTCATCCGCCGACGGCGCTGGCTTGGAAGAAGCAGCCGATGGCGGTTTTTTGCTCAGCAACCAACAGCTCCGCGTGGAAGTCGGCCCACGCGACAGTTCCATCATCCGCTCGATCACTTACGCGGGGCGCCGCGTATCGACTCCCGCACCTCTTGAACTGACCTACGAGGCGGGGGGTAAGACATTCGCGGCGTCGGGCGACACCGCGCGACGAGTGCGGGTCCTGGCCGAAGGACCTGTGCGCGTGGGCGTGGAAGTCGTCGGCCGCTACACCGGGCCCGCCGGCGAACCAGGGCTGGACTACCGCCTGCGGATCGAACTGCTCGCGGACCTGCCGGTGGTTGTCATCCAGCATTGGTTCTTCCACTGCCTGCCCAAGGCGCCCAACCTCACCGTAGATGGCATGGGGATTTCGTTGGCGATGGATGTGACGAGCAACGCCAAGCACTTCCGCCAGCTCAAGCACGGCCTCACAGGGACGCCGCGACCGGTCGTGACAAACCGCCCAGTCGATGTACGGGTCGGTCACGACGGCGCTGTGCTTTGGCGCATGGCCGATGCCCGAGCGATGGAAGACAACACGGACTACCCGCCGTACACCCTTCCGCCGGCCGACGAGTGCAGCGCATGGTTCGCCGCGGAGCTTGACGGCGCCTGGTGCGCCGCCAAAATCGACGATGCCTGCGACATGCCGCCCAAAGGGATGAGGCTGGACGAGGGGCGATTCGATTTCGATCTCTGGCCCAAGTGGGCAGCGCCCATGCAATTGCCGCAGGGCCGGTCGCGCTCCACCACGTTGCGGCTGGCGTTTGGGGATCGCTCGCCAAACCAGCCGTTGTTGTGCGAGACGGTTGATGCAGCGCTCAGCGCATCGCGCTGCGAGACGCCGTTGCTCCTGGGCCCAGAAGCGTACGCGAGAGCCGGTGTCTTTGAACAAGACCGCCTGCTGCGCCACGATCGCAAGCACGCTCGCTTTGACGATTATCTCGGCCGGGTCGCCTGCCCGCCGACAGTGGCGGGCATGTTCGACCTGGGCGACACACCCGACCCGGGTTACCAGACGACTTACCTGCGCACCGGCCGTCGTCTCGAGGCGATCGCGCCGCTGGCCCAGCAGCGACCCGTGCAATTCCTCACGGGGGTCCGCCAAGCGCTGGCCCCGTGGTCTGACGCGTCACAGTTCGAGCCCATCTGGGCCAACAACGAGTACGACGTGATCTGGTGCATCGGCGGCGAGATCATGCGCGCCGGCCGGCGCGATCTGCTGCCGTCACTGCGATGGTTCGCGCGTCACGCTATCGAAGTCGATTTCGTCCACTATTCGGACCATCCGGTCAAACACCGGGCGACGCCGCCACATTGCGCCCGCCACACCACCGCGGGCGCGTACCCCAGCCACTTCTGGACCGAAGGGCTGCTGCAGTACTACGCCCTGACCGGCGACGAAGACGCGCTGGCGTTCGCCCGCGGGATCGGCGACAAGATCGTCCAACTGCTGACCGATCCGGAGCACCGCAGCAAACTCTGGCGCCCGACGCGCGAACTGGGTTGGGCGCTCCTGGCCTTGTCCGCTCTGATCGAGTTCGACCCGGCCCCGAGCTACCGTGACCTGGCGACCGAGATCGCCGACGACCTGATCGACGCACCGCTCACTGACGATTACATTGCCGACGCCGTGAAGTATTCCTTCGGCTACGCGTCGATCGTGCTGGGGGTCGACCGGTGGTACGGCGTTAACGGCGGCGACCGCTACCGCGACTGGCTGGTCGCCTTCGCGCAACGGTGCGCCGGACGGCTGGGTGATGGGGCGGGTGTCGTGCCGAGCATGGGGCTGTGCATCCTGCACGCGGGCTACAAACACAGCGGCGACGCAGACCTCGTCCGCAGCGGGATGCGCGTGTTGGAACAGATTATCGATAGTCAGGCGTGGATCGATCCGCCGCCATACACCAAACCTTTCGCGATGTTGTATCGCCCGTTGAGCCGTTTCCTCGCGGACGCGGCCGCCGAGGGGCTGCTGGATAAATTGGACTACCGCTTTTAAGCGCACGTGGTTGCGCGGATGGACGATTGATGAAAATCTCGACAATAATTCATAAGTTGGTGACCCGTCGCTACGCAGCGTTGTGGATCCTCGTGATGACTTGTGCGGCGTGGTCCGCGGCGCCAGCGGACGCTGTGACGGTCGTGGAGGATGGGGCGCCGGTCGCGGACATCTACGTCAACACAACCGGCGCTGTGGGCAAAAACGATCAAGTGCTCTTGGACGCCGGCCAGTGGTTGGCCGAATCGCTGGAAAGGGCGTGCGGCCTGGCCCCGGCACTCGTTGATACCGAAAACACGACACCCATCATCATCATCGCTCGGGCGGACCAATACCCTCAGATCGCGGCCGAGGCGGGCCTCGATCTCGATGACACCGACGCCTATTGCCTCGTCGGTGAGTCCGGCCGTCTCTACGTCCTCGGCGCCAGCGAATTCAGTGCTCGCCACGGCGTCGCTGACCTGCTGCACGAATGGGGCTTTCGCTTCTACAACCCGATGCCCCTGTGGCATCACATCCCGCAGCTGACCGAGGTCACTTTCGACGCAAAACGTGCCGAGTCGCCCGAGTTGCGCGGCCGCAAGATCTGGTACGCCTACGGTGTCCGGACCGAGGACCTGAAGAACAACGCCAAGCGATGGGACGTCGCCAACCGGCTCGTCCAGGCCGCCCCGTTCCGGACCGGACACAGCTACGGCAACATCGTCGGCCGCAACAAAGAAGCCTTCGACCAACACCCCGAATACTTCGCCTTGCTGGAAGACGGCACGCGTGACACGCAGCGCGGCATCAACGCCCGCAAGCTGTGCTACTCCAATCCAGACCTCGCCGAGTTAATCGTTGCCGACCGCATCAAGCTCCTGGAAGAATACCGCAAGGTCAATCCATACGAGTTCATGGTCTCCATGGACCCGTCCGATGGCCCGGGCACCTGCCACTGCGAACCGTGCGCTGCGTTGGGGACAGCCACCGATCGGGTTATCCACCTGGCCAACGAGGTCGCCAAAGGGCTGCGTGAGAAGCACCCCGACGGGTGGGTCGGGCTGTACGCCTATTCAAGCCATCGGTTGCCTCCGACCATCGCGGTCGAGCCGAACGTCTACGTGCAGGTCGCAATGGGTTTCAACCGGACGCAGTACTCGCTGCCACAGTTGGTCAGCTTGTGGGCGGAGAAAGTCAGCGCCATCGGATTACGGGAGTACTACGGGGTGGAGGCGTGGGACTGGGGCCTGCCCGGCCGGGCACGCGGGACCCAGGTGGATTATCACCGCAAGTGGATTCCCTACTACACGCAGCGTAATGTCAACGCGATCAACGCCGAGAGCAATGCCAACTGGGGAGCGCAGACGTTGGGTCAGTACGTCGCCTCACAGATGATGTGGGACCCGACGGTGGACGTCGATGCGATCGAGGATGCGTACTTCATCAATATGTACGGCGAGGCCGCGGAGCCGATCCGTCGGATGCACAAGCGTTTCGATTCGGCGCCCCAGCTCAAGCCGTTCGCCCTCAAGCCCATTTTCGATGACTTGCAAGAGGCCTACGAGTTGGCCCAAACGGAAGAAGTGCGGCGCCGAATCACGGACATGATGTCATATCTGCACTACGTGCGGCTGTTCATGGATTTCCAGGACGCCGCGGATCGTGACCGCAAACACGGCGATACCTACTACGACGCGCTCGGCCCGTTGATGACCTATGCCTGGCGGACCCGTGACCGCGGCATGGTCCACTACTACGCGTTGGCGAGGCGGCTGTGCAACGGCATACCCCTCAAAGATCACCGCTTCGAATACTGGATGTTTTTGAGCGATACCAAGACCGTGCCGGAAAAGTATCTGATCGAGTCGGGCGTCGACCCTGCTTCAATTCCTGACCAGCCGATCTGGAAGAAAGGCGAGCAACTCAGCGATGAGGAGATTCAGGAACGGTTCGCGGCAGACTTGGCCATCCTCACCGAGCGTGCCGGCGTGCTTCACGAGTTCTCCGACGATCTGGTGCCGGTCGATATCGGTGACGCCCAAGACGGCGCATCGCTGATCTTTCTGAACGAGGAACCCGGGTTGAGTCGCTTCCGCTATAGCCTGCGTGCGAAGATTGTGGCGGCCGGCCCTCAGTCGTTGGCATTGCGGATAGCGCCCGACTCCCGGAAATGTGAAATCAAACTTACCGCGCCCAACGGCAAGGTGATCTATGACGACATTTTCTACAGCAACACCGATGACCCTAACGCAGGGGAAGCCCCGTTTCAGGACCTGCCGCTCGACCTGCCCACCGAGGGCGATTATGAGCTGACGATCGCCGGCAATTGCCGGCTCGCCGTGCCGCCGAACGCGCCAATGGTTTTTGAGGCCTCGGCGTCGATGCCGGCTCATTCCGAATACAGCGGCCACCATTACTTCTATGTGCCTCAGGACACATCGAAGCTCCGGTTCGACGTGGACATTCGTTTGAGCCTGCTCGATCCGGATGGTGTCCGAACCGACTACAGCCCCAAAGACCGCGTCCCCGGCAAATCGTACATCGAGATCGACGTACCCGAAGAACACCGCGGCCGTGTCTGGAGCACATTTCCTCAGACGCGCGGGAAGTTCTATTTCCTCAACATTCCGCCTTATCTCAGCTTTTACCGCAGCATGATGTTCACACCCCGCGAAGTCGCTGAGGCCGATCAACTAACGCAAAGGAACCCACAATGAGTGGCTGCCGTCCGCTGGCACTGTCCATCGTTTCTCTGTTGCTTCTGTCGGCGTCGCCGTCGGTGCATGCCGCGTTCGAGTTGGTCACGCAGGGTCAACCGAGGGCAGACATCGTTACGGATACCGGCCAAACGCAGGGGAAGAACGGCCAGATCATCCAAGCGGCAGGTCAGTGGCTGGGCGAGAGTGTCCAACGGGCGACTGGCGCCCAGCTTGAGGTGCTGGACCAGGCTGGCGATAGGGCGGCGGTCGTGCTCGCGCTCGCTGCGCAGCATCCCGATATCGCCAAGCAGGCAGGGCTTGAGCCCGGCCAGCCGGACGCGTTTGCCATCGTCACCGCCCCGCCACAACGTGTTTACGTGCTGGGGAACAGCGCGGTGGGCGTGCGCCACGGCGTGGCAACGCTATTGCACGAGCTCGGTTTCCGTTGGTACGCCCCTTCGCCGCGCTGGTGGGTCACACCCGAAACCCAGAGGCTGGCCGTTGATCTAAATACAGTGCAGACACCGGCCTTGCGTGGGCGCAAGATCTGGTACGCCTACGGGACCGGCGGCGACAAGCCGATGCAAGCGAACTATCTGCGATGGGCCAATGCCAATCGCCTAGGCTCCGCCGCACCTTTCCACACCGGGCACAGCTACGGGCACATCATCCGCCGCAACAAGGAAGTCTTCGATCAGCACCCCGAATACTTCGCCATGCTCGAGAACGGGCAACGCGACACCCACAGCGGTCTCAACGCCCGCAAGTTCTGTTACTCCAACCCCGGCCTGATCGAACTGGTCAGTGCCGACCGTATCAAGCTCTTAGAAGAAAGGCGAAAAGCCAACCCACACGAGTTCATGGTCTCAGTCGACCCATCCGATGGCCGCGGCACCTGCCACTGCGACGACTGCGTCGCGCTGGGCACGACCACCGATCGTGTGATCCACCTGGCTAACGAAGTTGCCAAAGCCTTACGTCAAAAGCATCCCGACGCCTGGGTCGGCCTGTATGTCTACTCGAGCCACCGGACGCCGCCGACCATCGAAGTCGAGCCGAACGTCTACGTCCAGGTCGCGATGGGTTTCAACCGCACCCAGTACACGCTGCCCGAACTGGTCAGCGCCTGGGCCCAGAAAGTCAACGCCATCGGGCTGCGGGAGTACTACGGTGTAGAGGCATGGGACTGGGGGATGCCCGGCCGGATGCGAGGCGCGCAAGTGGACTACCATCGCAAGTGGATTCCGTACTACGCAAAACGTAAACTCAACGCGCTGAACGCGGAGACCAACGCGAACTGGGGCGGGCAGACCCTGGGGCTGTATGTCGCCTCTCAGTTGATCTGGGACCCGTCCGCGGATGTCGACGCGATGGTGGACGAGTATTTCGAACGCAGCTTCGGCTCGGCTGCCGAACCGATGCGGGCGTTGCAAGCCAAGTTCGACCTCGGTCCGCCGCTTCAGCCAACAACGCTCCGGCCGATGTTCGACGATCTGACTCACGCCTTTGACACGGCCGGAAACGCCCCGTCCGTCCGTGCGCGGATTGTCGACATGATGGCTTACATGCACTACCTGATGCTGTTTCGTGACCTGATGATCGCTGAGAGTCAGTCGCCCGAACGTGGCGATGTCTACTACGACGCGCTTGGGCCGCTGATGGAGTTCGCTTGGCGCATCCGCGATCGTGACGTCGTCCATTACTACGCGCTTGCACGCCGGCTTTGCAACGGCCTCCCTCTCGTTGACCATCGTTTCGAGTACTGGATGGCGTTGGGTGAAAAACCCATACGCGAGAAACACCTCACCGAATCGGGCGTCGACCCGGCTGATCTTCCCGACCGTCCGATCTGGAAAACCGGTGGGACATACACCGATCAGCAGATCATCGAACTGTTCCGACAGGACCGAAAGCGCCTCGAACATGACGATGACCCCACTGTTTTCTACACCCGGTACTTCGATTTCTGCGCGACGCCCGGAGAAGACGCAGGGTCCAGCAAGGCCGCCGATATAGACGTTCCTGGTGCGGCACAGTTCCGCGACGGGGTCACGGCTTACTTCGGACCGCCGAACCAGGCAACCTATGCTCTTGAAGTCAAGGCGATTGACAAACCGGTGACAGTTACCGCCTATCGACGGGGTAAAGATGTGATGTCCAAGCAGATTATCAAGCCGAGCCCGGATTTACAGACAGTCGAGATCAAACTACCCAAAGCCGGTGAATATCGGGTTACCATCGATGGCGACGCCGTGGTGCGCACCGCCCCTGAAGTGCCGATGATGTACGAAGCTTCGCCGGCGCTGCCTGCCAAACTGGTCGATAGTGGCCCGCTCTATTTCTATGTGCCACGCGGCGCTGAGGAATTGGTGTTCAACACCGATGGCCGTGTCACGTTGAAGATACCCGGCAAGAGCGAACCCGTGACCTATACCGCAAAAGACCGTGAGCCAGGCAAAGACTACATCGTCGTTCCGTTAGACGAGCAAACCGCGGGCCGCGTCTGGCACGTCACATCTGACTCTGCGGGCCCGTTCAAGCTGATCAATGTACCGCCCTTGCTGACCCCACACCGACATGTGTTGCTGATTCCCCGTGGGGTGTCGATGGCGGACGCTTTGACGACCGGAGGGCGGTCGGATGACCCGTGATGAGGGTTCACTGGTGCTGATCGGCGCACACGCCGATGACATCGAGTTGCATGCCGGCGGATTTGCGGCGCGTGAATCCGAAGCCGGACGGCCGGTCCACTTCGTCATGGTCACCAATAACATGTCGGGCAATCTGCTGCCCGATGGCAACCCCAATAAACCGCCGCACCGAATGCCGCCTGCTCCGACGCGTGAGATCCGACACCGCGAGCAGCGCAACGCGGCCGAGGTCATTGGCGCTGCCGTCCATTTCCTTGACTATCCCCAGCGTCACTATTGGGATGGCCGTGAAGCAGTGTCGCTGTCGTTTACCGAGCAAAACCACGATCCGTTACCCGCATCATCCGCCAAGCCACCGATCATCATCGCGGCCCAGGACCCCGACGCTATCAACGAGATGGGGGAACTGCTGGTCGCGCTGAAACCCCGAGTAATCGTGACCCAAACGATCACCGACGTCGACCCAGAGCATCACGCGGTCGCGTCGCTTGTCTGGCAGGCGTATCGGCTCAAAGCGATGGCTCTATCAGGCGTACAGCTCTTGTTTTGGGCGCCAGGCACGACGAGCTACGCCGGCATGCTGCCGCAACACTTCGATCATTTCGTGCCATTAAACAACACCCAATTCGAGTGCAAGATGCGCATGTTGCGTTGCCACGCAAGCCAGATGACCAATCGCCGATTGGAGATGGTCGAGTGCCGCGCACGCCACTGGGGGGCAGAACTGGGCGTCACGTTTGCCGAGCCGTTTACCACCGTTTTCAACGGCCTGGAGAGGAGTGTCGGCGATGCCGCTGAACCTGGCTGAACTCAATCGGTGGCGTTACCGACCGATCGTGCAATGGGTGTGGGACGACGATCCAACACGCCATCGGATGTGTGAGCAACTCGGGCACATCGCAGATGTCGGCTTCGGCGGCGTGTGCATCCAACCCATGCCGGACAACTTCCGCCCCCACGATTTCCGAAGACGGATGCGCATCCCCTACCTCGGCGCGGCTTTCTTTGATGCGATTCGCGAGGCGGTGACGATTGCCTCCGACCTTGACCTGATCGTCTGGCTCTACGACGAAGGCGGCTGGCCCAGCGGGCAGGCATGCGGGCAGGTCCTCGAAGGGCGTCCGGAGTTGGAAGGACAGGTACTCGTGCAAGAGTCAGGTCGATTCCTCGTGGAACGGACCGGCCTGACCGACCCACTCAAAGCCGAAGCCACACAGCGGTACATGGCCTTGACCCACGAACGCTACCGCGACGCTGTCGGCGAATACTTCGGTTCAACCATCGAGGCCATGTTCTCCGACGAACTCAAGGTGCCCGGCGAGATAGGCACAGACCGTATCCCATGGACCGAAGACCTGCCAGAACGCTTCAAAAACCAAGCCGGTTACGCGCTGGAAGAAATGCTTCCGTTACTGTTCGAGGGTTCGCCTGCACGTCGACATCCTGCGTCTCGTGTATGTCGCGTCCGTCGCGATTTCACGCGTGTCTGGATCGACTTGTTCATCGAGCGTTGTCTCGAGCCACAGCAGCGATGGTGCAGTGAACATGGACTGTTGTTCACCGGGCACCTGGCTGGCGAACACGACTTGGCGCGTCACCCCGCTATGTTCGGAGATTACATGGCCGTCATGCGTCGGTTCGATATGCCGGGGATCGACACCATCTGGCGACAGATCTGGCCGGGCCACCACGCCGATTTCCCCGCGCTGGCAGGGTCTGCGCGGACCGTGCACCAACGCCGCTTTGCCATGAGCGAGACCGGTGCTGTATACGGCCGCGACCTGACCTGCAACACACTCAAATGGCTGGGCGATCACCAGATCATGCGCGGCATCAACCGATTCACCATCATGAACCTGCCTCTGTCAGGCGACGATGACGCGAACGTGTCCGCACTTACCCCTAACGGGTTGCATTGGCACGCCTATCGCGAATGGACTCGTCACATTGCTACGTTTGCAGCACTCGCCAGCGTCGGATGGCCTGACGTGCAATGCGGTGTCCTCTACCCCGCGGAAGACATGGCGGCGTGCGGCGGCGACGGCCCCGGCACGGCCGCACAAGCAATCCTCCAGGAGCTTCTACATCTACCTGGCGGCTGCATTTACCTTGACGAACAATGCCTGATCGATGCGCAAGCGCCAGTCAACGGCGGTGTGCTTTGCGGTGATGCTCGGATCGGATCTATCGTTGTCGCAGGAGGGAGCCTGATCGGAGAAGCGTTGGCTCAATGCCTGCCGTCGTTCAAAGAAGCCGGTGTCCATCTCGTGTCCGTCGGCACTGACTCGCCTTATCGAATAGATCAAGAGGGCAACCAAACGCCTTTGCGGTGTTTCCAATTGCTGGATTTTGATAATCTTGTGGAAACCGTTGAAGCCGTACTGAACCTTGACAGGCAGTCCTTGTGTTGCTTGTGTTCCGACCCGGACTTGCGGATCGTGCGGCGCTCTGGCAATGACTGGAACCTGCTATTGCTCCACAACGAATCTGCAGAACCCGCTCACGTAAGACTGAACCTTCCCGAAGTAAGCCTGTGTTTCGATGTGGATACGGAGTTGAGACCTTTCGGAGAAATCGAGCCAACAGGTGTGCTCAAGATCGCACCCGGTTGTGTCGTAGCAGTCGCTTCGGGTGCGATTAAGGGAATCGAGCACCTTACGTCGACCGGTAAATGGAAGGCGGACACAAACATCGACACCGCATGGACGGTTGTGGCGGTTGAGGGTTATCCGATCAACGAGAACGCCGAACTCGTGCACACCGCACCGCTAGGATCCTGGGAACCGCGTTTCGGTAGATATTTTTCAGGGGAAGTAGTGTACGAGGCGACTGTTCATGTGGCGGATGCAGCCTCGGAACTCGCCCTCGACCTCGGCCATGTGGAGCATGTTGCCGAGTTGCGTGTAAATGGTCGAACAATCGGCCTCCGCGCCTGGCCGCACTACCGGTTTAGATTGACCCCTCACTTGCGGCCGGGTGAAAACCAGATCGAAATCCGTATCGCAAACACCGCAGCGAACGCGTTCTGGTCGCCGCAGAACATCGTCGAACGTAAAGCAGAAGGACGGTGGAACGTCTACGACGACCGCATCGTCCAACGTTGTAAGCCGCAACTGGGTGGCGGCCTGTTTGGCCCGATCCGATGGCTTACCGCGAAGACCTCAGAGGCCTCGGCCATCGATACACCGGAATTGATCAGCAGCGAGCAACCACATGACTGAACACGCCATTATCCACAACACCGCCCTGGCCATCGACGGCGGCTTGCCGTGTGTCCCAGACAAACCCAATAGTTATCTGCACGGCCCGCAGGAGATCGGCGATGAAGAAATTGCTGAAGTGACCGATGCACTACGCAAGCAGAACCTGTTCCGCTTCCTGAAGGATCCAGCCACTTCTGCAACGGCGCAGTTCGAGACGGCTTTCCAAAAGAAAGTACTAACGGAACACGTCCTGGCGGTAAACAGCGGCACGTCCGCGTTGATCGCGGCCATGATCGGGTTAGGCGTGAGTACCGGGGACGAGGTAATTGTGCCGGGTTATACCTATATCGCTACGGCCGCAGCTGCGCTGGCCGTTGGCGCAATACCCGTTATTGCAGAGATCGATCAATCGCTCACCCTGGACCCGGTTGATGTCGAACGGAAAATCACGCCGCGTACCCGACTGATCGTCCCGGTTCACATGCGTGGCGCGCCTTGCCAGATGGATGAACTCATGGCGGTTACGCGTCGCCACGGGTTGCGGTTGCTGGAAGACTGCGCCCAGGCCAATGGCGGGAGCTACCACGGCCGACCCTTGGGTTCGATCGGCGATGCCGGCGTCTTCAGTTTTCAACACTTCAAGATCATCACCGCGGGGGAAGGCGGAGTGGTCGTCACCAACGACCGCAGCGTGTATGAGCGTGCGGCCTGTTACCATGACTCGGCCTATGCGTTCTGGATGGAGAAGCGTCAGAAGCTGTCGATCGCTCCTTTCCTCGGTGAAAATTACCGGATGTCCGATCTCAACGGCGCCCTGGCGTTGGCGCAACTGCGAAAGCGAGACACAATCCTTGCATCACTTCGTGCGATTAAAAAACGTTTGATCAATGGTGTCAGCGACCTGTCCGGCATCGAGTTGCAAAACATGCCCGACCCCGCGGGAGACTGCGGGGTCGCCCTGGCCTTCTTCGTCGAGTCTTCCGAACGGGCCAAACGCTTCGCCCAAGCCTTGCGGGCCGAGGGTATGAGCGCGGGGTCGATGTTCGACGCTGGCTTCCCCGACCGCCACGTGTTTTATCACTGGGACTATGTGATGCAACGTCGTAGCCCCGATCGCCACGGCCACCCTTGGCCACTCGCCGACGATAGTGTCCGATATGACCGAGACATGTGCCCGGCGACAACGGCCTTGCTCAGACGCGCTGTTGCCGTTCCATTGACCCAGCGGATGTCACAAACCCACGTTGATGGATGCATCCAGGCCATTCGCAAGGTAAACGCCGCTTTGTAAGGGGTATCCACACGACTGGCATCGAGTTGACCACAAAGGACAGATCCCATGCAATCGTTGAAGATTGGAGTCGGACGCCGCAACATCACGCCCGCGATCGGCGCCCTGTTGATGGGGTACGCGGATGCTCACGGCCAACGAGTTGCGAAAAGCGTGCGCGATCCGTTGCACGTGACATCATTGGTCATTGAAAGCGAGGACCGACTCGCCGCGCTCATCTCGCTAGACCTGTGCATGGTCGAAGACAGGCTCGTTCAGAGTATCCGTACGGGTATCGCAGACCGAACGCACATCGATGAAACCAACGTCATCATGCACGCCACTCACACGCACTGCGCCCCTCGCACCGCGAGTCGGTGGGGGTGGGGCGATGTCGATGAGTATTACGTGAATGAGATCATGCTGCCCGAAACGGTGGCGGCGACGGTCGAAGCGGCCCAGCAACTCGTGCCGGCACGGGTCGGCTACGCGGAAACGCGTTGCGATGTCGGCATCGCTCGACGATCGCTTAATGAAAACCACGATGTTGTGCTTGGCCAGCAGGCTTGGGGCGTGTACGACCCAACGATGACGGTGCTGCGCATCGACGGGCCCGATGGTCCGCTGGCCAACGTGATCCACTACGGCGCTCATCCGACCGTGTTCAACAAGGCGAGCCGAGTCGTTTCGAGGGACTGGCCAGGCATCATGATCGATCGGGTCGAGGAACTCACCGGCGCTACGACGCTCTATTTCAACGGAGGGATCGGCGACGTCGCACCGCGAACAAATTCAAGACGTGCGGTGGGTGACGGCACGGAAGCTGCCCTGTGGGAAGCAGGCGCGGTAGCCGCCCTGGACGCCATACGCGCCTGGCGATCCATCAAGGAACTCCGAGACGTCAAGATGCATACCCGCACGGGTACTTTTGAGATACCCTACCAACCACTGACGCCACTGGATGAAGCTAGGCGGAAGCTTGCCGAGTGGGAACCCCAAAAAAACGGGCCCGGGGCGGGGGTGGCCGAATACCGGCACTGGCAAGCCGTGATCGAAGCGCACAGCCGGCCGCCGCTAAGCAGCAAGGTATATCAACAGACCATCGCGACGCTCGGCCCGGCGGTGTTTGTTCCATTCCCGGGTGAGCCATTTGCTGAGTTGAGCCTGCGGTTGCGTGAAGCGAGCCCTTTTCAACACACGCTTGGTCTGAGCACCTCGTGTGGCGACAACGGCTACCTGTTCACACGTGAAGCCGCGGCGCGCGGTGGATACGAGGTATGGGTGAATCGCGTGTTTGGCGCAAATCTCCTGGCGGATCACGTAGGCGATACTTTGGTGCAAGAGAACGTTGATTTGCTCCATCAACTGCACCGGGTTGCTTACCGGCCTCTACATGCCGATGTGAGTGCCGCGATTGCCGATGTTTGATGCACGATTACAGCCATCCCGGTCGCCACTGTCCGGCGTGACCAGCTGAACGCAATCGCTCGACAGATACTATTGAGAACGAACACCAGGAATGCCGCCTTCACACCTGACGATTCGTGACGCCTCGCCACATGAGCTTGACGACATCGTGAGGCTGACGGCCCGGGCGTTTGAAGTCCACGGACGCCCCCCCGCCACCTGGGATCGGCTACGACGAGACCCCGACAACCGACACACGACCCAGCGCGTCGGCGTGAGCGACGGCAGAGTCGTTGCAACACTGCGTCTGTATTGGCGTGACCTTGAAGTCGCTAGCGCCAGGCTGCCCATCGCGGTGATCGGGGATGTGGCCGTCGACCCCGAACAGCAAGGGCGAGGGCTTGGTCACGCCATGTTGACCGACACCATCCAGCTGCTTCGAAAACGCGGCGTCGTCTTGGCGCGCCTGGCAGGTCTGGCATCGTTCTACGGCAGGTTTGATTTCTTCCGTCTGCATGAACCGCGATTGATCGTTCGGGTTGATGCGCTGACTCAGGATCCGATCGGGACAGATTGCGTCAGCAGAGACACCGCTTCGCTTGTGAAAGATGACCAGTGGATTCACATGAGAGATGCGGCGACACAACGGTGCGCCAGCCGGGTTGCACGCCCCGCACATTTTGCCCGCTGGTTGCTCCATGACCGCGGCTTTCATGAACCGAACGCCGAGGATCTGAAGGTAGTCAGCCTGAGGCAACAGAACATCCTTCGCAGCTACGCGATCTGCCGAACGCGGGGAGACGAGGTAGCCGTGGAGGAACTGATGTGGGGAGACGGTGGCCTGGACTCGGTGGTTGCTTTGCTTCAATCCATAACTAATAGCTTCCCGGATACCCTTCGGCTGGTGATCAGCACGCCACACATCAAGTCACTGCAAACAATGCTTCGGAAGCGCGGCGGATCGGCAGTGATCAATGAAGAAGGGAGTATGCCTTTGGTCGCTTTCGTGAATCTGCTGGAATGGGTCAAGCGGTTAGCACCGATCTGGCAGAAACAGATTGCTGGGCGGCCGGCGCGCCCGGTTGCGTTCATCCACAAGCCAAACTTGGCCTTGCTCTTCGAGATGGCGGGGACGCCACGCGTAATACCTATCCGCGCATGCCCGCCGGGCACGATCATTCTGGCGCTTGATCGTGAAGAACTGGCGCAACTATTACTGGGAACTGTTTCAGCAACCACGCTTGATCTTTGCGCCCGTTTTAAACTCAACCCTGTCGACGCCGAGCAGCTAACCGTTTTTTTTCCCGGTAATTCAGGCTATTTCAGCGGATTGGAAAACGCTTGAACGCCAATAGACAACGCTTTGCATATGCTCTTCAAATGCATGCCGTCTTCATGCACACGAAGCCTCATTGCTTATAAACGGTGTAACACCGGCCGGGATTTGGGGCAGTATCATGCGATTACTAACGCTGGAATGCCGCGTGGCGCTTTTACTACTGTTGCACCAGAAATCGGCGCGCTGCGTGTGATGCCCGAAGCCCCCGGGGCTGAACCCCAAAGATCCGCGCTGCCTATCAGCAGTGATCGGTTGATCTTGAGTTGGGGATGGCAATGCGTATCAATATGGCGATCAAATAACCATGCTCCAAGGAGCTGTAAGAGTGAATACTTGACTAGAGGAACAGCAGGACTGTCGCCGCCGTGGTGAGTGTCGCACCGATCACCTTCGCGGCAATCACTCTAGGGGGCATCGCCACGAGTTCGGTGTTCTGAAACCACCGGCCGATCAGCCAAACCAGTGCGATGCCCCAGAGTCCGCGAGTGGAATAGGCCACGTTGGCTCCCGCGGCGTCGCCGAAGACGCCGATTGACGTAATCAAGACGAGGCCTTGCAACGCGAAGAAGGCCGCCCCGATGCTCATGTAGACCCAGGCGCGAGTAGATATGGATGACGATTGGGCTTCTGTCTTCAACAAGAATAAAAGCGAGAGAAGCGCGGCGACAACGATCGCGGGGGGGACGAGACGTCCGAAGCCGATGATCGGACTCCAGTACTGATTCATCGCGTCAAACGCCGCGAAACTAAGCGCTGCGCTGAAGGCCAGCAGCATGGCGCCTATGTTGCGTCGGATGTTGGCGGGGGCTTCTCCGATCTGTAGGCACGCGATCCCGATCGCGGCGAGTACGGCGGCAAGCCACGTCAGGGGCAACACAGGTTCGCGGAACAACACCGCTACAAGCAGCGCCACCAAGATGACTTTGACCCCGAAAACGGGTGTGACGCTGGACACCTCGCCATGTGCGACGGCCAGAACGGTGAGCGCCTGTCCGAGCACGAACAAGACTCCGAGGGCCACGATCGGCCAGACGGGGCTCGGCAGGCTGGGAAACGATGACCAGTCGTAGAGCACGAGAAAGGCGACAGCCATGAAGCAGTTGCACATCACGATCGTCCGCCGCCTCCCGCCGCCATGATTGCTCGAGGCTTTCATCGCGATCGCGGAAACCGCAAAGAGGCAGGCGGCCAGCAGCGGGTAGAGCAGGTAAGCTTTGGCTTGGAGGTAGGCCATGACGGTCCGGGTGCTTGTGCGCGGCGTAATGGTTCAGAAGTCCGTGCCGCGGCGGATCCGTGCGAGCACTTCATAGACAGGCCGAGCGCTGTGCGCTGGAACCAAGAGCGGGTCCTGGTGACGGATGGCTCGATACAGGTTGTCGTAAAATCCGGCGTAACGCTTGGTCGGTGTGGCGGGACGTTGACGATTGCTCCATCGCAGGCGGCCGTTGCGAGGCGTGTGATAGGACCGTCCTTCAGCGAGGTGGCGGTCAACGACTTCGATAGGTTTAACCGCGCCCGACAGTGTTCGTCTGTAGAGCATCTTGTCCTGGATCCACAGCGATCCTCGGTCGCCGAGGACGACCCACTGCGGACGGTGCGACGCGTCCACATCACTCACTTCGATGTCAATGACGACGCCATTCTCGCACTGGATCATCGCTTTTAGGTCATCCTCGGCGTCGCCAGATGAGAAATGCCGCCCCAGCACGCCCCACACCTTTTCAACCGGCGATTCCGCCAAGTGAAGCGACTGATCGATCACGTGTACACCCCAGTTAGCGGCAACACCGCCTTGGTACTTCTTTAAGACCTGCCAGTCGCTACGGCGTCGAAAGTCGCCGACGATCCGCTGGATGCGAAGCAACTTGCCAAGTCGGCCGCTGTCAATGATCTCCTTGACGGCCAGGCACTCGGGGTAGAGGCGCTGGTTGTGGTGGATGGCCAGGAGGCGTCCAGCCGTCTCGGCGGCTTGCTGCATGCGGTCCAGCCCGGCCGGTGTTCGACACGCGGGTTTTTCGCACAGCACATGTTTGTGGGCGCGCAGGGCGCGCAGCGTGTGACGTTCATGATCGATTGACTGAGAGGCTACAACAACCAACTCGAGGTCTTCTTGCTTAAGGAAGCCGGAATAGTCATCCACGTAGCCTGCGCAGCCTGTCTGGTTGACGGCTTGATCGACGCGGGACGCCTCGATGTCGCAGACGGCCGCGAGATTGAATCCGTTGTGCCACATCACCGTCGCAGCGTGGTGTAGCCAACCGATGCGTCCAAGACCCAGCACGCCAACGCGAACGGGATCGCGCAACTTGAGGTGACCCAGGCGTGACGGATCAAAACTCGGATTACCGTGGTTCTGAGAACTCATGTATTCTCCAGCAGGGATCGCAAGTAGGCGTTTGCCCGACGCAGTTGAATGTGTGTCGGCATCGAGTCATCGAAATCATCTAGAACAAGCAGGCCGGCCGTTGGAGTCGATCTGCCTGGCGGATGGTCTGTTCGGCGGTGAGCGACGTGCGGTTCCCCGACCAGAAAGAGGGTTGGGTGCGGTCACCAGTGTCCGACGTGACACGCCACTCCACCGCTGCGTATCCCGACTGGGCCAGAACGGCGAACACGTCATCCGCATCGAAGTCGCGTGTACAGGCGGTCAAGGCGGTCAGTTTCAAGGCGGCGTGATCCGGTTAGCGGGGTTGATGACGGCGGTTGTACCAGCCTTCCCCCCAGCCGAGAGAGATTATATGTCGAATCAGCGCAAATCTCCTTGCATTGCGCTATTGATTATGCATAATGCGCAAATGTTCGCCGGCATCCAAGAATCACGCATATCTCTTGATCCAAGCTTTCCATGCCGTGTGGTCCTGGACGGCTCGCGCGACGACCGGCCGATCGAGTCGTTTCATATCCATGATGTCGTGGAGATGGGGTTTTGCGTCAGCGGTCACGGAACGCTCTTCGTTGGTGGGAAGCTCCTGCCCTTCCAGGCTGGCGACGCGACGTTCATTACGCCACTGGAATGGCATCGCTGCCAAGCCGCCGAGGGGACGGTCAGTCGCTGGATATGGTTCTTCTTCGACCCGTCCAGGCTGCTGATCCCGCTGGTGGCGCAGGAACTCCCTTACGCGCCTGAGCACTACGCCGGAGCAAGCTTCCTCAACGTTCTTGGCGGCGGTGAGCAAAGTGAACTAGTGCGCGTATTCCAGGAGCTGATCCATGAAGCACGTCATGGAGCTGATCAATCTCATGCCATGCGTGCGTTGCTGTATGTGTTTCTGGCCCGATTGCACGAACGCATCGGTCGGCATCATCAGCCCGGCCGCATGCCGAACGCCAACCGTCAGGTGGCCAAGCTTGTCCCGGCGCTGGATGCGATGACCAGCCGTTATGTTGAGTCGTGGCGAATCGCCGATCTGGCCAGCCTGTGCCACATGAGCACGCGTAACTTCCAGCTGCGCTTTAAGGCAACGATCGGGTGTAGCCCGCAGCGATATCTTGTACGATGTCGCGTTCAAGCTGCTATGGCGCTTCTACGAGCGACCGATCGAGCAATCACACAGATCGCGCTGGGATGCGGCTTCCGATCGTTGTCGAGCTTTAACCGGGCCTTCCAGACCCATGCCGGCCAAGCGCCGCGTGAGTTCCGTCGAAATGTGTAGCGGGGTAACAGGCGGCATTCCCGGATGGCGCTAAGTCCCGGACTACCGCGGCAGTTCCGGAAAGCTCGCTTAATCTCGCCAGCACCTGCCGAGTCAAGGAGTCATACGAACTCGGTCTTAGGTTGGAAGTGCGGTGTTCGGTTAGACGCAGTACGCAGGCTGTGAGATCAACAAATCCGGGTGCACGGTCTAAATTCTGGGTTTACACGGTCTTTGGAGCCTGTCACTCGCTGGTTGTCGCCGGGAATGCCTACTACCCGTCTCAGTCAAGCATAAAGACCTTGGCGTGGTGCTGCGTCTGCTCGCGGGAACTAACGGAGAGCAGCCTCCAGCCTGCGCTCCTGAGTTGCGAGCCGACAGCAATGACCACATCGCCGGTGCCATTCATGAAAAACCTCGGCGGATGGCCGAGGTTCTCTTAGGGGGAATAGCGGGGGCAGGATTCGAGCCTGCGACCTCTGGGTTATGAGTCGCGACCCGATAAATCACTAAATTATTAACTGACTGCTATTTAGGCGTTTGTTACATTAGCCGAGCGCGACAAAATGAGGCAAAACGCGGCAGATTGGTGCGCACCGGCGAACCCTAGACGAGCCCGGATGGCTCCCAAGACGGAACCGCGAAACCGATGTAACCGGCTGCCCTGCGGACCCGGGCCAAAAGCCCATTCGCCCCCAGAAGAAAAACCGGAAGCTATGCCCATCTGCTCTCTGCTAGAGCTCCTTGCGCCATTTTGTTGCTTATGGGATGCTGTGTGCCAGACAAGGAGGTCCCGGCATGGCGATCCCGGTCCAGACCCGTCGGAAGATGC
>JANQFR010000085.1 GCA_028277745.1 Phycisphaeraceae bacterium
GGCCGGGGCTTCGCGGTCGTCGCCGACGAGGTCCGCAAGCTCGCCGACCGCACCACCAAGGCCACCGAGGAGATCGCCGAGTCGATCACCGCCATCCAGGGCGAGACCAACCAGGCCGTCGCCCGGATGAACGCCGGCGCCCAACAGGTCGAGGACGGCGTGGTCAAGGCGTCGGGCGCGGGCGACAGCCTGCGTCAGATCGTCGCCGCCGCGACCGACGTGAGCGACATGATCCGTTCGATCGCCGCCGCCGCCGAGGAGCAGTCGGCCGCCAGCGAGCAGGTCAGCAGCAACGTGGAGAACATCTCCGGCCTGTCGCGCCAGGCGTCGGAGTCCTCCGGCCAGGCCGCCGCCGCCGCCGCCCAACTCTCCGGCCGCGCCGAGCGGCTCCAGTCCCTGGTCAGCCGGTTCAAGCTCCGCTCGTCCGCCGCCTGATCAGGCCTCAAGCAAGACTCCCACCGCCCCCGCCGGCCGTTTGCCCATGCAAGCGGCCGGCGGTTTTTTAGGCCCATCCGTGGAATCACCCCTTCACGGTGGGCCGGTCAGACTCGGATGTAAAATCTTCCAAACGGGCGATCGAGCGGCGTCCGGTCATCTGCCAGCTTTCGGTCGAAGGCGGGGTCAGCAGCAGGGCGGCGAGCATGAGAAAAACCGATCCGCCAAGCGCCAAGGGAGCCGGCGCCCCGATTACCCAGAGGCCCCACGGGGCGAGCCCCGCCGCCGCAACGATCGCCAGCGGCCCCAACCAGATAACGTCGTAGTCAGGAAAAACAAGCCGGCCTGTGGCGAACCGTCCGAAGAATCCGATCGGCGGCCCGCCGTTGATGCGATACGACGCCCAACGGATGAAAACCAACAGACCGGTCGCCGGCCACCAGACCCCGCATATGCGCGGCTCTTGCCAATGGATGAGGTCATACGCCACCTGATCCCATGAGACCTGATTCACGATGAACGCCAGGTCGAACGCCGCGGTAAGCCACCAAGCGGCCATGGCCGCGGTCAGCAGGCTTCTCATCGGGGCTCGCCGCTTCGGGGCGGCCCCGGGCGCGAGTGTGCTGAACGGATAACCCAGCTTGCCGGCCTTGACGGTGGGCGCTTCGCCCTCGCGCCGCCAGTCCGGGCTCTCAAACGGGAATTTCGCCATCTTCCGCTGTGTTGCCCAGAGGACCAGAGCCGAGATCAGGGCCAACACCCCCAGCGACACTTCGATGCGGTGGTGCGGAATCAGCATCGCTGGCCAAAGGAAGCCGACGAGCGTGAACAGGACGCGTTCTGAATGTGCCGCCAACCAGAGCATCAACACGTAGGGCGTCATGTACAGCACCGGCCACAACACGATCGGCCAGCCGAGGTCAATCACGCTCAACAGCGTGAAGCCGGCGATGATCGCCGCGTCGGAGAAGGTGGGGGTGAACGGGCCGCGTGGAAGCGGCAGACCCGGCCGCCAAGGCGTCATCGCCAGCCAGGCGCGGTATCCATGGTCGTTCGCGGGGTGCCGCAGGCCGACTCGCAACAGGCCGCCCACCAGTGCGATGACCGCCAGCAACGCACTGCGGCTGATCGCCAGCTTCTCCGGAGTCAACAGGAGCTTGAACGGGAACGTCCAGGCCGACGGGTCGTCGCCGGGAATCCGTGCCCCGAGCATTTCAAGGCCCATCAGGACGAAGTAAAGCGTGGCCGCAGATATCCAGCAAAACCACGACATGGTGCGGCGAGGGGTCATCGTGCGTGGTCGAGGTAACGGGTGAGGTGGTCGGGGCGATCCGGGTGGGTCAGTCGTTCCAACGCCTCGGCGAGCGTGGGGCGATCGGCTTGGCGGCACAACGCGTCGGGCGTGCCGTCCGCGATGATCTGGCCGTGGTCGATCACCGCGATCCGGTCGGCAACCTGGTCGACCAACTCGGGCACGGGTACGGCCATCAGCACCGTGACATCCCGCCGTTCTGCCAGCTTGCGCAGGATCGTCCGGACCGCCAACAGTCCCGACGCGTCGAGCCCGCCGGACAGCGGTTCGTCCAGGATCAGGATCGGCGCTTCGGTCACCAGCGCCGAGCACAGGCCGATCTTCTTACGCTGCCCGGTCGAATAGTTGTTGATGATCTGGTCGCCTTGCGTGCCCAGGTCGAAGACATCAAGCAGCAGGTCGATATGCTCGAACAGCCGCACGGGTTCGATCTCGTAGAGCCGGCCAACCGCGACGAGCATTTCACGCCCCGTCATGAAGCGGGCCAGCCACGGGGAATCGGGGAGATAGACGACCCGACGCCGGATGGCGCGCTCGGCTTCGATGCTGCTGCGGCGGACCAGGCCGTCGATCTCGACCCGCCCTCGAAGAGGCGGCAGGAGCCCGGCCGCGACGGACAGGAGGGTGGTTTTTCCCATCCCGTTGGGGCCCATGACGCAAACCAACTCGCCGGCCCGCACCGTCAGATCGACCCCCCGTAGCGTCGGCCGGGCGCCGTAGTGGTGCCAGATGTCGTGAAATGTAATCATATGTTTCAAGATATCTCGGAAACCGTCGCATTAACGCCAATCCGGGGGTGTGCTTCCGCAGAGCCGCGGGTCGCCGGGCGGACTGGCGGGCCATCGGCATTACACTCTGTGTCATGCCGCTGTTGATCGATGGTTACAACGTGCTGCACGAGACCATGCCCCCGCCGCTGGCGGGGCTGGACGAGGGGCGGCTGTGCGTCGCTCTGTCGCGGAGCGTGTTCCGCAACGAGCGGAGCGTGGTGGTGTGTGACGGCCGACCCAAGCCGCTGCGGGCGAGCGAGTCGCCGGTGGACGGGGTGGAACTGGTGTTCAGCGGGGCGGGGCGGTCGGCGGACGATGTGATCATCGCGATGATCGAGGCGGACAGTGCGCCGCGTCGGCTGACGGTGGTCAGCAGCGACCGGAAGATCCGGGCCGCGGGGCGAAAACGGCGGGTTCGGGTGTGGAGCAGCGCCGAGTTCATCGCGCGGCTGGTGCGTGGGCTGGGGCAATCGCCGCCCTTGCCCAGGGACGCCAAGCCCGGCGGCGGCCTGACGCCGGAGCAGGTCGACGACTGGCTCGATACGTTCGGGATCGAAGAGTAAACGGGAATCAGCAAACCGGGAGCAGGCCCCTCAAGACGTGTGAGAAACCGGTCCTGAGCGGAGCGAAGGTCCGGATGGTTTTTCGCCAACGCGGTTCGAACCTTCGCTCCGCTCAGGTCCGGCTTCATCACAGGACCGACTGAGGCGCTCGACTTGACGAAAAGCGTTGAAAACGCTCCAATTACGTTCTATCCCCCCCGCAGGCCGCATGCCATGACGACAACTTCCGCCGCCAGTTCGACCGATGCCCCGGGCTCGTCCGGTTACCGCCGCGTGCTGCTGAAGATCAGCGGCGAAGCCTTCTGTAAACCCGGCGGCTTCGGGATCGAGATGCAGGAACTGGAGGTGATTGCCCGGGAAATCGCCGAGGCGGCCCGCACGGGCGCCGAGATGGCGGTAGTGGTCGGCGGGGGCAACATTATCCGCGGCGCCGAGTTGGCGAAGCAAGGCGCGATCCTTCAAGCGACGGCCGATCAGATGGGCATGCTCGGCACAGTGATCAACGGCTTGGCCCTGAAGGAGACGCTGGAGCAGTTGGGCCAGCCGGCGCGGGTGCTCAGCGCCCTGAACGTGAGCAGCGTGGCGGAGACCTTCATCCGTGGCCGGGCGCTTCGGCACCTGGAGAAAGGCCGGGTGGTGATCTTCGTCGCCGGGACCGGCAACCCCTTCTGCACCACCGACAGCGCCGCCTCCCTCCGGGCCGCGGAGATCAACGCCGACGTCTTGCTCAAGGCGACCAAGGTCGACGGCATCTACGACAAAGACCCCAAGACGCACCCCGACGCGGTGAAGTTCGGGCGTTTGACGTTCGATGAAGCGATCAAGCGTCAGCTCAAGATCATGGACATCACCGCGTTCGACATGTGTCGGACCCGGGGCATCCCGATCGTGGTGTTCAATATGAAAGAGCCCGGGCACATCGCCGATGTGGTCCGCGGAGCGAATCACGGCACCACGGTGACGGTGAAATAAGCATCGAAGATCGGGGTTGAATCGAGACGGAGACGCACCTATGGAACTTGACGAGATTCTGTTGACGGCCGAGGAGTCGATGGACAAATCGGTGGATTATCTAAAGGGAGAGCTGCGCGGCGTGCGGACCGGGCGGGCGTCGACCGGGCTGGTTGAGTTCGTCAAGGTCGAATGCTACGGGGCGGAGACCGACCTGCGGAGCGTCGCGATGATCAGCGTGCCCGAGCCGACGCAGATCGTGATCAAGCCGTTCGATCCCTCCACGGTTCACGAAATCGCCAAGGGGATCGAGAAATCAGGGTTGGGCCTGAACCCGAACGTGGACGGCAAGCAGATCCGCCTCAACATCCCGCCGCTGTCGGGCGAGCGGCGCAACCAATTGATCGCGTCGGTCAAGCAGATGGGCGAGCAGGCGAAAGTGGCGATCCGCAACGCCCGTCGCGACGCCAACAAGCACGCGGACGGGGCGGCCAAGGACAAGTCCGCTCACCTCAGCGAGGATGACGTCAGCGACGCCAAAGAGGAGGTTCAGGAGCTGACGAAGAAATACGAGACCCAGGTCGAGGAACTGGTGAACGCCAAGACAAAAGAGATTCAGGAAATTTAAGCGATCGGTTACACTATATAGAGTCTCAGGTTCCTCAACGGCAGACACCAGCCGCCTATGATCCACCAGATGATGAGGCAACAAATGAATAGCGGAGTCGGGGCTCGTTTGTCATATCGCGTCTTGATCCTGGCGGTTGTGCTTGTTTTCCAAGGATGGGCGCCCCCTGCAAGCGGGCAGACCACGGAGCTGGAGCAGAAGAAGGCCTACGACGCCGAGGTCGAGAAACTGGTCAAGCAGCTGATCGCGGAAGCCGAGCAACTCGACGTTTTTGAGAAACCCAGCCCCCGCCCGGTTTTTACCCGGCCCCACCGGATGGTTCGGGACATGAGCGTCGATCTCGCCCCGACCATGCTCAAGCGGATGACCGGCAAGCTGACCGGCAATGATTACCGCGACACCTACATCCGCTGGCACATGATCTGGCTGGTCAACGAGATGCTCGACGACGCTTTCGCGTCGTATCGCCAGACCTTCCTCGCAACCGGCGACCGGGAATTCAGCATCCCCCCCGATACGAGCGACCGGATCGTACGCCTGATCAAAGCGATGCCCGGTCCATTGCAGTACACGTTCAGGAATACCACGCGTTGGGTGCCGCCGGATATTGCCGGCCGTTATTTCAGGTTGGTCAATCAGGTCCGCGTGACCGTGGGGTTCCCTCCGTTTGAAAGAACCTACCACGGCCGGGCCGCGTTAGCGCACGTCGACGGCGCGACGAAAGCGAGGTTCGAGGCGATCCTGAAAGAGGCCGCGGAACTGCGCAAGCAGATCTCCCCGATCGTGGATAAAGAACTGCGGGCCCGTAACCACATAGCTCGCCACATGAACCGGATCGTCCGTGAATACCGCGGCGACCTGGTCTATGCGGCGGTGAAATCCGGAGACACGGGGACCCTCAGGCTCGTGATCGATGAGGTCGGCCGACAGGTCGGCAAGGATCAGCAGATCGGCTACGACCTGATGGCGTACGTGTATCTGGCGGCCTTTACGGGGTCGCTTTCGCTTTACGACGAAGACACGCTCAGCGATGTCCGCCGCAAGCTCGATTCGATCGCCCGCGCATCAGACGAGTTCCGGCGGGTGAAAATCGGCCAAAAGCCGGCGCCGAATTACCTGGTCCCCAAAGTTCGGAACTTCGCGGACTACTCCTACCATATGCGCGAGATCCTCGAGACCCCGGAGCTGGTCAGGCAGTTCCTGCTGAGCTTCGAGACGCCGAGCCGCCAATCGGTGCCCGCCAAGCCGACGACGCCGTTCGACCCGAAGCGGTTGTCGCTGGACCAGATCCATGACGCGATCACGCGGGCGACGCGGGCGCTGAACGACGAACATTCGGTTCATCGCAACATCCTGCCTGCTTACCGCGTCCGCAGCGATTATGAGATGTGGAACGCCCATCGAGCCGGCAAGGGCGTTCAGCGGCAAGAGATTTACCACGAGGCGGGCAACCAGTCCGTGGTGGCGTGGGCGTTGCTGGCGGGGGGCAACTCCTACCAGGACCCGCGCCTTTTCAAGCGGATCAACTGGGTGCTGGCGGCGGACACGCCTTATGTCTTTGACCGCGGCATGCGGCTGATGATGCTCAAAGAGCTGTCTTATGACCGGTGGGGCGCCTACGTCAACCGCGACGCGAAATGGCTGCGGCTGGCGATCACCGAAAAGGGGGGGTTTACTTATGAGTACCTCGCCAAGGAGAAAGACAGAGAGAAGTGGGGCAACCACGCCGACGGCCAATACGGGGTGCTGGGTCTCTGGGCCGCCGCCGAGGCCGGCGTCGACATCCCGGAATCGGTCTGGAAGCGGATCGACGCGCAGTGGCGCCTCACGCAGCAGAAGACCGACGGCGATGCCCCCGCTGGGTGGGCGTTGGGGATGCTCAACGTCAGCAACGCCGGCAAGGTCCCCGCGGAATGGAAGCGGGTGTCGGCGCCGATGACCGCGGGGGGCGTCGCGGTGCTCAGCCTCACCGAACGTTATCTGCGCGAAGATAAGGACGGCAACTCCAAAGCCCTGGCCAAAGGCCTGGCGTGGCTCGACAAGCACTTCCGCATCGACGAGAGCGGCCCCGAGGTGGACTGGTTCTACTACATGTGGACCATGCAGCGGGTGGGGCAGGCCTCCGGTTACGCGACCTTCAACAAGATTGACTGGTTCCGTGAGGTGACCACCGAGATGCTCAACCGTCAGCAGCCCGACGGGCTCTGGCGCGACCCCAACAACCGGGTGGGCATGGCCGCCAGTTCGGCGTTCGCGCTGCTGTTCCTGGGCAATACGCTCGATCCGGTCGGCGTCGCCAAGCTGCGCTACGCCGGGGACTGGCACGACCGCCCCAACGACATCTGGAACTTCATCTCCTACGCCTCCGACCGCTACGAGTACCCCACGACCTGGCAGATCGTGGAGCCGAATCAACCGGTGTACGAGCTGATCGAGGCGCCCCTGATGTACCTCTCCGCGGGCGGTAAGGTTGAATTGACCGATACGCACATCAAACGCATCCGTGAATACATCGATGCGGGCGGCATGTTGGTGTTGAATCCTGACAAAGCCAACAGCACCGTCAGCCAGTCGCTGCGCCAACTGGTGGAGCGGCTCTACCCCGACCGTGAGCTCGAGAAAGTCGAGAACGACCACCTTTTCTACAACATCCATCGGCAGGTCCGGCCGAACGTCCAGATGCAGGCCATCAGCAACGGCGTGCGCCCCCTGGTTGTCCAGTTCACCCGCGACATCGGCAAGGGACTGCAAGAGAACGAAACCATCAAGAGTGAAAGCTTCCTGGCGCTTTCCAATCTTTATCTCTACAGCATCGGGCTTAACCCCCGGCGGACCCGGCTTCAGACGGACTACCTGCCCACCAGCAACCGTCCGACGCGTTGGTCGGTTTCCGCCGCCCGGATCCAATATGAGGGCGGCTACGATCCAGAGCCCGGCGCCCTCACCCAACTGCGCAACCTGCTGCGGGAGAAACACGCGGTGGACCTCAAGCTGGCCGTCGCCCAGCCCGGAGAACTGAGCAAATCCACCGAGATCGCCTACCTGACGACCACCGGCGACGGCGGGCTGACCGATACGCAGGCCGAAGCGCTGCGTGACTGGGTCTACGCCGGGGGCACGCTCTGGCTTGACGCGGCCGGCGGCTCCAAGACCGCGGTCGACGCCGCGTTCAAGATGCTTGGCCAGATCGCCCCCGACAGCGTGCCTCTTCCCTTGCCGTCCACCTCGCCCATCGTGACCGGCAGGAAGCTGCCGGGCAATCCGTACGACAACCGGAATGTCGGCTACCGGCTCTTCGCCCTCCACCAGATGGGGCCGACCAGTAACCAGCGCCTCCAGGCCGTGATGATCAACGACCGACCGGCGATCATTTTTTCGCCGGAAGACCTGACCGCAGGCGTGGCCGGGCTTAATCAGTGGGGCATCTTCGGCTACAGCGTCGGGTCTGCCCGGAAGCTCGCGGTGAACGGCGTCCTCGACACCCTCAAGTGATCAACCGTCGTTGACCGCCTACAATGCGGCAATGATCCGCAGCACCATTCCCCCGCTCGATCCGATCGATATCGACGCGGTCGTGGCCGGCGAGAAACGCCTCAGCCGCGACGAAGCGATGCAGTTGTACCGTCACGCGTCGCTGCACGACCTGGGGCGTTGGGCTCACGCCGTGTGCGAACGCGTCCATGGGCCCGACATCCGCACGTTCGTCAAAGACCGCAACATCAATTACACCAACGTCTGCACGGCTCGTTGCACCTTCTGCGCGTTCCGGCGCGACGGCGGCGAGGCCGACGCTTACACACTCAGCCGGGACGAATTGCACCAGAAGGTGCGTGAGCTGGTCGACAAAGGCGGCACGCAAGTGCTCCTACAGGGCGGGATGCACCCCGACCTGCCGGTCGCGTTCTACGAAGACCTGCTCAGCGATCTGAAGGCGGCGTTTCCCCAAGTCCATATCCACGGTTTCAGCCCGCCGGAAATCGTTGAATTCGTAGGGTTGTTCGAGATGGAGGGCTTCCCCGTCGCTGCGCCGGGCAAGAGCGGCCAGATGCCCGAGGAGGTGTGGGTCGCCAAGCTCGACGCCATCCTCGGCCGCCTTCGCGCGGCCGGGCTCGACTCGGTGCCCGGCGGCGGGGGAGAGATCTTCGCCGAGCACGTCCGGCGGCGGATCGGTCTGGGGAAAGCGGATGGACGCCAATGGCTCGAGGTGATGGCCGCAGCACACCGTCAGGGGATGTTGACCTCAGCCACCATGATGTTCGGCCACATCGAAGGCGTCACCGACCGTATCGACCATATGGACCGCGTCCGCACCTACCAGGACCGCGCGATCGAACACAACTGGCCGGGCCGTTATGTGAGTTTCATCAGTTGGCCCTTCCAACGCGAAAACACGCCCCTGGGCCGGGTGCCGGACTGGGACGCTTCGTCCGGGGAGCCGTTTCCCGGCGATGTGCTCGCGGACGCGGTCGAGCAGGGCGCCATTGACGCCCACGACAAAGACGCGTGCAACACCACCTCGCCCCTGGCCGGCAAACTCGTCCGCATGGCCGGAGCCGTCGATTACCTTCGCACCCAGGCGATCAGCCGGCTTTACCTGGACAATATCCATTCGATCGGCGCGAGCTGGGTCACCATGGGGCCGCGCATCGGCCAACTTGGCCTGTTCTACGGCGCCAACGACATGGGGTCGATCATGATGGAGGAAAACGTCGTCTCCGCCGCCGGGACGACATACTGCCTGGACGAGGAGGTTCTATGTCACCTCATCCGTTCTTCCGGATTCACCCCCGCTCAACGCGATAACGCATATCGCATTCTCCGGGTTTATAACGGCGAGGACAGCCCCGACCTGCGAGTTTCCGACTGGTCGAGACACCGAGCCGCAGTTCTGCACAAGCAAACCCCCGGCGATATCGAAACGCAGGTGTCACTCACCATCACCGACTCGGATGACGGCTGATCTCTTAAAAAACCGGACGGATGGGGCCGGTTTGAGCGCAGGCGTTTATGTAGAGGGTTCTCCCCGCGTGTCTAATCGACCAGTTTCAGCTTACGCTTCCGGCGTGCCTCGGCCATCTCGACCAGCACACGCTGGGTGATCGTGCACTGTTGCACGACATGATTTAACTGCGAGATCAAAGCAAGGGTGTCGTCCGAGTTAAGGAGTTTGCCCCGGCTCGCCGCGCGCACGGCCATGAGCGACTCCCCGGCGGTCTTGACGGCTTCACAGGACGCATCCAAGGCGTCTTCGGCGTTGACCTGTCCGTCTTGATTCACGTCTAGTTCCAGTTCGGCGTGGGTGAAAGTCCAGGGGGTGCCGGATGCAAAAATCGCCAGGATCGCCTCCTGGGCCTCGGGGTTGGGCAGGTGCCGGACGAGCATCCGGATCGAGTCGAAGTCCGGCTGGCTCTGGCCGCTCACCCAACGATAAACCGTACTGGTGGAGACGCCGGCGAGTTCACCGATTTCTTTCGCGGTGGTGAGTTGTTGATCGATCAGCATCTGGAGCGTCTTAGCTAGCATCTGGTCCCCTTTCACGGAGAAGCAATACGCCGTCGTCTGGTGTTCCCGACGGGGTGGATATCGTCAAAAGATACCCCAAGGCCTGGCGCAGATGTGCACGTCCGGGCGGGCGGATTCCCACACACGGGGGAGCCTCAGGGCTATATTGGGATTGACATCCGAGGGCTCCCGGGGGCTTTCGGGGAGCGGCCGGCGTTGCGGTGAACTGCGGCGCCGGTTCGCTTTTTGGCGATTTCTCAATCATTGCCCGGCCAGCCGTCAAACACGAATTCGCCATCGCGGGACATCACTTCGCCATCGACCGTGATCGTGCCGCCGCCCGCCTCCGGCCTCATGTCGCAGACCATGTCCCAGTGCAGGCCCGATTCGTTGCGGTTGCCTGTTTCAGGATAACCCGCCCCGACGGCGGCGTGAAACGTGCCGCCGATTTTTTCGTCAAAAAGCGTGTTTTTGGTGTATTCGGTGATCGCGTAATTCGTACCGATCGCGATCTCGCCCAACCGCCGGGCGCCCTCGTCCTGGTCAAGCATGGCCAAAAGAAAATCCTGGTTCTTGGAGGCGGCCGCTTCCACGACACGGCCTTTCTCAAACGTCAGGACGATATCGTGCACCTCCCGTCCGTGATGAACCGCGGGGAACGAGTACCGCACGACGCCGTTGACGCCCCCATCGTCGGCGGCCAGGTTCGGGCCGGTGAACACCTCGCCGTCGGGGAAGTTCTCATGGCCGTCGCAGTTGATCCAGGTCATGCCTTCGACATTCACCCGCAGGTCGGTCCCGGCCGCGGTCTGAAACCGCAGTTCTTTCTTGCCGGTGAGATAATCCACCACCTTCTGCTGCTTTTCGCTGATCGCCCGCCAGACCGCGACCGGGTCGTCCGCGGCGAGGTGGCCCGCGGCGAATACAAAATCTTCGTATTGCCGCAAAGAACGTTCCGCGTCTTGCGCCGATGCGGAGGTGGGGTATTGTGTGCCGCACCATTTGAGTTCCCCCGCCGCGGCGCGTTTCATGAACAGGTCCATGATCGGGCGCCGGGCCGCCGACGCCCGGCTCTGGCGCTTCGGGTCAACCCGCGACAGCGACTTGGTGTTGGTGTCGGCCCACAGGCCAATGGAGGCGTCGATCGCCCCGACCTCATGAAGCTGCAGGGGGTTGACGTAGTCAAGCTGCTCATCGTTGGCGTGTGCAAAAAAGACCTCCGCCAGGTCTCCGGGGGCGCAGTGCAGCACCGGATGAGCGCCAGCCTTGAGAACCTGCTCGTACAACGCCTCCAACAGCGGCAAAGCCACCGGGTCGCCGCTGAGCCTGACCAGCCAGCCCGGCTTGACGCCCGTGGAGTAGTGGACAAGAACCTGAGCAAGTTTATCGAGTCGGGGATCGTGCAAAACTATGCTCCGAGGGCAGGGAACGGTATGGTAGCGGGGGCAGCGCTGATCGTCACTTGTGAACGCGCGATACTCAATGGATGGTCAATCGTCGCTCAGCGGGATAGATCAGGGCTTTACTTAATGGCGTGCGGCGATCTGCGTAAGTCTTTTATATTCAGGGTGATGCGGGAGGGAGCGCCAAAATCGCCTGTTTCCGTTTGCTGCTCGGTGTCAGTGACCGCCTGATGGTTTACTGCAATGTTGCCGTGCGCGATACACTCATGTGGTGGTTTGCTGATGAGGCGCCTGCGCTCGCAGACGGCCGGCAACTGAGCCGATTTACGTTATGTTCGTTGGAGTGCCATGTGAAGAAGACACTTTTTTTCTCAATGTCGGTCGATGGGTTCATCGCCAACACCGACGGCATACCGCTCTTCCCACAAGGTGCATGGGAAGACTGGTGTGCTCTGGTCAACGAAGCTGGCAACGTCATTGCGGGACGTAGTTCCGTCGAGCAGTTGAAGGATGATGAGATGTCATCAATCCTGAAACCGAAGCATAAGGTCGTGCTTTCGTCGCGAGACATCGATTTTTCCGAATCCGGTTGGCAACATGCTAATTCGCCCGCCAAGGCTTTAGAAACCCTTCAACAAGCGGGTGTAAAAGAGGCGATCATCGGAGGGGGCCGCGCGATCTACTATTCCTTCATGCGCGAGCGCTTGGTTGACGAAATTGTGATTGATCTTCAACCGGTTGCGTTCGGTGCTGGCGTCCCTGTGTTCGGGGATGTATTGAACGCAACTCAGCTAAAGCTGTTCGATACCCGCTCGCTGAATAACGATGCTATCCGTCTGAGGTACCAGGTCCTTCGCGAAGGAACATAGCCAGCGTCTGCAGTTGACAGGCGGCGCCCGCGATGAATAATCCAGTGCTCGGCGGCAGGCCTGTTACCGCGGGCGGCAGGCAACTGAACGCTTCTTCGTTATATCAAGCTAGACCATCGCCGAGAACTGTCATCGTGATCTGGATTGGCTACATCTACGTCGTCGTTTTGATCCTTTTCGGTGGCAGCGCCTTGATCGACGATATTAAAGCAAAGAGGTGGGGTCGTCTCGCAGTCAGCCTTGTGCCGTTCAGCGTGCTTGTGTTCGCAACAGTTGGTTTCTTATTCCTGCGCAAGCCCGGCAGCTGGTCTTGGCTCATTTTGATCGCGCTGGCAGTTAGTGTCCCGATACTTATCTGGGATGGTTTCCAAGACGTCAAAGAACTCAGCAAAGAGGACTCGGAGTTTGGCGCCGGGGGCGCGATTTTCAGTTTTTTACTCGTTGCCGTCATGTTCGTGCCAGCGATCGTCCTGGGGGTAATCTGGGCCTTATGAATGGCGTCGCCGAACTGTATGACATAACCACCAGCTGCAGTTGACTGGCGACGCCCGCGAAAGATAAACAAGTTGTCTGTTGGACGCCTGCTCCCTCGGGCGGCCGGCAATCGAGCCTTTTTCGTTAGCGGGCATCACCACATGTGGCGACTATTCGGCTGGCTGACCACGATCTACTTGGCTATGGGCTTGGTCGTCGTGGTGTTTCTTGGCGCCACTACGGGGTTCGTGCAGCCGGTCAACCATATCGACTGGTCCATTGTCCCAAACCATGTGGCCGCTCCGCTCTGGCTGAGCACGTCGTTGTATTGGTTGATTGCGCTGGTGCTGGTTACCGCCCTTGGACCGGTTGCGTTCTTTCGTCGCGCTTCTCGCGGCCAGGCGACTTCGTTGCTGATCTCTTACTCGGTTGGCACATTGGTCATCGTCGCCTTGATCATCGGCGCGCCTACTTATCTGCTTTTTGCTGGAGCAGTTCCAACCTCCGAACACTCTTGGGTGATCTTCACTGGCGCAGATGTGATAGGTTCCGCTATCGTTTCAGCGCCGCTTTTGGTCCCTGCCTTAGCTGCGTTAATTGCGATCCGACTGCCCGCTAACCACCGGCCACGGTTGACCGATGACGCTCGCGATGGATAATCCAGTGGTCGGTTGGACGCTTGCTCCCGCGGGCGGCCGGCAACTGAGCCGCTCTACGTTAGGCGGGCATCCATGGCGGACTTCTTCGTTGAGTTCGAGATCACGAACTACGAGCGTTTCCGCAACCTCGTTACCGTCGTCGATGCGCTTCGTGCGTCGAAAGCCGCGGACGACTGGCATGACGACGAGTATTGGCTTTCCTTTTTCGACGATGCTGCTCGATCTCATTTTTGGTGGCCCACCCCGGCTGAATTGGAGGATTGGAAGCATCGATGGTTTTCCACACCCGTGCCCCAACGATTCAGCGATCCGTCTCTTCAGACGCCCTGGGACTTTGCATCCATGATTGATGCCTTCCGCAACGGCGACTACGAGTTGGTCGGTTGCACGCAAAGTGGAGCCAAGATGGCACGCCTTGACTTTGAACCCTTTGGCCATCCCTACGGTGGGTGTGGGTGCATGAAGGCTTTGATCGAGAGCTTTGGCTTTCGTGTCGTCGCTGAACCGGTCGCCTGACACTGGCTGCAGTTGACCGGCGACGCCCGCGGTGTACGATGAGCCCGCTGGTTTGGACGCTCGCTCTGCGGGCGGCCGGCAACTGCGCCTTTTCCGTCAGGCCGACCTGTTGGAATGGGAGAGACGATGCTGGATATGGAGATCATCGCAGATCAGATTAGCCGAGCCTTTCGGGGCGAGTCCTGGCATGGGCCTTCGGTGCGCGAAGTGCTGGCGGGTGTTTCGGCGGAAGACGCGGCAGCTCATCCAATACCCGGCGCTCACAGCATTTGGGAGATCGTTCTTCACATGACCGGCGGGTACAACCTGGTTCTTCGGCGGATTCGTGGAGAGTGTGCGCAGCTCTCGCCGGAGGAAGAATGGCCTCCCGTGGTGGAGTTTAGTGCGGATGCCTGGCGCGAGAGCCAGGACAACTTGGAGCAGCTGAATCAGCAGCTCCAAAGCGCCGTGCGCGCCTTCCCCACCGAGCGCCTTTCGCAGGAACTGGGTTCCGAGTACCCGGCGTACATTCAGTTCTGCGGCGCGCCTCAACACGACCTGTACCATGCGGGCCAGATCGTTCTTCTCAAGAAGGCACTCTCGGCGTCCCGAGGGGCGGCCTAACAACGCGATCGAGCGGACGGCGCCGAGGCTTCGTCAATGCGTGACGTATTGGGGGGGATTGACTTTCGGCGGCGCTTTCGCTTCAACGCTGACGCCTTCCCCGGGCGCCGGGCGGGGCGTGCGGCCGGCCTGCAAGTCGTCACGGGTCGCCTGATACCGTTCGAGGGCGCCCTTCCAGTCGTCGAGGTCGCCGAAGTAATGGCGGGTTCCCCGGATGGTCTTGCACCAGCGTTTCACCACCGCGTGGGGTACAGCAGGAAGCCGGGATGGGAGGGCAAGAGCTCCAGCACGTGGGCGGGGCGTTTCCCGCCGCCGGCGTTCGTGGTACGCTTCTTAGTCATGCGGACCGCTCAATGCGTCAAGTCAGGCCTCAGGCCCTTTGACTCCGGTGGGACGGATTGCAGGATTTCCTTTGAAAACACGGGCCGCACCCGTAGCTCAGCAGGATAGAGCAGGGCTTTCCTAAAGCTCAGGTCGCAGGTTCGAATCCTGCCGGGTGCATTGTGGAAGGGGGCGGCGCATCGCTTTGGGTGACGGGTTTGTCGTCTGGAGCGGATGGCCGGCCTGGGGGCCGGACGGAGGCGCGACATGAAGCCCTTGATCTGTTTTCTGCTTGGGGTTTTGACACTGAGCGCATGCTTATCAGGGTGTGGAGCTGGCGGGGGCGAACCAGACCACTCGATCACGGTCTTCGCCGCCGCGAGCACGCAGGATGTGACGGTGGAGGCCGCGGCGATGTTCGAGCGGACCGCCGACGTCCGGGTCAAGGTGAACCTGGCGTCGTCAGGCGCTTTGGCGCATCAGATCGCCAGGGGCGCCGAGGCGGACGTTTACATTTCCGCTCATCCGCGCTGGATGGATGACCTGAACACACGGGGGCTGATCAAGCCGTCCAGCCGGTTCAACCTGATGTCCAACCGGCTGGTGTTCATCGCGCCCAAAGGCCAGCCCGTGAGGATCGACATCGTTCCATCATTTGATTTTGGGAGAACTTTTGACGGCCGATTGTCCATCGGCGATCCCGAGCACGTGCCCGTAGGCATCTATGCGAAGCAAGCGCTTATGGCATTGGGGTGGTGGGAAGCAGCGTCGTCCCGGTTGGCGCCGGCGGCCGACGCGCGGGCGGCGTTGCGAGTGGTGGAAATGGGGGAAGCCGGTCTGGGCGTGGCGTACGCGTCCGACGCGGCGGCATCGGGCGGCGTTGAGATCGTTGCCGCGGTCCCGCCGTCCCTGCACGATCCCATCGTTTATCCCGCCGCGTTGTGTGTTTCCCATCAAGAGCAAGCCGAAGCGTTCCTGCGGTTTCTAGCCAGCGACGAAATGGGCCCGATTCTGCAACGGCATGGCTTTACCACGACGCCTTCGACCGGGATACTGGTGGAGAAGGACAGCCCGGATGAACCCTGAACTGGAGGCCCTTTGGTTATCGGTGAAAGTCGCGGCGATCGGCGTCGCGGCGGTGGCGGTCCCCGGGATCGCGCTGGGCTGGTTACTCGCGCGGCGTGATTTCTACGGCAAGTCGGTCGTGGATGCCGTGACTCATGCGCCGCTGGTGATCCCCCCGGTGGTCACGGGGTATCTGGCGTTGGTGATGCTGGGCAAGCAGGGCGTCATCGGACGATACCTGGACTCGTGGTTTGGGTTCAGCCTGGCGTTTTCCTGGCGTGGGGCGGTGGTGATCGCAGCGATCATGGGGATGCCGCTGCTGGTGCGGTCGGTGCGGCTGGCGGTAGAGCTGGTGGACCGGGGTACGGAGCACGCCGCCGCGACCCTCGGTGCCTCGCCGTTGCGTGTTTTCATGACGGTCACGCTGCCGCTGGCTTTGCCGGGGGTGCTGACGGGGGCGGTCCTGGCTTTCAGCCGCAGCCTTGGTGAGTTTGGGGCGACGGTGACTTTCGCCGGCAATATTTCGGGAGAAACGCGGACACTCCCCCTGGCGGTGTATGCACTCATCCAGAGCCCCAACGGGGACGCGTCGGCGATGCGGCTGGCCGGGCTGTCGGTGCTGCTCGCTTTCGGCGCGCTGGCGGCGTCCGAGATCATCGCGCGGCGTCTGCGTCGCCGGCTGGGAGCCGCGCCCTGATCATGCTCGAATTCGATATCCAACTCGAGCGGCCCGGGTTTACACTGCAGGCGAACGAAACGCTGGCGGCGTCGATCACCGGTGTGATCGGCGCTTCGGGAGCGGGTAAATCCACGCTTCTCAACCTCATCGCCGGACTGACGCCGCCCGCCTCAGGGCGTATCGTTCTTAACGAACGCGTGCTGTTCGACCGCGCGGCCCGCGTCAACCTCCGCCCGCACAAGCGGAGGATCGGCATGATGTTTCAAGACAGCCGACTGCTGCCGCATTACACGGTGCGAGGCAACCTCGGATACGGCAGGCGCCCTGCCGGACGTGGGGGGAGCGCGGGCCGTCGGGGGCCGGACATGTTGGAAGTGGCCCGGCTGCTAGAGATCGATCATTTGCTGCACCGTCGGCCGCGCGAACTATCCGGTGGGGAAAAGCAGCGTGTGGCGTTGGGCCGGGCGGTGCTCAGCGAGCCGGATCTGCTGTTGCTCGACGAGCCGTGGTCATCGTTAGATCGGCCGCTGCGCGAGCGTCTGCTGCCAATGCTCGCCCAGATTCAACGTAGCTCGGGAACGCCCATGGTGGTCGTCAGTCACAGTTTGAGCGACGTTCTGCGGCTCACCGACCGCGTCATGCTGCTTGACCGAGGCCGGGTGGTGCAACACGGTGACTTTTGGGAATTACTGACCGACCCCGCGGCGGCTCATGTTCTGCACGGGCATGATCCTGTTAATGTGACTGCATTGACGGTGCATGAACGGGTGGGGTCCGCCGGTTTGGCCCAACTCGTCCGCACAGAACCCAGTGAAGGACCGGCCGCGCCCTCTATGCCACCGGTCCGGATTACGGCGCCCGTCGAGGACAGCGTGCCGGTAGGCGCCGTGGTCCATGCGGTCATCCGTCCGCAGGACATCGCGTTGGCGTTGGCTCCGGTTGAACAGATCTCGATGCAGAATCAGATCCCCGGCGTCGTCCGGCGGATCACACGTCTGCCGCGGCTGACACTCTGCCACGTGGATGTGGGTTTCGAACTGGTGGCCGAGATCACTCATCGATCCCAGATCGATTTTTCACTCACGGAAGGCAAACGGGTGTGGTGTTTGTTTAAGGCTCAAGCGGTCCAGGTGGCGCCGACTGGTATTGACGCGACGCCGCCCCCGCCTGGTTCAACCGGCGGATCAGAGGCCTTCCGCCGTCGGTCCGCCGCATATGAACTGTAAGCCGGCGGTTGATGTGATCCGCGTTATGCTTGTTTCATGGTCACGCGGTGATCGCGCCCATGGCGTGATGCAGCCGGGCCAGATCATCGAGCAGCGGCAGTGTTTGTTCAAGCGGCAGCATCACGGCGGCGTCCGAGAGAGCGTCTTCAGGGGAGGGGTGAGTTTCGATGAACAGGGCGTGCACCCCGGCCGCGATCGCGCAGCGGGCCAGGAGGGGCGCGCGGTCGGGACGGCCGCCGCTGGAAGCGCCTTGTGCGCCGGGCTGCTGGGTGGAGTGCGTGACGTCGAAGCAGACCGGGACGCCAAGGTCCAGCATATCGGCCACGCCGACGAAGTCGTTGACCAGCCGGTGATAGCCGAAGAATGTGCCGCGCTCGGTCAGCATGGCGCCGACGGCTTTGGATTCGGTCAGTTTGCCGATCACGCCGGCCATCTCGGCGGGCGACATGAACTGGCCTTTTTTGACGTTGACGGGACGGCCGGTTTGAGCGCACGCCGCCAGCAGGTCGGTCTGCCGGCACAGGAACGCCGGGACCTGGAGCAGATCGATCACCGCGCCGGCGGCTTTGGCCTGGCCGGGTTCGTGGATGTCGGTGGTCGTCGGTGTCCCCAGTTCGCGGCCCACTTCTTCAAGAACGCGGAGCCCTTCATCCAAACCGAGCCCGCGCTGGCTGTGGATCGAGGAGCGGTTGGCCTTGTCGTAACTGGCTTTGAAGATGTACTGGATGCCAAGGGCGGCACACTTGTCACGGAGGGCGCGGCCGATGGTTAAACACAAATCACGCGACTCGGCAACGCAGGGGCCGGCAATAACGGTCAGCGGCCGGCCGGGCCCGATGGTGAGGTTGTTGACTTGAATCATGTTCATAAGCAGGTGGAAATGCTGATCGGCATACCGTAAAGGGTTAGTATCCGGCGGCGGGCCCCGCCTGCTGTTGAACGATCGCCACGCTGGCGGAGCAGCCGAGGCGCGTGGCGCCGGCGTCTATCATACGCTCCGCGTCGTCATACGTGCGGATGCCGCCGGAGGCCTTGACCTGGAGGTCGGGGGCGTGCTTTTTCATCAGCCTCACCGCTTCGACCGACGCTCCGCCGGCGGGGTGGAAACCGGTGGAGGTCTTGACAAAGTCGCAGCCGGACTCCGTGGCCGCTTGGCAGGCGCAGGCAATGCGGGCCTCCGCTTCGGACTCGGCGACGTCTTTCATCAGCGCCGCGGATTCGATGATCACCTTGATCACCACGCCGGGCGACACCGCCCGCGCCGTGCGGGTGATTTCAAGGAACTGCTGTTTCAGCGCTTCGGTGTCCCGGGAAAGGATGGTCGGCAGATGAGCGACAAAATCGATCTCATCGGCCCCGTCTTTGATGATCGAAGACGCCTCGATGGCTTTGACGGTGTTTTTCATGACGCCGAGCGGGAAACCGACCACGCCGCAGGCTTTGGCCGGGGCGTCGCGTAACGCGGCGGCGACCTGAGGGACATAGTTCCCGTTGACGCAGACCGAGGCGAAACCGTGGGTCAGGGCCTCCTCGACCACGCGTTGCACGTCGTCGGGGCCGGCGTCGGCGGCGAGGATGGTGTGGTCGATCATGGGGGCAAGGTTCATGCGGGCGGGTCCTGTGGGAGTTCGTCGAAGAACGCCGTGAGAGCGTCACGGTATCGCGCGGGGTCGGCCGTAGCCAGTTCGAGATGATCCGCCTGCTCGAAAGCCACGATTCGGCCATGGGAGGCGGCGTCGGCGATGGCCTGTGCCGAAGCGTACGGGCACAGGGCGTCGTCGGTGCTGTGCAGGACCAGCAGCGGGCAGCGCAGGCGGGCGGCGTCTTGAGCGCGGTCGAAGGGGAAGCCCCGCCGGCCCATGGTCAGGCGAAGCCAGAGCCCGGCCAGCGGGATGATCGGCCAGGCGGGGTAGCGTCTGGCGGAGAAGATCGCCCGGACCGGTTCATCCCAGAATCGGTAGGGGCTGTCGGCGACCACACCGCGGACCCTCGTGGCGTCCACGGCGGCGGCGATCGCGGTGTTGGCTCCAAGCGAGCAGCCGAACAGCACGATCGGCCGCGTCGTGTCGGGGAGTTGCCGCTCGATGATGCCGCGGAGGTCCTGAATCTCAGCGATCCCGCCGGTCGAAGCGGGCGAGTCGGATTCGCCTTGTCCGCGCTGGTCAAAAAACACCACAGACGAGGCGTAAGGCAGCAGGAGATCGGTCCATGTCAAGGCGCCGTAGCGCGAGTCGCCAAAGCCGTGGACGAAGACCACGGTGGGGCCGTCCATCCGATGCCCCGTCACGATCCAGCCCGGGGTTGAGCGGCGGTCCTGCAACTCAAAGGTGACGGCTTCGGCGGTGAGGCCGAGATCGGCCGGGTCGGTGGGCAGGTCGCGCGCCAGGGCGGCGGCGAACGTCTTGCGCGGGGGGTGACGGAGTTGATGGATCAACGCCGCCACAGCCAGCAAGACCAAGGCGGCCAGCGCGACAAGGAGCAGAACAATCAGGTTCAGCATGACCCGGTCAGGTTAACACATGGCGATCGTCGTGTTTGCGTTGACGGTCGCGAACCGATAGCGTTGGGCGTACGCTGCGGCGGCAGCGCACGCCCGCGCCGGGCGTTCACGGGAGCGATGCATTGACCGATCAGGATTTGCTGAATGAAGCGATCAAGGAAGCCGAACTCGGGCTCAACACGGGCGGCTTACCCATCGGCTCGGTGCTGGCGGATATGGATCGAGGCGTGATTGTCGCACGGGGGCACAACCTGCGCGTCCAGAGCGGCGATCCGACCGCACATGCCGAAACCGTCTGCATCCGCAACGCCGGACGCCGGCGCGACTGGCCGCGGCTGACCCTGGCCTCCACCCTCAGCCCATGCATCATGTGCACCGGGACCGCGTTGCTCTATAAAATCCCACGGGTCATCGTTGGCGAGCATGAAAACTTCATGGGCGCTGAAGACCTCTTCCGGCAGCACGGCGTCGAACTGGTGGTCTTGAATGATGCGCGTTGCATCAAACTCATGAGTGACTTCGTTGCAGCGCAGCCGGACCTCTGGAACGAAGACATCGGTGAATAAGGCGTCTATTCAATGACCCAAGCATCAACTGGGCATCGCGTGTTGGTGACCGGCTCGGCGGGAGCGGTGGGGCGGCCCGTTTGCGAAGAACTGATCCGGCGCGGTCATCACGTGCGCGGGTTTGACCGCCATGCTTCGACCGTTCTTGGCGATGGGGTGACCGGCAATGTCGCGGATGGGGCGGCGGTGCGCTCGGCGATGGACGGCATCGACACCATCGTGCATCTGGCCGCCAACCCGCACGGTTCGGCAACGTTTATGGACGGCCTGCTCGAACCCAATGTGATCGGCCTGTTCAATGTCATGGACGCCGCCCGCGACCTGGGGGTGCGCCGCGTGGTCCTGGCCAGCACGCTCCAGGTGGTGTCGGGCCTTCGCACGAACGACGAGCCGCGTGGGACGGACGATGCGGCGCCGACCAATCATTACGCTCTGACCAAGCGCTGGGCGGAGCAGATGGGCGAGATGTACGCCCGGGTGCACGGGTTGTCGGTCATCTGCGGCCGGATCTGCTGGATGCCGCGCAACCCGGAAGAGGCCGATCGTTTGGCGAACAGTAAAAGAATCGGGGGGCTTTATGTCAGCCCGCACGACGTGGGGCGGTTTTTTGCTTGTGCGGTTGAGGCGGAAGGTATCGATTTCGCGATCCTGTACTGCGCCGGACCGCCTGATGAAGAGGGGCCGCATTACGACCTGGAGCCCGGCCGCCGCCTGATCGGTTATCAGCCCCGGGATACGTTCCCGGCGGGGTTGGGATTCGAGTGGAGCGGCCAGGACCGAGGCTAACGCATGGCGATCTCGATCATCGCGTGTCCCTCGATGCGAGGCACGGTGAAAGTCACGCGCCCCGCGTCCTGGGTAAAGTCGACAGGCTGGGACTCGGGAACGAGAGACACGCCGCTGGCTTCGCCATCAACCGCGACGCTGAATCGAGTGTCATGAAGCGGGATAATGTCTTCGACCGTATCAAACGCCTGGCCGCGGCGTTCCGGGATGTAATGCAACGCGTGAAGGATGCGCCGCCGCGGCTGTTGCTGGTCGCTGAGTGCGGTAAGCAGCGACGACGGACCGTTGGTGCTCACCAGGGGCTGGGGCATCAGGCGGTCGATCGCATTTTGAACAAGTTGCTTACACCAGCGAGGCGCGTTGTGGCGATACTGCTTGAAAACCGGGTGGGTGAAATAGATCACCCGGCCGTTTTCAATGACGCCGGGATAGCCGATGGTCTGGGCCGACGGGGTGTGGCGGTGTGAGCAGAAATGCCGCCACGTTCGATTGAAATACGGGATCTCCACTTCCGCCAGGACCCGGGCGCCGTCATGAGCTCGGACCGCGAGCCCGCGTTCATACATGACATGGCCGGTCGGTTTTAAAGCCTCCCGCAGTTCGTCGCCCGGGACGAGAAAGTCCGGGCTGTATGGCGCCTGCCCCACGTACGCGACGCCGAATGCGTCGAGCGCAAAGGCGTCTTCGTCGGGCTTCAATCCGGATTCATGACTCGCGAGGATCGCGCCGCCATGGTCGAGGTAAACCCGAAGTCTGGCGGCCAGGGCCTCATCCACAGGGATGCTGTCGGGCAGGATCAACAATCGATAGGGCGACAGATCGCGATCGGTCGAGATCATGTCGAATTGGTGATGCAACTCCTGCAGCATACGCACCGCGCCCAGAGCGCTGTCGGGCTGGCGCTCGGCCGATGCGGCGAACTCGCTCTTGCGGGCGCCGAATTCTTCGGGCGTGAACACGCCGATCTCGCTGACGGGAGCTGCTCCGTCACACCACGGCTGCTTGCGCTCGACTTGGGCGTAGACCTCACCGATGAGTTCGTAGGTGTACGGGTCGAGCACCCCGGACGGATGCAGTTGATCGCCAACGGAGCACTTCGAGCCAACCGCAAGCATCTGGAGGCATTCAAACTCCAACGCGGCGGGGTTCTTGTAAGAGTGGAAATCGCCCCACGCGGTGTGGAACTTGCCGGTCATGCCGAGACTGTCTTTGCCCATGCCGCGGACGTAGCGGGCCGTGAGCGGGAAGTGCAGATACCCCCACCCGCCGGAGGGGAGTGATTCGATCTCGTAATGGGTGTAGGCGTCGCGCGTCGGGCGGTGGCGCGGCCCGACGTGGCCGGCGTTGTAAAAGATCGTGCATGCCTCGGTGTACTGCGGCAGGCTCTTGATGAATTCCGTCATCTCGAGCTTCCATTCATCGATGACCCGGGCGGCAAACCGTTGCCGAGCGTTGGAGTCTTCCGGGTCGAAGCCGGCAATATCCATCGCGTCGAGCCAGTGCCGGGCCAGGGAATGCCTCGGCTGCACGATGTCAAAAAACAAGCCGTCGACCGGCATCATCTCGAACAGCTCGCGGGTGTGGTCTTTGAGGAACTGCCGATAGCCGGGGTGCAACACGTCGCAGAAGCGGTAGAAGCCCGCGTCGAGAGGCTTGGTGCTATAGAGTTGGCCTTCCTCATTGACCAACAGCCAGTCGCGGTGCTCGTCGGCGGTGTACTCGTCCCACTGCACCGTGGTGTAGATCGGCACGCGGATCCCGCGGCGGTGACAGGCCTCGATCTGGTCAGGCAGCAGGTTCGGCCGGGCCAGGTTCGGATGGATGCGTTCGGGGTGTTGTTTGGACTGATAATAGATGTGCCCGTGGTGGCAGCGTGCAAACGTCGTGACAGAATCGACATGCGCCCGGGTCAGCGTGTCTGCGAAATGGTCGGGATCGAAGTCCGCCCCGACCCCCGGGATATCGGGGCTGGTGTGGTAATCCAGATGGATCTGACGGTAACGGAGTGCTGGCTGATGCATATATGTTTCCTATGAAAAGCTGCGACAGCATAGCGATTTACGATCCTGACGCGAATAGCGCTTGACTTATCGCGGATAGCTGCCATACTTAAACGGATGCTTTCGCACCTATTTAGCTATTTCTGGTTTTACTTTACCCGGCCCCGGGCCGTGATGGCTGTCGTTCGCAGGTGACTTTAAGCTCAACCCTGACTCCGAATGACCCCGTCGCGGCGAAGCGGCGGGGTTTTTTTATGGCTTGCCAGAACGGACCGATGAATAGAACAAGGTTAAAAAATCCTCAGGAGAAACGTCATGATCGTTGTCATGCAGCCGACCGCCACGCCGACCCAGGTGGCGCACGTGGTTGACCTCATCCGCGAGATGGGTCTGAAAGACCACGTCATCGAGGGCACCGACCTGACCGTGGTGGCGGTAATCGGCGACGATCGGAAAAAAGACGGCGCCAAACTGGAGCAGGCCCCCGGCGTCGATCGGGTGATGAAAGTGCTCCAGCCCTACAAGATGGCCGCCAGGGAGACCAAACGCGGCGAGACGACGCGGGTGACCGTGGGGGCGGATTGCGTGTTCGGCGGCAGGCACGTCCCGATCATCGCCGGGCCGTGCAGCGTCGAGGAGGAATCGAAGATCATCGAGGCCGCCCTCGCGGTCAAGTCCGCCGGCGCCCACGCGTTACGCGGCGGGGCCTTCAAGCCCCGCACCAACCCCTACTCCTTCCAGGGCCACGGTGAAGATGGCCTCAAGATGCTCGCCGCCGCCCGCGCGGCCACGGGACTGCCCATCGTCACCGAGGTCCTCACCCCCAGCGATGTCGAACTCGTCGCCGAGTACGCCGACTGCCTCCAGATCGGCACCCGCAACAGCCAGAACTACAAACTTCTCGAAGCCTGCGGAGACCAAGCCAAGCCCGTCCTGCTCAAACGCGGCATGGCCATGACCATCGATGAGTTCCTCCAGGCGAGCGAATACATCCTCGCCGCGGGCAACCCCAATGTCATCCTCTGCGAACGCGGCATCCGCACCTTCGAAGATCACACCCGCAACACCCTCTCCCTCTCCGCCGTCCCCGAACTGCACCACCGCACGCACCTGCCCGTCGTGATCGACCCTTCGCACGGCACCGGCCACGCCCGCCTCGTCCCCGACATGGCCCGCGCCGCGATCGCCGCCGGGTGCGACGGCCTGGCGATCGAGGTTCACCCCGACCCCGAACACGCATTGACCGACGGCGCCCAGTCCATCACCCCTCAGGTATTGAACGATCTGATGGCGAGCCTGCAGCGCATCGCCGTCGCCGTGGACCGGACCTGCGAGCCCCTGGCCGCGGTGAGCGGATAAAGCCAATCGCCTCGCCGCGCCATCGTTGAGAGCGGTTTACAGCATCGACCCGTCGCGCGACTGGCTCTCTTCGGGCGTCGTCGGCAGGTGGATGCCGCATTCCTGCTTCAAGCCGTGGAACCGGCCGGCCCGCTCTTCTTCGCCCTCCCCGATCGGGAAGGTCGAGTGCCAGTCGCCGACCGAGGCGTAGCCCTTCTCGTGGAGCGGGTGGTACGGCAGGTCGTGAGTTTTGAGGTAGTTGTGAACGTCGCGCGTGGTCCACGTGAGGATGGGGTGGACCTTGTGCTGGCTGCCCTGCTGAGCGACCTTGTCCAGCAGGGCCCGGTGGTCCGTCTGATCCTTGCGGAGCCCCGCCAGCCACGCCGTGGCGTGGAGTTCGCTGAGGGCCCGCTGCATCGGCTCGACTTTCCGCATCTCGTCGTATCGGGTGAGGTTGGCCAGCCGCTCCTCGTCGGTCGCCCCCTTGTCCCACAACTCGCCGTGGCGGGCGACGAACCACGCGGCGCTTTCCCGCGGCTGATACGCTTTCAGGTTCAGCCCCAGCCGCTGAGTCAGTTCATCCGCAAAGCGGTACGTTTCAGGAAAATGAAAACCCGTGTCGATGAAGATCACCGGGATTTCAGGCACGACCCGCGTCACCAGGTGCAGCATTACCGCGGCCTGCACGCCGAAACTGGTGGTCATCACCAGGCCGTCGCCGAACGTCTCCGACGCCCAGCGGATGACGTCTTCGCTGCTCTTCCCGGCCAGGTCGGCGTTGACCTTGTCCAGGTCGATCGGCGTCGGGGCGGCGTTTTGTACGGGCGCGTCGGGCATGGATCGGGGTCCTGAAAGACAAACCCCCCAAGATAATCGATCATTCCCATCACCGAAAGTCGGCGGCAACAGACCGACTCGACAGCGTCAGGGATTTGTTTATACTACATGGCCCGCTTGCCCGGATGGCGGAATTGGCAGACGCGCGGCGTTGAGGTCGCCGTGGGAGTAAAATCCCTTGCAGGTTCGACTCCTGTTCCGGGCATTGGCCATCCCCCCACCGCCTCTCGCTTTCGTGAGGCGACGGGGGCACGACCCGCCGCCCGTCATGCCCGAACGAACGTGATCTCAGCGACAGGTACGGTGCAAGACGTTACAATATTAAATTCAACCCGCCGTCGGCTGGGTGAATTGGCCGCGTGCCCGAGTGGACTAAGGGGGCGGATTGCAAATCCGCTAGGCTTTGCCTGTCGTGGGTTCGAATCCCACCGCGGCCTTTTTATTTGGTAAGTGCAATAAAGCCGGGCGGGCGTCTTGGATGGCCCTGAGAACCGTAGGCTTGATTCACAACCGGATACGCAGCCATCGGCCGATCGGCCAGGAAATAAGCAGGCCCCATCCCAAAGCGAAAACGATCCAGCCGTATGTCAGGCCCCACCAGCGGCCCGGCGGGTAATCCACGTAAAGATCGATGCCGTGAGCGATACGATACGGCATCGAAGGCTTGCCGACCTCCCCGACATTGAGCCAGCCGCGCCAGGGCTGGCCGTCTAATTCGCCGCCGACGCGGTATTCACCAGCCTTCTGGGGCAGCAGACGCGCCCAGAGCGAACCGCTGGCCGGGACGCGGACCTGAGCGGCGATGGAGAGCCCGGGGGTTTTGTCGACAAGGCCGAACGTCGGGACATCCTGGGCCGCGCCGTTCGACGCCGTGGCCCGGACCACGATGTCTTGACCCACCGTCGCGGGGCCGTGTCCGTAGCGGTTCTGCAGCGTGGGGTAAGCCAGGCCGATGAGCAGCGTACTGAAGAGGCCCAGGGGAATCAGCAACACGAGATACCAGAGATTCCCCCAGAGTATCTTCCCCTGCGTCCGCAACACGACCCTCGGGTGCCGACGGTAGAGCAGCATCTGGTGCGAAAGACCCAACAACGTCCGGCGCGCCGCACGCAACCGCGAGCAGAACCCCAAGAAACGCAGAAAAATGAGAATCAAAAGGGTGAGCAGGGCGCTGACGATCGCCAGTTCCACCCAACGGTTGATGAAAAAGCCGGCGGGCAGGTGCGCCTGCCCGAGCCGGTCGACGGCATCGATCAATCTATCGATGAAAAGCATCGTTGCAGCCTGTGGTTGGGGTCATTCCAGGTAGCCAAGCCCCTTCATCTTCTGAAGCACCTTTTCTTTGGCGGCGTCATCCGGCGGGCTTTCTCCGCGTGAGCAGTCTTGATCGATCAGATGAGCCAGGTATTCCTCGACCGAAGCGTACCCGAGTTCCCGAGCCCGTTGTCGCGCCCGGTGGAGCGTCTCTTTATCGAGACGGATGTTGCGGCCTGAAAACATGAACCATGTCCTTTCATGGATTAACGAAGCGGACGGCCGGTCATGCCGTCTGGCGGCTCCACGCCAAAATCGTTGAGGATCGTGACGGTGACATCCTGGAGGCGGGCCCGGGTGGCGTTCAGGCGGCGGCTGGAGAGGAGGATGCCCGGCACGGCCCGGTAGTCGACGGCGTGGTGGCCGGAGAACCCGCGGGTGCGGTCGACGATGGCGCGGACGCCGCCGATGCCGATGACGCTGTCATCGGATGGGCCGTAGGGCGGCCTGTAACCCAGGATCAGATCAGGGGCTTCGTCAAGCTTGGCGCCGCCGCGCGGGTAGATGTCGGTGGGGCGGTAGACGCTGGCAAAGACCGGATGACCGCGATCGCGCAACGCAAGCAGCTTGCGTCGCAATTCTTCAACGAGTCGCGGCGCGTCGGCTTCAGACACCGCGCCTTGGGCCTCACGTCCCGCCCGATTCACATAGAGGCCGTTAAAGCCGACAGGATAAGCGCGGGTGCGAGTCCAGTCCACGCCGTCAAACATCTTGGATCGACTCGGATCAACGCCCGGTTCATAGATGAGGTACCCCTCGCGCCGCAGCCACGTGGTCAGGTTGAATTCAAGTCGCAGAGACACAAAGCCATGATCGCTCATCACGTAGAGCTCGTCGTTGGGGCCCATGTGTCGCCGCGTCATTCCGACCAGACGGTCCATCTCCTGATAGAGTTCTTCAACTGCTTGGCCGTGGCGTTGTGCGCCGTCGTTGGTGTGCGCCGGGTGTTCGGGGTCACGGTGGCGCCAGAGCACGTGGCTGTCCAGATCCGTCGACGAGAAATAAACGAACAGCAGGCCGGGCCGGTCTTGGTCCAGGAGCCGGCGTAGGGCAGCGATTTTTTCGTCGAGCACCAGACGAGACTGCTGGCGGTATTCCTCGTCGGAGAACACGCCCTGGGTCACGGCTTTGGTCGCTTCGGACATCCCCTTGGTGTGGTAATAGCCCAGCTCCCGTTGAAGCTCGATATCGAAATCACCGTCGGCCAGGCCCGCCGTCCGGGGGGCCGGATGAATCGGGGAAACGTACAGGCGGACGTGCTCAGACGCCTGTTGCAGATAGAACCGCACGAGGCCGTGGACGGAGTGGACGCCCGGCAACAGCGCGAATTCCACCTCCACCCACGGGCTCCACTCTCCCTCTCGCAGCACGATGGGGGCGCCCTGCAGCCAGATCGCAGCGGTGCGTTGGTCGGGATCGACATACAACTCAAAAGGGGCTTGAGACGGTTGCGCTTCGGCCGCCCGGCGGAACGGACTGAACGGCCCATGCAGCGTAGGGCGCTCCTCCCCATGCGCCGAGCGTTCGATCGTGACGACCCCGTCCTGCAGGACCGCCGGGAGAACCCGCCCGCCGCTGACTTTTCGGTCCCGGTCGGCCGGGTGGGTCGTGATGTAGGTGAACGTGCCGTACGTGCCGGCGACATCGGGGACGCCCATCCCCGCCAGCACGCGTCCGCCGCCTGGCGTGACGGGGAAGTTGGCCGGCATCTTATAGATCGTGGCGGCGATCCCGTGCGCTTCGAGCACATGCCAGAACGCCTGCCCGTGCCGGAGATTGACCTGACGCTGCGTCGGCGGCAGCACATAATCGGTCCACGGGATCGGCCACGGCGCCGCGTCCGGGTCCACCACGACACGAGACACCGCGTCCTCCGGCAGGAACCCTTTCCGAACCTTGCTCGGGTCGCGGCGCAGGAAGTCAAACACACCGTGCCCGCCGGGATCGGTCCCTGTGATAAAAGTAGACCAAGCCACCGGGCTCAGCGGCGGCATCGTGGTCTGCAGCGGCAGGAACACGCCTTCCTTGGCAAGCTCGGCGAAATGGGGCAGGTCACCGCGTTTCATCATCCGCCGGGTCAGCACGTAGTCCATGCCGTCGAAGCCGAGGACCACGATCCGCCGGTCTGTCGGCTCCGCCGAGTGCGACGCCGTCGTCCAGGCGAAGGACAGGCCGAGGACGCCCGCCAGGAAGATGCTCCGAATTAAAACGATCATCGCGCCTCTCCTTCACGCGCCACCGCCTCGCGCGGCTGGACCGGGGACCGTGCCGGGCGTTGCGCGGTTGGTTGCGGGTCGCCGCCTGTGACGGGGCGCAGCAGCGATCGCCCCTGCATCGGCGCCTCCGGCTCGACGCCGAACAGGTCCAGCATGGTGGGAGCGATGTCCATTAGGCGTGGGTTGGCGGCGGCGAGCCGCGCGTTGGTCAGCAGCACGCCGGGCACGAGTGCCGGGTCCACGCAATGGTCACCGCTCCAGGCCCGGACGTTATCGGCGAAGATCTCGTCAGTCACTTCCCCTTTCGCGCACCGCCAGGAACAGCGGTAGCCCGCTTCGTAACCGATCAGCAGGTCCGGGCCTTCGAAACGGTACGGGCCGTCCATCTCATCACGAACCACGCAGACCCGGCGGACGGCGGGCCGGGGCGAGCCGTCGGGATCGGCCACGCCATCGTCGCACAACGCCTCCAGCCCCGAACGCAACTCCGCCAGCAGGCTTTCCAACTCTTCGCCCTTTTCGACAATGCCCTGCGCTTCGCGGCCACGGAGGTTGACATAAATGCCCGTCAGCCCCAAGGCATAGGCCCGGGTGCGCGACCAGTCGACGTGCTCCAGCCACGGCCCGCTTGTGGTGTGGGGTGTCTGCAGATGCAGATACCCGTGCCGATGCAGCCAGGCGTTGAGGTCCACGCCTCGGCGGAAGCTCGTAAAACCGTGGTCGGAGATCACCAGCAACATCGCACGTCGAGGCAGGCGCCGCATGCTTTCGCCGACGAGGTTATCCATCTCGATGTAGAGGCGTTCGAGCGTGTCATCAAAATGACCGTTATGGTCTTTGGGGCGAGCGGGGTGATCGGGTTCGGCATACCGCCAGAACATGTGTTGGACCCGGTCGGGCGTGTCGAACACGCAGACCGTTAAGTCATCGGCCTTATTATCCAACGCTCGGAAAAACATTGCTTTACGCTCTTGATAAAGGACTCGCGCCTGGTCGAGAAAGGCCTGTTCGTCGACCAGACCATCGTTCAACGAGGCGGTGTCTTCCAGCAGCCCCAGGGTGCCGTAAGGCCCGATCCGTTTGGCGAGGTAGTCGGCGTAGATTCCCGGGTGGCTGATCTTCATCGCGGGTCGTTCGGGGGTGATCTGGACCGCCGTCATATATAGATTGACATACGGTTGTGTAGAGACGAGCCGGAACATGGCCTGCCCACGCACCGTGAGCAAGCCCGCCCGAAACGTGACGGAGACCCACCCGCTCTGCTGGCCAGCCTTGAGCTGAAAGCGCTCGTCCCCCACCGTGATCCGCAACACATCCCGGCGGGTGAAACGGATCGTCAGCCGCCGGGTCAGCGGTCCGGCGTCCTTACGCCACGGGTGCGGCGGGCCGTGGATGTCCGCGTGCGCGACGGCCGAGGCGAACCGGAGCCGGACCACACGGCAATCGCCCTCGGGGGTCACGCCGTCGGCGGTGGTGAAGAGGGTCGAGACGCCTTGGCTGCCCAACAGGTCGGGGACGCACATGCCAGAGAGCAGGCGCCCGCGGAAGGGCTCCGGCGGAAAAGTGATCGGCACGCGGAGCACGGTGACGCTGGCGCCGCTACGACCCAGCGCTCGCCAGAAAGGCGTACCTTTTCGCAGCATCCGCGCTCGCGGCCGACCCAACGGGATGGTGCGCCGGCCGATCCGGATCCGCCGTCGAGGCTCAACGATGTCGAAGGAACTCAGACACGGCAGATACGTCTTGGGGTCGCGCGTGATGAAGTCGTAGATGTTATGCCGCGACGCGTCGTTGCCAGTCATGAACGAAGGCCAGGCCGACGGGGTGATCGCCGGCCAGGTCGTTTCCAGTTCCTCAAACGTCCCGGATTCGGCGAGGCGGGCCATGTGGGGCAGCTTCCCCGCATCGATCAGCCGCCGAGTGATCTTGGGGTCCAACCCGTCAAGGCCCAAGACCACCGCCTTGCGGAATCCATAACGGAATCGCAATCGTCGGCCCCGAAGCAACGCGATCAGGGAGGACAGCGGCCAGGTGACGAACACGAGGACCGCGCCAACCAGCGCCATCAGCAGCGCGACCAGCGACACTGAAATCGCCAGCCCGCCGCCGGGCCCGATGTAACCGAAGATGGTCAAACTCGGCTCCCGTTATCCGTCCATCGGGGAGATGGCGGATGGCGGTTGTCACACACGCGGCATCGGGGAGTCGGCGTCATTTCGTCACGGCCCCTTCCAGGAACGGCACCTCGAACACCTTCTCATGGATGATCGGCCCGTGGCCGAAGAACCCGTCTTCCCCAAACAACTCTCCATGGTCGGCGGTCAGGATGACGTGCGTGCCGGCCGGGCATTTATCCAGCAGCCCCCCCAGCAGCTTGTCGACGTGTTCCACGCATCGCACCTGTTGATCGTGAAGACGCGACATCGTCTGCGGATCGAAGATCGCGACGGCAGAGTCATTCTTCGGAGAACGATCGAGCCGCTTTAAGACGCCGTGCACCCCGGACACGTGCGGCAGGTCTTGATCGTTCAACATGTACGGATAGTGGGTTTCGCCGAGGTTGAAAAAGTAAAACCGCGGGCGATCGCCCGGGAACCTGACTTCATCGATCATACCCGGGAAGTCGTTGTGGTCGTCCATCAACCGGTAGTCGTCAAAATCGCGCGACAGCAGCGTCATTTCATTGAGCACCGGCAGCGATACGCGCGCTACCGTGTGGTACCCCAACTCGCGGAGCACTTTCGGCAACGAGAGGTCCGGCACAAACCGGCTAAAATCAAGCCCGTCGATGCCCAGCCGGCCGCTCCATTGCTTGAAGTCCTCCTTGTAGACCTTGGACGCAAACACGCCCGAAGGGTTACGGTGCGGCGTCATGCCGATCAAAAACGCGTAATGCGACGGCGCGGTCCAGGAGGCGTAACTGTGGCGCCGCTCCACTTCGGCCTCGTTGGACGCCGCGAACCGATCGGCCGTGGGGGTGTGAGCACGACGGAAACTGTCGTAGCGGCAACTATCCAGAACGATCCAGACCAGGTTGTTCATCGTTCCCCCGTCTCAACATATCCAGCCCCGGGCGATGAAACCGGTCGGCGAAGCGTGATTTCGGATGGGCCCCAGGCAACAGACACAAAAGGTCCCCGAAAAGACTTGGCGCCAAGCCCGCGCGGGCCTGATATAATCGAAGCGTAACGTTCGAAAACAACGTGTCAAGACCAATCTGACAACGGGTTGTTTTTCATGACATAAGCACTTGGATGGAGTCTTGTACTCGGCCCGCCTGGGTCATTATGCGGCGGACGAGCGCCCGGGGATGGACACATGCTGGTTAACTCACCGCGAACGATCGTGCTTGGCCTGGACGGCCTGGACGCCCGTTTGACACGTGTGCTGATGGATCAGGGCTGGCTGCCGGGCATGACGGCCTTGGCCCGGAACCACGGGCTGCGTGAAACGTTGAGCACGACCCCCGCCGAGTCCGGGGTCGCCTGGGCCTGCTTCGCCCGCGGGGCCAATCCCGGCCACACCAACCTGTTCGATTTCGTCGAGCGCAGCGAGGGGTCTTACGCTCCCCGCCTCGCGGGTGTCCGTTACCACACGGCGCCGGTCGGTTTTTCCCAGGCTGGGCATGGGGCGCTGCTCACAGGGCTGGCCGCGATCGGCGGGATCGGCGCGTACGCCGGGGCGACCCGGTTAACCCGGCGCCAATGGCTCAAGTGGACGGCCGCCGGGAGCGGCGCGCTGCTCGCGGGCGGCGCCGTCGGCGGAGCGGCCTGGGCGTGGCGCCCCCGCCGACAGGAACTGGCCGAGTCCACCGTGATGGGGCGGGCCTGGTGGGACCGCCAAGCCCGGCAGGGCGTCCGGTCGGTCGTGCTGCGGGTGCCGATGACGTTCCCCGCCGGAGCCGAGCCGGGCGCCAGACTCATGGCTGGTTTGGGCGTGCCGGACATCCGCGGCACACAGGGCGTTTACACCCTCCTTACCGATCACGCCGAGGTGTCGGGCCCCCGGCAGATCCCCATCGTCTGGCGTCATGATGCCGCGGTCATACGCCTCCCCGGCCCCGAAAACCCCGTCCGCCTCGGATCGACCAGCGACGCCCAACTGCACCTGCGCAGGCTTGAACCGGACCGCATCCTGGTTTCCACCGGTCACGGCGAGCAACGCGTCGAACGCGGGACCTGGTCTTCCTGGATCACCCTTGACTTTCGCTTTTCACCGCTCGCAGGGCAAACCGGCCGGGCCCGCGCGTACTTCGCCCCCGGCCCCGGCGACGTCCGGCTCTATCTCACGCCGATCGAATTCGATCCTCAGGACGTGCCGACGGGCGTCCCGATCGGATCGCCCGCCGCCTGGGCCCGCCAACTGGCCCAGACGGTCGGTGATTACCGCACGATCGGCTGGGAAACCGCCACGCAAGGGTTAGCGGATGGCGTCCTTGATGAGGCGGCCTATCTGGTCGATGCGACCACCGCCATCGACGGCAATGAAGCACTCCTGCACACACAGCTTTCGCGTGACGATTGGGACCATTTGACGTTGGTGGTTCAGGCGACGGATCAGGTCTCCCACATGTTCTGGGACGACGAGGTTGTCGCGGTTCAACGGGGCGAAAAACGCGCCGACCCGGAACACCCGCTCGTCATGGTTTATCGACGGGCCGACCAGATCGTGCAACGCGTCGCCGACGAGGCGCGGACGTTGAAAACAAGGCTCGTCGTCCTCTCAGATCACGGCTTCGCACCGTTCCGCCAAGCGGTGAACCTGAACACCTGGCTGGCGCGGCGCGGCTGGCTGGCGCTCAAAGACCGCGACGCCCGTGACGGCGCCTCCGCAGACAAGATCCTGGCGTCGACGCCCTGGGCCAACGTGGATTGGTTCAACACCCGGGCTTACGCCATGGGGCTCGCCGGGATCTACCTCAACGTGGTCGGGCGCGAGCCCGACGGCATCGTAAAACCGCAGGGCGAGTACGAGTTCCTGCAGAACCGGCTGATCCGTGATCTGCTCGATTGGACCGATCCGGCAACCGGCCGGCCGGTGTTCGCCAACGTGTATCGCCGTCAGGACATCTACGACGGGCCTTACGTCGACGCCGCCCCCGATCTGATCTTCGGCTTGCACGAGGGGTACCGCGTCTCGTCCGCGACAGTCGTCGGCGGGATCCCCGAAGGTGAAATGACCCCCAACGCCTCCCATTGGTGCGGGGATCACTGCGGCGTCGACGCCGGGCTGATCCCCGGGATCCTCCTGGCCAATTTCAACACCTCCTGGCCGGCGCGTACGCCAATCGCCCAACTCGCGGATCACCTCTGGCCCGGCCTGGAAGAACAGGCCTGATCGTCCTTGTAACCAAGCCCTGCGTGTGATCCTATGAGTCCCAGCCTCCGAGCGGATTCGCGGCTCGATCAATCGGACGTTGACGGGTTCACCAAACCGATGACAGGAGTAGCCACGACAGCCGATCCAATACGTCGTCGTGGTTCGATTCTGAGGCGACCCATTTTGCCCGGTTTTTCCAGTGGCCAAAACAGGATGTTGGGCTTTCAATCCAACGACGTGGGTTCGAATCCAGCACGGGGTATTTTCAACACAAAAAATTCTTTGCGTCGAGTCAACTATAATTTCGCAGAACGGCGGTTATATCGCCTCTGTAAGACGAGCGCCGTAACAGCCACTACGGCTAGGCCAAGACCGGCCAAGGCCGCAGTGATCGGCGCCAGCTTTGTATCATTCTCCGTCGAAAGACCATCGCGATTGACAATGTTTCTGGGTTCAGGAGAAGCAGGTGTGATTGTCTCCGTAGCCACGCCAGCCATCGCGTAAACCGATCCCTGCGTGTTCATTTCCTCAAGACTTGCTTCCATCACTTCGGTCTGGAGGACATCGATCCAGCCAAGGCCGAGCGCTTCATTCTTAATCGAGGTTCCCGGAGGAAACTCAAGTTTGAACCGGTCGTCGGAGATATCAACGTTGAATTTGATGTCTCGGATCTCAAAGATCTTCGTCTAGGCTTCAATATGATTGCCTTCTCGATCTGTTGCGTAAAAGCGAGAAGTCACCCGCGTCGGAAAATGGATCAACTCGCCGCTTTGAGAGGGGTATGACTTGTAATCGAGAAGTTCGTACCGTTTATGCATCGTCGGTTCAGCGTCGTGGGATAACTTGTACCACTCCTCCCTTTCCACCATCCGACCCTGATCGTCGAACACCAACACGAATGCCCTGTCGTTGAATCGAGGGTGCTGGAAATAAACACGGAGTCCGTCTTGGCCCGGCTCATTGTCCAAGACGCGGAAGTCGGGGCTTTGCGCCACCAACTCCGAGTAGGGTTCTCGCTGAAATTCATAGACGAATGAATAGGGGTGGTCTTCGTTTAGGCTCGACCAATCTGCTTGTTCCGGCGTTTCGATGATGCCAACGCGCTGGTCAGCATCCATGCCAAGCACACGCACAAGCTCTCCGTCATAGGCGATCTGTCGTGAGGAGTCGGATGCTTGAACGTCAACCCCCGCATGGGAGAAGAAAGCCCGACGTTCTTGATTTTTCTTTCTTTCGAACTGCAGCGTCGCTTGCCGCGCTTCCGCGTTCTCGGGTGTCAGGACGTAAGCCACGAGCAAATCACGACTCACCTCTTGTAGCCGCTCGACATTCTCGGCCGGTGTCGGTTTTTGGCGTGAATCAATAACCGCGGTCATGCTTCTGACCTGATTTTCTCCGTGACGGAGCAAATCGGCCACACCAGACTGTGTCTGTGCGATTTCAGCACGAACGAGTGAGGATGGACTTGAAAGAACCACGAGACCAGCAACACACGTTTTCCATCGGACACGCAACATGGTGTTTGTTCCTGATACGGCAAAAAGCGTTTGTATAGACGGCTAACCTCCGATTCATCTACCCTTGTGGGCACACGTCGCCGTTCGCAGCCGTGTAGCCGGTGCATGTGCCGTTTTCGTCCCAGCTTGCGCTAGTGCATGAACCGTCACTGCCGTTCTCACTGCTGGGTATTCGCTCATACCGATATACGCTATCCAGGAAAAGGCTGACGCCGCTCCACGTCGTGGTATTTCGGGAGGAATTAAAAATCGTGGTCGCCGCGTTGGCCCACGATGTAATTCACGCCCGCGACGCGGTCCATGACCTGCGTCCCGGGCAGCATCTTGAATTCGGTCAACTCTTTGTAACGTGCGTCGGTCAACTGAGGGCGGAACGACTCGAAAGCGACCGTAAAATCCGTAATAACGCGCGAAGGGTCGTTGTCTTCAATCTCCTGGAGGCTCGCGTAACGCTTCTCTTGAAAACGGCCGGTTTCTGCGAAATCCAGCCCCCCGTTCTGGACAGACCCCTGGGTCGTGATCTCGAAACGCACGGTCGGGCGCCCGCCGTAGACCGTCTGAACGACCGCTTCCCGGAGGACCAATTGATCATCGAACTTGGCGTCGAACGTGCTTTGGCTGTCGTAGCCGGGCCAGATCCTGATCGTTCCCACAGCATGCCAGAGCCCGTCTTCGTACCGAAGCTGTTGAATCTCGGTGATCCGCTTGCCGAACCCGAAACCGAGGGCGAATTCTGTTTCCATCTGGTCGCGCTGCGACTTGTCTTGGGGTTTCCCGCCCGGTTTGATCTCGATGATGCGGTCACGAAGATCGTCGTGGCGCGACTCGGTCAGCTCGCGCGCCAAGCCTTTGGTATTGCTCCACTTCTGATGCTGGAGCATACTGCCGGACCCGCCTTCGGGGTGTTGCTGATCGACTAGCTCACGGATCAGGGTGGCTTCGGACCCGCGCCCGACGAGCTGCTCGCGGTAGGTGAACGAGATCGTCTCCGGCTTGTCCGGGCCGGCGCCTGAATCCCCGTCCACCCACCGGTATTTCCATGTAGGCACGGGTTTCGTCGTGAACTGTGAAGACTTGCGGTAGACGATCTCGGAGTTGTCGAGTTGCGCATCCCGTGCCGCAAGAATCGTCGAAAAGTCCTCTGCCGTTAGATCCGCTGTGGGCAGCAAGATGGTCAACGCAATAACCCCCGGCGTAAACATTACGTCGTTTCCTCCGAGGCGCCATCCGTGCCGCCTTGATTCCTGATGATAAAAACCACTTTTCTACATTCCGATGTTTAAAACAAATGATCCGGCTAACCCGAAAGCTGGATTTATCAAATCTTAAGTTAGGTTAACCCGTCTTAGGGGTAAATAAGGGAAAATTCCAGCCCGCCTGCGACAAGCATATCCGTGAGATGCCGACACTGGCTTTTGCAGGATAAAACACGCCCTTCACCAATTTGATGAAGTCAGCCGGAAAAGCGTTGAACATGACGGAATCCCCGTTAAATTTGATTGATCTTCGCGTGATACGATTGCGGTGTCAATCAATAACCCCGCACAAAACATAAAAGCTTGAACGGTGTCACATACATCAAAGTGACAAGGGTTCACGCTTCGCACTGGTGGTTGGGTTGAACGAAGCGCACCGGTCTTTCGTCTAAACTTTGTGACCTGATCCGTGCAGAAAGGGTTGACGGTTCTAGGGATGAACAGTACAAAATAACATTACAATTCCCATTGGGTTCCTTCGTGGCGGATGGATGAGGATGACGGGGGTTTTCATGGTGCTTTCGGTGGGACAGTTCCGGTCCACTATTCAAAATAACAACGAGATTCCGGGCGGACCTGTGCCAGTAGGAAAGCGCTATCTATCTTGGTCTTGGTTTCGTTTTCTCGTCGCCGCGCTGTTGCTCGTTGCAGCCGGATTGAAGGCTTATCAACTCGCGACGCAGCCCGTGTTGGGTGAGGCTTGGCTCGACACTCGGTCGGTGGGCGTGGCGGTGGTTCAGTTTGAGCTGATCTTCGGGGTATGGCTGATCAGCGGCATTCGTCCGCGTCTGGCGCGATGGGCGACCCTTGTTTGTTTCACGATTTTTGGCTTCATCAGCCTCTACCGCGCCGTGGCCGGTCATCAATCGTGTGGGTGTTTCGGGCCGGTTCAGGTTAACCCGTGGGTGACATTCGGCCTGGATGCGATGGTGGTTGTGTTCACCGCTGCGGCATCGTTGAAACCGTCGTCGATCCAGAGTCGTCACGAAACCTCGTTACGCTGGGCGGCGGCGGTCGCGTCTTACCTGTTCGTCGGGTCGCTGGTTGCGGTTTGGACCATGGCTGGCCCTCGCCCCGTGGTCCTGGCAGACGGCGCGGGTGATCTGATCGGCGAAGGTGAATTCGTGATCCTCGAACCGGAGACGTGGATGGGCCGGCCCTTCCCGCTCGCGTCGCACATCGATATCGGCCAGCGTCTGATGTCTGGCAGGTGGCTGGTGGTGCTTTATCACCACGATTGTTCATCGTGCCGCAAGGCGCTGCCCCGCTATCGGCGGCTGGCCGCCGCGACCCATGGCGACCCCCAGGCCGCCCGCGTCGCTCTGATCGAGTTGCCGCCCTACGCGGCCTATGCCGACGAAGGCCGCCCTCCGGACGGGGCCGACAGTCACTACGAGCAAGGCCGTCTGACCGACGCCAAGGAGTGGTTTGTGCAAACGCCCACCGTGATTCATCTCGATACCGGCGACGTCATCAAGGTGGAGCCGCCGGCCCATGCCGTCGCCCCGATTGTCCCGGCGCCAGGTCATCATCTGACGGCGCTGAGCTATGACCCTCAAGGTAAGGTAGCGCCGCAATGAAACGATGGCTTTCCTCCGTCTTGCTGATCCTGTTGGTTTTGCTGGTCTCTTGGGGCGTGTGGGTCTTGGTTGATCGTTCCTCGGGCCTCCCCGAGTCAGCAACGGACCCACATGCTGAACGGGTGTCGGATCCGGGCGAACCTTCGTCCGACGCCGAACGGCGCCGGCTGCAATCTCTTGGCTATTTGAACCCCTGACGGACCGGGTCGGCATGTCGAGCGACAACGGACAACCCGTGTTGGTCATTCATGACGAGGCGACGCTCTGCGCCAAGGCGTGCGGGATGGAGCCTGCGCGGGTGAATGAGTTGGCCGGTTTCGCCCGGGAGCGCGGCTTGTCGCTGGTGCGGACGATCGTGGAGCGCGGCGGGGTTGATGAAGCGGCGTTGATGAAGGGGCTGGCCGAGCAACTGGGCGTGTCGCACCAAAACGAGGCGATCCAGGTGGACGACGCCGTGCTTAGCGCGGTCTCGGCGACGCTGGCGACCCGGCACCACGTCATCCCCCTGGGCTGGACGCCGGACGGGCGGTTGCGGCTGGGCTGCGCTGAGCCGTTCAACTGGCGCCAGTGGGACGAGTTGACGCAGCTGCTCGACTCACCGATCGAGAAGGTGCTCTGCCCGCACGCCGTAATCGATCGGATGCTGACGACTCATTACGGCTTGGGCGCGGACACGGTCGAGCGCCTCGTCGGCGACCGTCAGGAGGCGGTGCAGACGATCGACGCCGTATCCACCGATCTCTCCGAGGAGCAGGCCGCCAACGAGCCGACGGTCGTTAATCTCGTGAACCGCATCCTGGCCGAGGCGATCCGGGCCGGGGCGACTGACATCCACTTCGAGCCTTATGACAGCCGGTACCGGGTGCGCTACCGCATCGACGGCATGCTTGAAGAGGTGTCGATGCCGGTGAGCGTCAAGCTGCTCAAGCTCGCCCTGGTGTCGCGCATCAAGATCATGGCCAACCTCGATATCACCGAGAAACGTCTGCCCCAGGATGGCCGGGCGCAGGTGTCGCTGTCGGGTCAGAGCTACGATCTGCGGGTCAGCGTGCTCCCGGGGGTGTTCGGCGAAGCGGTGAACATCCGCCTGCAGACCCGCAGCATGGTCACGCTCCGGCTTGAAGACCTCGGGTTTGAACAGAGCGAGCGGATCAAGATCGAAAAACTGATTCAGCAGCCGCACGGCCTGGTGCTCGTCACCGGCCCCACTGGCAGCGGCAAAACCACCACGCTTTACACCTGTCTGGGCCAGATCAACAAGCCCGACACCAAGATCATCACCGTCGAAGACCCGGTTGAGTATTGGACCGAGAACATCCTCCAGATGCAGGTGAAGGAGGAAGTGGGCTTCACCTTCGCCCGGGCTCTGCGCAGCATCCTCCGTCATGATCCCGACGTGGTCTTGGTCGGCGAGATCCGCGACCGCGAGACCGCCGAGATCGCCATCCGGGCCTCGCTCACCGGCCACCTGGTCTTCGCCACCCTCCACACCAACGACGCCGCCAGCGCCGTGACCCGCCTGATCGACATCGGCATCGAGCCGTTCCTGGTCAGCAGCTCGGTCTCGGGCATTATCGCCCAAAGGCTTGCCCGTAACGTGTGCCCGCACTGCAAGCGCCAGGTCGAGGCGCAGGGGCTGGCCGACCTGCCGGTGTCATGGCTGGGGGCGGGCTGCGAGCGTTGCCGGTTTACCGGCTACCGCGGGCGCACCGCGGTGGCGGAGGTGCTGCAGGTCACGCCGCCGATCCGTGAATTGATCCAGCAGCGCCACACCGCGGATCGCATCAAGGAGGCCGCCATTGAGGAAGGGATGCGGACGTTGCGTGACGCCGCGGTGGAAGCGGTGCGGACGGGCAGGACGTCGGTGGCGGAGATGGTCCGCGTCACCATGGAAGATGCATGATGTCAAGTTTTGCGTACCTGGCGATCGCGGGCTCCGGCGAGCGTGTCCAAGGCACGCTGAGTTCGCATGACCGGCGCGAAGCGGTGCGGAAGCTGCTGGACATGGGCCTGCACCCGTTGTCGGTCGAGGACCGGCACGACGCTCAGCAGGCGCCGTCGGCCGCGGAACTGTGGCGAAGGTGGGCTTACCGCGTCCGCGTAACGGACCTCGCGGTCTTCACGCGCCAGCTCGCGTCGTTGCTGCACGCCGGGCTGCCGATGGTGCAGGCGCTGACGACACTACGCCGACAGTGTGATCACCGGGGCCTGGTGCGGGTCCTGGAAGACATCGAAGGCACGATCGGCCGTGACGGCTCGAGCCTGGCCGAAGCGCTGGACCAGCACCCGCGCATCTTCGACCCGGTCTACCGGGGCCTGATCCGTGCGGGCGAGGAAGGCGGGCATCTCGTTGAGGTGCTGCAGAACATGGCCAGCCACCTGGCCCGCGCCGCCAAGCTCCGAGGCCAGGTCGTCGGGGCGTTTATCTACCCCATCTTCCTGCTGGTGCTGGGTTCCGTGGCTGTTTTCGTGTTGATGACGTTCGTGATCCCGCAGTTTCAGGACTTGTTCGTTTCATTCGGCCAGGACCTGCCGCTGCCTACGCAGGTCCTGGTCGCGATCAGCGGGTTTATGGCGGCGTGGTGGTGGGCGGTGCTGGCGGGGTTGCTGGCCGGCTGCTTGCTGGGGCTGCTGATGCTGCGTCGGCCGCCCGTGCGGGAGCGGTTTGATCGGTGGTTGCTAACCCTCCCCGTGTTTGGGCCGATGTTCCTCAAACTCGAGGTGGCCCGGATCGCCCGGACCTTGGGCGAACTGCTGGCCGGGGGGGTGCGGATCATTCAGGCGTTGCGCGTCACGGGCGAGACGGCGCGGAACCTCGCGATCCGCCGCACATTCGCCACGATGGCCAGTGAGGTTGCGACCGGCAAGCCGCTGGCCGAGGCGATGCAGCAAAGCGACGTGTACCCCGCGATGGTGATCAGCCTGGTGCAGACCGGCGAAGAAACCGGCGATTTGGCCGAGATGCTCGGCGAACTCGCCGCGATCTACGAAGAGGAGGCGGAGCGGGCGGTAAACGGGTCGGTCAAGCTGTTGGAGCCGACCCTGATCGTTGTCATGGGGCTGGTGATCGCGGGGATCGTGGCTGCTGTGATCTTGCCAATTTTCCAATCCAGCGCGTTGGTCGGATAAGCAAAGGAGCATCGGCAATGAAGCAACACAGAAAAACGCTTCGGCTTAGAGACGCGGCTTTCACCTTGATCGAGATGCTGCTGGTCATCGTGATCATCGGGGTCCTGGCCGGCGCCGTGACGGTCAGCCTGTCCGGCCGATCGCAGGAGGCCCGGATCACCCGGGCCAAGACGGATATCGGCGGCAGCCTGTCGCTGGCGCTGGACCTGTTCGAAGGCGATATCGGCCGCTACCCCACCTCCGACGAAGGCCTGCAGGCGTTGGTCAACGACCCCGGGTTCCCCAACTGGCGCGGGCCCTATGTCAAGGGTGGCCTGAAGAACGACCCTTGGGGCACGCCGTATGCGTATGGGCGGGACACGGACCACCCGGACCGATACACGCTGCGCAGCGCCGGCCCGGATCGCCAACTGGGCACCGATGACGACGTGACGGAGTAACGCATTGTCCGACGCGGTTTTGCATGTTGAGGGTCGGATCGCGGTCAGGAGGCCGCGGCGCCAACGGTTCGTCGGCTTCACCTTGGTGGAGATGATGGTCGTGCTGGTGCTGATCGGGTTGCTCGCCGGCTCGGTCGTGGTCGCGTTCGAGGGCCGTGACGCCGATCACGCCGTGCGGGTCGCGGCCGAAGATCTGGCCGAGGCGACCCGTTATGCGCACCGCGAAGCGCGGGTGACGCAACGGCCGCACCGGCTGGTCTTTGACGAGGCGATGCGGTCTTTCCACGTGGAGTGGCGGCCGCTGGACGGTCAGTGGCGCTCGGTCAACGGCCGGCCTGGCCGCGAGCGGGTGATGCCGGGCGGGGTCTGGGCGGAGGTCGATTCGTCGGAACAAACGCCGGACGGGGAGCCGGTGACGCTCACCTTCGACCCGGCCGGGGGTTTTGTCGGCCGCATCAGGCTGGTCGGCGAAGGCGGTCGGGTCCGGGTGCTGGAATCATTCGCCGAAACGGGACAAGTGAATGTGCTCAAACCGTAACAACCCGACGTCAAACGCGATGGCCGCCCCACGCCGCGGCTTCAGCCTGGTGGAGGTGGTCGTCGCCATGTCGATCTTCGCCGGCGGGGTCCTCGGCGTCATGGGGGCCTTTTCGGTCGCCACGCGGACGGGGACGCAGGCGTTGCGGCTGGACACGGCGGTCGAGTTGGCCGAACGGAAGCTCAACGCCGCGGTCATCCTGCCGGCCGACCGGCTGCAGCCCCACAACGGCGAGGAAGGGATTTTCCAGTGGCAGGTCGGCTACACGTCCAAACCGCACCAACTGATGGCGGCGACGGCGACGGTCACCTGGCTGGATCGCGGGGCCGATCGCCGGTTCCAGCTGACCCGGGTGTTTTTGCCTTTATCGGTTGATGAGCCTTAATGGAGCACGCTTTGTCGATCAACGTGTGGGAACCCGGCGAGGGGCGACGGAGCCGGCTTGATGCGTCAAGCCGGCGCGGCGGGCATGGGGCCCGACCCAGCCCGCTTCGCCGGCGCCGCCCTTCCCCACTCGGTTTTACGATCGTGGAATTGATCGTCGGGATGTCGGTGACGTCCATCGCCTTGCTGGGGGTCTACGCGATGTTTCAGCGGGTGTTGGACGTGGAGGCGGATGTGACCGGGCGGCAGGAACGGCGGGCCGTGGCCAACATGGTCGCCGACCACATGGACGCGGCGCTTCGGCGTTGCGCCAACGTGCCGGGGATCGCCGCGCTGGAGGCGGGGCCGGATGAGTCGGCGGGCACTTACGTGCTGATCTGCACCGGCATCGCCGGAGAGACCGGCTCGGATTCGGCGATGGGTTTCGAACGATTGCGTTACGAGTGGGGTTTCTCCGATCCGGACCGGGCCGGCACGCTCGAGTTGAGGCGGTTGACCTACGCCGGGACACGGTTGATTACGCCGCTTGGCGGCCTCGACCTGCAAGAGGCTGACGACGAAGTTCTCTGGCAAGCGGCCCTCCCTGTCACGATCGCGCGCCACGTCAGCGTGTCGATGCAGTTCCGTCCTGTGAGCGATCCGGAGGCCGAGTGGCGTGGGAGGTGGTCGGCCGCCGCGGGTGAATTTCAGGTTCTTCTACGCGTCAGCATGGGCGGTGAGGCGGTGCGGCGCCTGATCGTGCCGGCCGCCAACGCGGCGGCCATGGAAGGGGGTGGCTAAGCGTGCGTTGCGGTCGTGGCTCCATCCTCATCCTGGTGCTCTTTGTGCTTTCGGTGTTGAGTCTGACCGCGGTTGGGTTCGCTTACCGTAGCGGGGTCGAACGCCGCGCGACGGATCACCGCACGATCGCGGTTCAATTGCGGGCCCAGGCGGCCTCGGCCGCGGCGATCGCCATCGGCCGGCTCATGGAGAACACCAACGATTTCGATCACCGCGCCGAGCCGTGGCATACGCACGGACCGTTGTCGGCGGGCGACTGGCTGGCGGAATGGTCGGCCTCGGGCGGCGAGTTCGTCACGACGTACGCCGTGATCGATGAAGAGAGCAAATTGAATGTGCTCTTTGCCTCGAGTCAAGCGCTAGAAACGCTGGGGCTGACGACCGAGCAGGTCGACAGCCTCTTGGATTGGATGGACGAGGACGAAACAGCACGCCCTGACGGCGCCGAGACGTCTTATTACCTGCAGAGGCGGCCGCCGCACCGATCGAAGAACGCCCCGCTTGAATGCCTGGAGGAGTTGCTGGCCATCCGCGGTTTCACCGCGAACGATTATTACGGCGAAGACGCAGATCACGACGGGATCCTCGACCCCAACGAAAACGACGGCCCGGTTTCGCCGCCCCTGGACGACGTCGACGGCGAGCTGCGTCTGGGCATGATCAGCCTGTTGACCACCGTGGGGGACGGCCGAATCAACCTCAACACCGCGCCGCGTCAGGTGCTGGAGACGCTCCCGCTCTCTGACGGCGCGGCGGATCAGATCATTGCCTATCGCGCTTTTGACGCCCAGAGCCAAGGCGAGTTGGCCGACCACGTGTTCGCATCCGTTGAGGATATCGAGCAACTCCAGGGGCTCACCGATGCCGATCGCGCGCTTTTAAGCGCTGTGTGTGTGTTTCATTCGACGCATTTCCGTGTGGTGGTGGAATCGCGTCATATGCCCAGCGGGCTTGTGCATCGGCTCGATGCGCTGTTGCGTGTGGGTGAACAAGGGCCGGAGATCATGCAATGGCGACCGTTGCCGTAGAAAACACGGCCAGGCCTGATGAGCCGCTTCAGACCGACGCCCCCGCCCCTGCGCCGCGCCGGGGAAAGCAGCGGTGGCGGCAGGTGCTGGTTTGTCAGGCTTCCGGCGACCGGGTGTGGGGGGTGTGGGCGCGTCGACGCCGCGACCAGGTCGACGTACAGGAGGTCGTTTTCACGACGCCGCAAGAGGCGGCCGCGTGGCTCCGTGAGGCCGGATCGCGCAAGCGGATCGTTCTCGTGTTGCCGCGGCCGCGTTACCTCATTCAAACCACGCAAGCGCCGTCGGCGAATCCCGATGAAGTCATGCAGATGCTGCGGCTGGAGGTCGAAGCGCATCTGCCTCCCGATTACGGCGATGTGCAGACGGCGTATCGACGCCTTGACGCGGAGGGCGCCGTATCGCAGCGTTATGAGGTCTATACAGCGCGGCGGGAGACGCTGCAGGACCAGTGCGAGGCCTTGGAGCGGTTGGGGCTGAAGCCGGAGTGGGTCGTCCCCAGCGCGGTCCTCTGGGGGCAGCTGCTCTTGACCCGGCCGACATTCGACCTGCTCGTGGCTCAAGGCCCCGACGGTGAATTGGAGACCGCCGCGGGTCAGAGGGACGGCTCCGTGCTCGTCCGCACCGTTCAAAGCGGCTCAAACACCCAAGACCCCGGGACTCCCCGCGGGTTGATCGAGTGTATCCGTCCGCTGTTGGCGACGGCCGACGCGGCCGACCGGCCCGTCGGCGTGGGGTGGTTGGGCGTCGAGTGCCCCGCGGCGAGCAATGGCCGTGTCCGGTTCGACGCCTTGGGCGACGAGCGGCTCGAACCGACCGCGCAGCTGCTAGGGGCGTCGGCGCGGCTTCTGCTCGAGGCCGACACCGATCCGGTTCAGACGTTGTCAGCGAGCAATCTGCTTCCCGACGATTGGGCGCTGAGTGACCAGCGCTCGCAGTCCCTGCGCCAACTCGCGGTGGGCGCGGGGACGTTGCTCGCGGCGCTGCTGATGGTGTTCGTGGCGCTGAAGGCGGCGACCTACCGGCTTGGCGTCGTGAGCGACGGCCTGTCGGCGCAGATCGACCGGATCCGGGTGGACGGCGCCGCCACCGGCCGCCGGCTTGATCAACTGCGGGCCATCCAGGCCGCGCAGCGCACGCACGGCGATCTGACCGGGGTGCTCATGGGCCTCTATGAAGCCACGCCGGACGGCCTGACCTACAACTATGTCGAGCTGACGCCCGAGCGCGAACTTCATCTGCGCGGGCAGGCCGAGGCGCTGTCTCAGCCCTTCCTGTTGCCGGAGCGGTTGGAGCCGACGCCGATGTTTGAACAGGTGAGCCTGCGCGACGCCAGCCAGTCCAAGAAAGGCCGGGGGTCGGTGGCCGAGTTCCGCGCTGACGCGATCTTCACACGTAGCGAGGGGAGGCCGTGATGCGGAAGCTGCTGACGCGTTTGAGCCCGCGGGAGTGGTCGCTTGCGGTCTTGGCGGTGACGGTCGGCCTGGGATTCATGATCTTGCGGGGCTGGGTGTTGCCCGCTTATGACGAATGGACCGCGCTGCGTACGATGGTGGAGGCCCAGCAGGCCCAGCACTTGAAGCTGTTGCGCAATCTCTCGGTGAAGGATGAGGTCGACGCCCGGTTTGCGTCCTTGGACGAGCGGGTCTGGCAGGCCGAGTCAGACCAAGTCACGCTCTCGAGCTTCCTCCGCGAGGTGGAGGCCGCCGCGCGGCAGCCGAACCTGACCCTGATCAACATGAAGCCGCTTGTGATACGGCGCGAGGCGAGCGTGGTGATCTACCCGGTCCGCTTGTCGGTCGCGGGCAAGCCGCAGGCCCTCGTGGGGTTTGTCGACGCTGTACTGGGGGGAGAATCGGTCACGGGACTCGAGTCGTTTTCGATCCGTGGGGTGCAGGGGGGACAGACGGTGGAATGTACGCTGAATATCTGGATGGTGTGCCTGGAGGAGCAGCCGCCGTCGCATGTCGCCGTGCCGTCTCAAGTGGTGCAGGGAGGGGTGGTGCGATGAAGCGGGCGGATCGCCTTCCCTCGATGATCGCCGTGACCGGGCAGGCCGTGTTGGGGCTGTCGCTGTTGTTGGTCTTGGCGGCGGCGTTCTGGCCGATCCAGGATGACGCCGCGGGTTCGAACGCCTTGGACGCGCCCCGGCCCGCGGAGGTCGGCTTGGGCTCCGAGCCGATGGACGCTTTAGACTCGCAATCGCTGCTGCTCAAGATGGCCGGGCGCCGGCTGATCCGGCCCGCCCAGATTCAGGCCGCGGTCAAGGACACCGGGGCGGCCCAACGGCTGTTGAGCAAGCTAAAGCTACAGGGCGTGGTGCAGATGGGCGGCGATCACGTGGCGTATATCCAGGTCGCCGACCGGGGCGTGCAAACGGTCCGCGTGGGGAGCAGTGTCTTGGATTTCATGGTCGAAGCGGTCGAATCGGGCCGTGTGAAACTGTCGCTCGACGGCGTTGAAGTCGAGCTGACGCATTGAACCGTTCTATGCGAGTAATTGGAGTACGCATGAGTCGATGGGAGCCGTGGGTAATGGCCGCTTGTTTGATGATCTTCGCCTTCCCGTTTCACGCCCAGCAAGGCGGGATGGACCCGTTCCGCCGTGGCGGGACCGATCCGACGGGTTCCCAGAAGCCGGGGGTCATCGCCAGCGTCGAGTTCGTGCAGACCGACATCACCACGATCTTCAAGATGATCTCCGATCTGACCGGCTGGAGCATCGTCATGAGCCCCGAGCTGTCCAAGGCGCCGCCCAAGATCAACATCTGGATCAAGAACCTCACGCCGGATCAGGTCCTCCAGCATGTCGCGTCGCTGGCCGGGCTGGTGCTGGAGCGGCAGGGCAACACCGTTCAGGTGATGACGTTCGACGAGTACGTCACAAGCCGGGGTGTGGAGAAGAAGGTGTTGTCGCTCAAGCACGGCGACGCCAAGGAGATCGCCGCCAGCCTGCAGCCGTTTGTAGACGACAAGCAGGGCGGAAAAGTGCTCGCCGACGGGTCGAGCAATCAGATCATCCTGCTCATGCCCACGCCGCTGATGGACAGCCTGATCCAACTGGTCGGCCGGCTGGACACGCCTTATGCCCGTGATCAGGTGCGGGTGGTGCGGCTGATTCATCTGGAAGCGCGGGAGATCATCCCGGACCTTGAGGAGTTCCTGACCCAGTCGGCCACGCGCGGGGAAAACACCGCAGCCCGGACCGTGAAAAGCGACGCCGCGGCCGGCTCGGAAGACGCCCCGCAGGCGGGGCAGGACTGGCTCGTCCGGTTCATGGTTGAACCGAAACTCAACGCGGTGGTGCTCCGCGGGCTGCGTGAGGACGTGGAGCGTGCGGCGGAGCTGATCTCGCAGCTCGATGTGCCCACACAGATCATGACCATTGGCTACCAGCTCCAGTACACCAATGCCGAGGAGGTCTTTGAGACGCTGGAGGATATTGTCGAAGAGAGCTTGCGCCGGCGTGGCGGGGATGAGGCGGACGCCAGGCTGCGGGTGGCCGCCAGTGAACAGAACAATCGGATCATCGTCGAGGGCAGCCAGAAGGACCAGGCGAAGATCGCCAGCGTGATCAATGCCATCGACCAGCCGCTGCCTCCGGGGACGGGGGGGATGCGTGTGTACCGGTTGGAGAACGCTTCGGCCCGTGAGGTCGCGCAGGTTATCCAGGAACTGATCGAAGAACGCAACCGCCGCGATCAACTCGCCCGGCAGCAGAGGTCCGCCCGCTCGTCCGGGCAGTCTACCGGAGGGTTTCAGGCGGGCGCCGCCGCGCAGCCCCCCACGCCAGGGGGCGCGGTCGGGGACGGGGCGCCGGGCGGCGGCGCGGCGGAATCAAGCGCGGGCGACGTGCTGCCTGCGCGCGTGACGGCGGCCGAGGAAATCAACGCCGTCATCATCCGCGCGTCCGCGGCCGAACAGGACGAATACAGCGCGGTGATCCGAGACATGGATCAGCCGCGCGACCAAGTGCTGTTGGAAGTCACCGTGGTCACGGTCCGCAATGACGACAGCCTTGACCTGGGCGTCGAGGTCTTCGGGCGGATCGGGATCTCCGGGACCGAGATCCTGGGGTTCACGAATTTCACTTCGCGTGAGATCGGCGCCGGGACCGTGGACCAGAGCGAGGAGGAACAAGACTCGCCGCTTGGCCTGAACCTGGGCATTTTTAATTCCGACGACCTCTCGATTGTTCTCAACGCGCTCAAGACCGTCGGCGAGACACGGATCGCCTCGGCTCCGAGGCTGCTGGTTCAGGACAACGCGGAGGCGGAGCTGCGGCAGATCGCCCAGGAGCCGTTCGAGGTGATCAGCCAGTCCGACAGTTCGACCATCACTTCGTTCGGTGGGTTTGTCGACGCCGGCACATCGCTGCTGGTGGTTCCCCACATCTCCGATGACGACTGGCTTCGGCTGGATTACGAAGTCACCCTCAGCTCCTTCGGCGTCCGAACCGCCGAGCAGCTTGAGGCCAACCTGCCGCCGCCTCGGCGCGAAAACACCAGCCGCGGCACGGTCCGCGTGCCCAACGAATACGTGGTGGTGCTCGGCGGTCTGACTTCAACCCGGGAGGATGAGACGGTGTCGTCGGTGCCGATCCTTGGAGATATCCCGCTTATGGGCAATCTTTTCAAGAACCGAACCACGACCCGGTTCAAGGAGACGCTGTTTATTTTCGTCCGACCGATCGCGTTACGAGACCCGGCATTCCGCGACCTGTTGTCGCTCAGCCGGGCGCAGGCGCGGCAGGCCAAAGTCGCCGCGGATGTTCCGATGAATCCCTTGAAGTTTTTCGTGTCGTTGGATACCGAGGAGCCGGCGGAATGAGTTGTTCTTTCAATTACTGGACTGCGTGCGGCATGATCCTCGCGTTGGTCGCCGCGACGGGCTGCCTGAGCCCCCAGGAGAAAGCCCAGCGTGCTGTGGAGGAGGAGCTGCGCGAACGCCGCCAACAGCAGGCGCAATCCGACCGCCTGTACGACCAGGCGATGGAGGCGTACAAGCAGTCGTACCTGGACCGGGAATTGGGGGTGTCTCCGGACCTGGACAAGGCTCAGGACCTGCTGCGCCAATCGGTCGCGGCGTATGACGGCAACGCCAACGCGTGGATGGCGCTGGGCGTGGTGGCGTATGAAAAAGATGAATTCTTTGACGCGGCGCGGGCGTTCGACCGCGCCGCCCGGCTGATGCCGACGCGATATGAACCGCGATTTAACCTGGGCTCCATCTTTGAGATGGCGGGCCACTACGAGAAAGCGATCAGCGAATACGAAACCGCCCTGCGTCTTGCCCCGGATCAGGTCGAGGTCATGGAGAACCTGGCCCGATGCTACATCCGGACCGGGCGGAAACTACAGGAGGCGAAACGGTTGGTTGACCGGGCGTTGCTGACCGAGTTGCGGTTGGACTGGCGGGCGTGGTTGGAGCGTCAGGCGATCCGGCTTTCACAGACATCCACTCCACCCTCGACCGTGCCTGGAGACGGATCATGAATGTCCATTTGTCAAGCCAACGGGTTCTCAGGCTGGGCCTGCTGTCTCTCATGACCGCTGCGTTAGGACCGACGTTTGCTTCCGGGCAAACGCACCCGCCGTTTACCATCGCCAGCGAACGCGAAATTGCACGGGGTATCACTATGATCTGCCCCTCCCATCGCCACGGGACCCTCGATCAGGCGATTAAGAAACTGACCAACCTGACCGCGAACCTCCCGGCCGACCGGCCGTCATCCAGTTGGGTCTGCCGGTCGAACCAGCTCCCCACACTGGAGAAGATCACGCCCTTGGTGGACGAGATCTATATCAATCCTTACGTACTCCTCTCAACCGATCCGCCTGCCGCCGATACGCCGGTCTGGCCTGGCTGCGATCACCCGATGCTCAATCAGGTGCGGGCCATCCGCGACGTCGCCGGCGCCGACCAGCGCCTGATCGCCTGTATCGATCTCCGCGGCGAGCCGAGTCATTACGAGAAACGCCGGGCGTCGTTTGAAGAGATCGAGTGGCTGACCCTCGCCGTCGTCGGGGCCGGCTATCAGGGCATCGTGTGGCGTTCCGAACCCGACCCGAAGGCGGCTTGGCGGATGCGTCTGCGGCGGCTTGAGGACGGGCTGCGGGCGTACGCTCAAGAGCTGGCCGACGCCCGCCCCGTGGCTTGGGTGTCGGCGGGAGACGGCGGATTCGTGAGTGCAACCGCCGGCGAGCACCGACTCTTCGTGTGCGTCCTGCACGATCAGTACATGCATATGTTGCCTGACCACAGCGCCTTCCAGCTTCCGTTGGAGGTCGAGCCGTCACAGGTTCAACTGCGGATTGCGTTGCCGCTTGGAACGACGGTTCAATCCGGACAGACCCTCGGCGGCGTGCCGGTGGTCATCGAGAACGCGGATGGTCATCTCGCTGTGAACCACCGGGTCCGCGGCGGCGGTGACATGCTGATTTTTGACCTTACCACCGCTTCAGCGCGGGCGTCGGATACGCTCCAGCAGGATATCGCTGCGTCGGCCCCGCAGCGATGAGACCCATATTGTCATGAAGTATCTGCCCATCATCCTGAGTTGTCTGCTCCTACCGATCACGGTTCCGCCCGATGCGGTTGCGGGCCAAGCCGTGTCGGGGGAGGCGAGTTATGCGGAATTCAAAAGAACTTTTTTGCAAGAGCAGCAAGGCCCGTACGATCGTGTGATCGCCGCGTATGCCGATGACGCCGCGATCCGTGCGTTCCAGCAGCGGGTGGCGACGTTGGGCCGGGTCGTGGGGCTCCTGATCGACGGGTTCGAGGCCTCCAAAGCCGCGTCTTTGGCGTCCATGCTGCAAGGTCTGGAGGAGATGCCCGCGTCGGCGGCGCCGACCGGCCCGTCAGGGTCGGCGCTGATGGCGATGGATATCCTCAGCGAATACGAGCCTTACTTCGCAGCGGGTTTGCCAACGCCGCCGATCAAGGAAGAGGAACTCGCGGTCCTGCGGGACTACTACCGTGGCGTTATAGAAGCGGCTCAGGCTTACGTGGGCAAGCGCGGGCGGGTCGTGGCGGCGATCAGCGACAGGAGCCGGATCGATGCGGTGCAGCTCGGTCTCGTGCTGCATTTTCTGCACGTGGACGATCAGGCGTGGACCCGCGATCATATTGAAAGCTTGCCGGAATGGATGAAGCAGCCCACCGGCCTCAGGGCTGTCGAGCGTTTTGCGCTGCGGCTGCGGCGGACGCGCACGGCATACGCTTTTGTCCAGTACATGCACGAGTCTCGGTTGAAGGGCGGCCGGCCGTTGGATTACGCGCAGTACCTGCGGGCCGCGGCGCGGCAAGCCCAGCAAGACCGTGATTTCCACGCGGCGGTCTATTGCCTCCGGGCCGCGGTGGCCGAGTCGGAGCCGGCCGGCGACCATGAACAGACCGCCCAGCTGCGGTTTGACTTGGCCGCGTTGTACGCCGAAGCGGGCCATCCGCAGCTCGCGGCCGACGAAATCACCGTTGTCCTCTCCGCCCAAGTGCAGCCTGACACCTATGGCCGCGCGGCGATGCTCAGGCTGAAGTATCTCTATGAGGCCGATCAGTTTGACGTCATCGTTAAGGAGTCGCCCGGTTATCAGGCCGATGATCGATGCCGGATTTACCTGCCTCAGGTGATCTACATCACCTGGGTGGCCTGCCGTCGGGTGAATGATGAGCCCGGCGCTGAACAACTTTCGAACGTTTTTCTGGAGCGGTTCCCGCGTCACCCGCTGGGCGCGGACATCCATTTTGGGGCGGCGATGAAGATGCTCTCCAAGAGCGATTACGAAGGGGCGCAGCGGCGGCTTGAGATTATCGAGTATCACTACCCCGCTTCGCATCTGACAAGGAAAGTCAAAGAGCTCCAGGAACGGCTGGATAAAAAAGCGCAAGAACATGCCGAGTGACCGGCGGTGAACCCTTAACCGGCTTCCTTGGGGCCGGACGGTCGAACTGATGTGTTAATGACAAAAAGCGGATAAATCCATTGAGTCATGAAAAGAACGGCTTCCGGTTGATGGTTGCAGCGACGCTGATAAAAACAGGTCTTGCGCGCGACATTGTGCTTTGCGCCGCGTGGGGACCATATCCTCGCCAAGACCGACGCTTGGAAGCCGAGCCGGGACGTCGATCAGATTCGACAGCCCGCTGTTTCACGGGGAAACAGCGGATACAAAGTGTTTGAACTTTTGATCTATCAGCCTCTTACTGAAGGAGTTTGCGGTGTCTTCGATCAAATCACTATGGAAATGGATCGTCTCTGCCGTGGTTGCGGTGGGATTGGCTATCTGGGGGGTGATCGCCTGGATCGGGTCGGCCGCCACAACCGGGACAGCGGTGCAGACGGCGGTCACCGCAGGGGCGGTGGTTGCGGCGACGACGGCTTACACCTTCAGCTTTGGCGACAAGTCGGGGGGGGTGGCCCAATACTGGGAGGAAGCTTCCAAACTAATGGCCGAGGGCAAGCCTGACCAGGCAAGCGATTACTTCAATGAAATGACCGTGGCGTTCGATGAGCGGATCGCGGAGATCAAGGCTTACGCGGACGGCGCAACTCCCCCGTCCGCCTCAGACGATCAGGCGGCCCCGACGCCGGAAGAAGCCGCGCAAATGTTCGATACCGCCCAAAAAACGCGTCAGATACTGGCCATGCTGCGGCACGACATTCAATTAGCGCGAGGGGACATCTCGCGGCCGCAGTGGGCCGAAGAATACGCCGCCGGCCTCGCGGCTTCGCCGGACCCCGGGCGCACCCTGCACCTGCTGATGACCATGACGGGTGAAAGCTTCACCACGGAGGCCGCCGACGCCCTGCGGCAGGTCGAGTTGCCGACCTCGGCCCGCGGCGAATTGGCCATGTGGATCGCCCGGCATCAGACGCCGCCCGAGGAAGCGGAGTTCTCTGAGGTCGCCGCTTTGTATGACGAACTCCTGGCCTACGCCAGTGACACGAAGGCGGCTCCTGATTTATTGACTGCATATGTGAAAGCGCTCGATGAGCGTAACCAGTCCGGCGCAGCGGATCAGGTGATAGATACGTTCATCGTGCTGTTCCCAGACACGGAGTTGGGCGTGACCGCCGCACGACTAAAACTCGGCGGGCTGCCGGCCGGGCAGGCGCGCCACGCAGCCGTTCTGGAGATCGTTGATCAACATCCCGGCTCCGCGTTGGCCGACGGCTTACACGAGTCGTATATCCAGGCGTTGATTGCCCATCGTCGGTATGAACAGGCGATCCGGGCAATGGATACCCAAGGACGTCTGGAGCAGGTCACGAGTCAGGAGGAGGCGGCCGAGGTATTCGCCGCCTTGGCTGACAGCACGAAAAAGTTTAAAGGTGATAAATTCCTGATCCGCCCCGGCGGGTCGGCCAAGGCGGCTGACCGTCCCATGTCACCGCTGGAGATCAATTCCGGGTTGGCTTCGCGTTTCGTCGCCGCCGGCGAGGCTCCGCTGGCCGCCCGCCTGATGTTCGCGGCGCTTCGGAACGCCAAAGCACTGCCGGATCATTTGATCACCGGCCGGCCCATCCGTCGCTGCGAAGACATCGTCGACCCCGAGGACCCGGCCGCCGCGAAGCCCCTGGTGACCTATTTCCTGGCGATGGCGCAACAGGAACTGAAGCAAAATGCTCAAGCTCACACCGTCATGGCCCGGCTCCGGACCGACCGCCTGCCCGACCCCCTACGGCCTTATGTACTGGTGTATTTCATCGATCGCCATCACCAGGCCGGTGAATACGATGAAGCGCTGGCCGTAACGCGCGAGGCGCTCCAAATCATGCCCGCCAGCCCCAAGCTGATGACATGGCAGACCCAGTTCGCCGAAGCCAGCCGCAAAGAGTCTGTGCGTACCAAGATCGAAGCCCAGCAAGCCCAGCTCCGCGCCGAAGCCGAAGCGGCTTCCGACGCTGGCCGGGCGGTGGCGAACTATGAACAAATCGCGGAGCTCCATCTGGCGCTGAATGATGTCGAGCAGGCGATCGGGACCTATCTGACCGTGGTCGAGAAGCACCCAGAGCACCCGCGCGCCGTGCAGTTGTTGGCGGCGTCAATCGACCTGCTCAAGCAGGAAAAGGCGATCCAGGTCGCGAGGCAGGGTAAGAAGGCGGCGGCTCCCTATGACGTGCGGATCCAGACCCTGGTCAACAAGCTGTTGACTCTTTACCCGGACTCGATCGAAGCCGACCGTTTGCGCGATTCACTCACGGCGGGAGCCTGATGAGCGTCACCCCTCCCCACCCTATCAAGCTGCCGCACGCTGGCCAAGCCGATAAAGGCGGACGTGTTGCGGGCCGCGGGGCTTCGGCGTCGGCGCCACGTCGAGGCCGCGCTGCAGTGCTCGGCCTGGGGTTGCTCGCCCTTTGGCTCCTTCTTGCGGGGCGTTCGCCGGATGGGCTATCCACCTGGTTCGACCACGAATCGTTACCCAACCTGGGCGTTTGGGTCTTGCTCGTCGCCGCGGTAGCGGCCATCGTTCGATACAGCCGGATCACGATCACGTCGAGCAAGCCCCGGCCGCTTTTTCTTGTGCCGGCCGCGGCGCTCATCGGCCTTGCCATCGTACTGGCGTCGGCGTTGCCCGTAGCAGCCCACTGGATCTATCTGGGGGGGGCGGCGGCGGGTGTGATCGGGCTCATCGGGTCGGGCTGGCTTGGGGTGTGGGCCCCCAGTTTAGTCCTGCTCACTCTGATGCCGGGGCTTCCGCCGCCGCTCCATGTCTGGCTTGTGGACGGGCTGCAGTGGCTGACCATGCACGCCGCGTACATGTTCAGCGTCCTGGTGCTTTCCGATGATTACCTGCGGCTTGGCCATACGATTTTTTTACCCGACAACTTTCTAGCGCCGGGTGTTGCTCCGCAGATGGCTGTCACAGTTGAGGCGGAATGCAGCGGCTACCGTTCGTTCTACGGGGCTCTGCTGCTCGCGGGCTTAGGCGTTGCCGATCCGAGGCTGTCGATACGCCGGAGCATTACGTTCTTCGTAATGTGTTTGCTGATCGCGGTCCTCCTCAACTGGGGGCGGGTCTTTCTATCGATTGTGTTGCATCATATCGACCGGCCGGACTTGGCCCGGGGGTTTGCCCACGCGATGCTGGGCAACGTGGCGATGGGGGTCATGGTGGTCTTGATCTTCCTTGTCTATCGGAAATTGCTCATCTCCAGTCCACGCGAACCGCGGCGGGCGGAGGCTGCGTGAGGTAATCTTCATGAAGCGATATCCTTTGCGTCGATGTGTGATGCTGCTTTTTCTGGCGGCGACGTTTCCAGCCCCGGCCTTAGCGCTCACCCCGTCTCAACGGCTTATCCTCCAAGGCTCGGCCCTGGAGGGGAAAGGCGACCACGCCGGCGCCATCGAGTTGTACCGCCGGGCGCTTGATCAGAGCGACGACGAGCCGAGAGTCGCTAACCTGGCTCGGCGTAATCTTGTCCCGCTGTTGTTGAATCAGGACGATCCTGATCTGGACGCGGTCGCTCGTCATCTGGCCGCTATGCGAGAGAGCGGGATTGACGTCGAGGAGATCTCGCCGCTCGTTTATCAGTGGTTGTTTAAACGCGTCGCCGGGGCTGAGCCGGCAGCGCAGGCCAAGGTTTGGGATGAGTCATTCCAACAACCTTTGATCGCGGAAGTGCCGTTTCCTGAGTCACACCTCGACCATCTGAACACTTGGGTCGACGCATTGGGGCCGCACAGCTCACTCAAAGCAGATCGCGTTTTTGAGAGCTTGATGCCACGTCTGTCGCCCCAAGCCGCGGAGGTGGTGCAAACCCGGTTCCGGGCTGATCAGGTCCGGGTGTTGATGGGCATGCAAATCATGGACCCCACGCCGCGCCAAGCCCCGGCGGTTCCCACCGCCGAAATACGGAAACAGATGCTCCGGGCCAATGTCTTGAGCCGGACCGGCAATGCGCAGGAAGCGACGGCGATTTATCAGAAAATTATTGATAACCCAGCGACCGCCCCGAAACTTCGTGCCTTGACGCGACGACGCCTGCTGGATTTGCTCTTATCATCAGACCTGCGCGCCCCCGACTTGGCCGAGCAGCAGTTACGGGCGATTGCACAGGAGACCGGGTGGACCCCGCAGCTCTGGAACGACAGGCTGTGTCTGCTGCTTCAACGCGTTGAACTTGCGCCGACGGCGGAGCGCGAAGCGGTTTGGACCCAGGGGCTCGAATCCATCCCGCGATCACAGGACGCCGTTCTCGACGTGGGCACGCTGGGGCATCTGGATCGACTCACAGATTCGCTCGGGCCCAACGAATCGTTCTCGGCTCAGCGGGTGTTAAAAGACCTGCTGGCGCGGTTTGCCGATCAACCTCAGCTCAATAAAGCGCTTCAAGACCGGCTGGCTACGCAAGCCATACGTTGGCGCCTGGCGACCTCGGCTCGAGACGCAGCCGGGGGGGTGTCCCCGGAGGGCGTCCCTTCAGAGCTGCGGCAGCTACTCATGCAGGCCAACTCCGCCCGGCTCGCCGGACAGAATGATGACGCGGCCGCGCTGTATCAGCAAGTGATTGACGAGTTCCCTGCCCAACGACGCATCGTGCAGTTGGCGCGGCGCAATCTGGTTCTGCTGCTGCTTCAGCGACAACCGGCGCCGTTGGCGTCCGTGCGTAAACACTTCGATGCGTTGCTCGCGGAGCAAGGCCATCACACCCCGGAATCCTGGTCGTATGCCTGCCGGATCGGATTGGCGGCGGTGCGGCAGGCGCCGGCGGCTGAGCGCCCCGCAGTTTGGCGTCGCGTTTTCACGGAACTGGCAACGGCTCGGGATCAAACCGACATGGATTCATGGGTCCTGACCGATCTGGAACGCACCCTTGACGTTTTGGATCAGTCATCGGATTTCCCGCCATTGACGTTGCTCACCGACATGCTTGTGCTGACGCCGACCACCCCCGCGATGAGGCGGATTCAGCAGGGACGCATCAAGGCGTTGTGGGCCAAGGGCGATCAGGCCAATATGGCGCGCGCCGCGTGGCTTGACGCCATGCTGGCGTTGACGACTTCGGATGGCCCGTTGGTTTCCTTCGACCGCACCGCCTCGTTACTGGCGAACGCTGCACAGGACGGCGGTGAGGCCGTCGCCCCGCTCGAAGACCGGCTGCTTGACGGGGCGGCGTCCGTCTCGGCCGCGGCGGATCCGTCTACGATGGCCCGCCCCGACGATGCGCTGCGCCGCGCTGCACGTCAGGCCCTGCAGGACGCGGAGCGTCCCTTGCCCGCACGCGACCGGGCTTATCTGCTGGTCTGGGCCGGCGAAAGTGAAGAAGGCCTGCGGTCCGCCGGGAAGGCCCTGCGGGCAAGCGGTGAAACCTCGCAGATTCAGTCATGTCTGCTCGATACGACCGCCTTGCTGGCGATAACCGACGGGGGATTTGAAAAGGCGGGGCGTGTGTTGGTCTATATGACGGACCCGCCGCCCGCCCCCCCGGACGTTTATCTGGAAGCCTTTCTTGAAGGCTACCGAGCGGTCGATGAAACAGCCGCCGTGTCGACCGATGTGGGTGATTATCGTCCGCCGGCGGCGGTTCAGCCCGGAATGGCGTCGCCCGTCTTGAACCGATGGCGTCAACGGCTGACGCGGTGGGGCGTCGAAGCGCTTGGGCTGAACCGCCCACACTGGCCCCAGACGTTCTGGGCCGTCGCTCTCCGTGGCATGTCGGACGATGAGGAAAAAACCACCTGGCTTGACCGGATCGTAGATGAAGCGGAGTTGGCCCAAGCGGCACAAGACCCGGCGGTCACCATCGGGGCAATCCGACGCCTGGCGGCCAAAGTCGATCACCCGGATGATCAGCGGCGTTTGCAGATCAGGATCGCGGCCTTGGAGTTCGAGGCCGGTCGATTTGAACAGGTCCTGGCCGAGCTCGATGCGATCCAGGGGCTGAAGCGTGACGCACACGATATCCAGATCGGCTTCATGCGGGCCATGTCGTTGATCCGGCTCAGCCGCTTGGACGAGGCCGTCGAGCAGTTGGACGCGATGACCTACTGGAACGGGACCGATGAAGAGATGGCCAGGGCCTCATTTCTCATCGGCTGGGTGTATCTTCAGCAACTGCAGACCCAGAAGGCATTGATGGCCCTGCGGGTCGTGACCGACAAATACCCACGCACCGGTTTCGCGGTCAAAGCCCGCGAGTTGATCCAACGACTGGAGGGCCTGTGAAGCGTACGTTTTTATTGATTTCCCTCGCCGTTGTCAGCGCTTGGGGACGCACCACCGATGCGGTTGGTGATGAAACCCCTCCGTTGCCCACAGACCGGCCCAACATCGTTCTGATCGCGATCGACACGGTTCGGGCGGACCATCTGGGGTGTTATGGCTATGAGCGCCCGACCTCGCCGAACATCGATCGCTTCGCCGAGCAGGGCGTGCTCTTCGAGCGATGCTACAGCCCAGCAAGCTGGACGCTGCCCTCGTTCATGACGATGTTCACCGGCGTCTTGCCCGCCGTCCACGGCTGCACACATTTTTCAGCAGCACTTTCCTCAGCGATCCCAACGCTCCCACAACGGCTCAAAGAGCAGGGGTATTTCTGCGGTGCTGTGGTCAGCAACCCGTTCCTCAACGCCAAATATGGATTCGGATGGGGTTTTGATCTTTACGACGATTACTCGGTGTTTCTGGACGCCGAGCTGGCGCTGCTGGCCATCGATGATGATCAGGACCGCGGGAAGGTCAACGAAACCGTGACCGGCGCCACGGTCACGCAGCAGGCGATCGCTCTGATCGATAAGGCCGCGGCGTCGCAGCAACCGTTTTTTCTGTTCATCCACTATTTTGATCCGCACGACAGCTACATCCCACCTGCGCCGTACGCCCGTAAGTTCGACCCCGATTACAAGGGCCCGATGGACGGACGCAACATACCGCCCATGCGGCACCGCCCCCCCAATGAGCGTGACCTTCAACATATCATCGCCCGTTACGACGGTGAAATCGCCTATGATGACAGCCTTTTTGGCAAGCTGCTGCGCAAGCTCGACGAAACAGCGGCCCCCGAGCGGACGCTGACGATTCTGCTCAGCGATCACGGCGAGGCTTTCGGAGAACACGGCATGCTCCTGCACGGCAACTCGGCTTACCGTGAGGAAGTCTGGGTGCCGATGATCTGGCGCTGGCCGGGCGTCTTGCCCGCCGGCCGACGTATCGGCACGTCCGTCGGCGTCACCGATCTGCCGGCCACGATCCGCGATTGGCTTTCGTTGGAGCGGCTCGACCATATGCAAGGCGAATCACTGGCCCCGCTGATGACGCAACCGGACGGGCGGGCCGATTCGCCACCCGTCTGGTCGCAAGCCGCGCTGGGCAAGATGACGCCAGATAAGATGCTGCACATTGCTTTGACGGACGGAGACCGCCGGCTGCACGCCAGATTTCCCGCCGCCGGCCCGCAGCAATCCCAAACCCAATGGGAAGCGTATGACCTGGCGTCGGACCCCTGGGAAGGCCAGAATCTCTACGATCAGCAGTCAAGCCGCTTCGCCGACCTCCAGCAGCTCCTGATCGAGCAGTGGAACTCGTGCCAGGAGCTTAAGACCCGATTCGAACGCGACCATCAGCCCGCGGCGGTCGAACTTACCGAAAAAGAACGGCGGCGGATTGAAGGGCTCGGCTACACCGGAGTTGACGGGGGTCATTGATGGGCCGCGGTTGACCGGAGCGTCGGATGGACTTCGACCAAGCCGATCACCGCTTCACCCTCGGGTGTTTTTCGAGCTTGAACGCGGGGTTGTCGGTGCGGGCCTCGGCCATGGCCTGGCGCATCTGTTGAACGATCGCCGGGTGCGTGTCGGCGACGTCCTGTTGCTCGCCGGGATCATCCGCCAGGTTATACAGTTCTAGTTTGTCCTTGAGCAGAAAGCGGACCGCTTTCCAGTCCCCCACGCGGACCGCCTGGATCGGACCGACTTTTTCATTGAATTCCCAGTACATGACGTCGTGCTGCAGTTGCTCGTCCGGCCTGCCCTGCAGGGTGGGCAGGTAGGAGACGCCGTTTAGGTCTGATCGGCTGGGCTCGACGCCGGCGATCTCGCAAGCGGTGGGCAGCAGGTCCCAGAAGGCGGAGGGGTGGTCCGTGGTCGTGCCCGGGCGGATCGTGCCCGGCCAGACCGCGACGAAGGGGACGCGGATGCCGCCCTCGTACAGATCACGCTTGCCGCCGCGGAATGGGCCATTGGAATTGAAAAACCGGTCCTTTCTTTCGTACTCTGGGCCGTTGTCAGACGTGAAGATGATCAACGTGTTTCTGGTCAACCCCAGTTCGGCGATCAGGTCGCGAAGGCGGCCGATGTCGCGGTCCATGCGCGAGACCATGCCGGCGTAGGCGACATTACCCTCGGGATCGTTGTGGTAATGGCCCTTGGTGTTCATCCGCCGCTTGGGCCAGTCGAGGTTCTTGTACTGCTCTTTCGAGTCTTCCGGCACGGTTAGTTCGAGGTGCGGGATCGTGTAAGCAAGGTACAGGAAAAACGGCTTATCCCGGTGCACACGGATCCAGCGAAGAGCTTCATCGGTGACCAGGTCGTGGGCGTAACGGCCCTGCTTCTCTTTGGTCTTGTTGCCTTCGAGGGGAAACGCCTCGTCGTTGCGCCAGAAGGTGGTGGGGTAATAGTGATGAGCGGCCCGATGCGTGCGGTAGCCGTAGAAATAGTCGAATCCCTGCTTCGACGGCATGCCCAAGTCATCGTCGCCCTCGGCCAGCCCCCACTTGCCGATGATGGCGGTTGCATAGCCGGCCCGCTTGAGCTCGTGGGCAACCGTGATGTCGTTCGGCCCGAGGTTGACCGGGCGGCCGACGAACGTCCACCCGGGGTTGCCGCGCACCGAAGCGTTGCCCATGTGGTGGCCGGTCAGCAACGCGCAACGTGACGGCATGCACACGGCCGAGCCGGCGTAATGATCGGTGAAGACCATGCCCTCGTTGGCCATCATGTCGAGGTTGGGCGTGCGGATGTACTCCTGGCCGTTGAACCCGACGTCGCCCCAACCCAGGTCGTCGGCCAGGATGAAGATGATGTTCGGCTTGCGGTCCTGCGCCCGGGCGGCGCCGGCGAACCATACGACGACGCACGCCAGAACGGTCAGTATCGTGAAATGGGAATGACGGCTCATCGATATCGTACCTCAAAAAATGAGTGAATCGTATGGGGAGTATGGACGTATCATCATCATCGCGGACTCATCCGCCCTTGTACGCCGGGTTCGGTTCAAACGTGGTGGGAGCGTTGACCGACCGCTGCCAGGCGTGAAGTTCCTCCAGCAGACGCTTGGTGACGTCGGGGCGCTGCGCCGCCAGGTCATTCGTCTCGCCCAGGTCTTCGGCCAGGTTGTACAACTCGATCGTGTCGGTCTCATACTGCTCGATCAGTTTCCAGTCGCCGCGCCGGATGATCGAGCCCGGGGTGGCGCGCCACCGCCCATGGATGCCTCGGCCGGCTTGGAGGTAAGCCGGGAAGTGCCAGAACAACGCGCGGTCAGGCAATGCGGCAGGCTCGTCGCGCAGCAGCGGCGCCAGGGATACGCCGTCGACCGGCTGATGGCCCGGCAATACGCCGCCCGCCGCCTCGACCAGGGTGGGATAGAAGTCGAACAGCAGCACCGGCTCGCTCGTGCGGGTCCCCGGCCGGGTCACCCCCGGCCAGCGGACCGTCAACGGCACCCGGATGCCCCCTTCATAGAACATCCCTTTGCTGCCCCGCAGCGGCGTCATGTCCGTGAACCGGCCGTGACCGCCGTTGTCGGAGCTGAAGACCACAATCGTGTTTCCCGCCAGCCCCAACTCGTCGAGTGTCGCCAGCACACGCCCGACGCTCTGGTCCAGGGCCGAGACCATCGCCGCGTACTCCGGGTTCTGGTGAAGTTTCCCTTTGGGCCACCGCCGGGCCTGCTCGTGCAGGTCAGGGCGGGGTCGGATGGGGGTGTGCACGGTGTAGTAAGGGAAGTAAAGGAAAAACGGCCTGTCTCGATGGGCGCGGATAAAGCCGATCGCCTCATCGGTCAGCCGATCGGTCAGGTATTCGCTCTCGGGGCCGTCGGACAGACGCGGATTTTGATAAGGGCTGAAGTAGGAATGGGGATGGCCCTTGCTGTAGCCGGCGATGTTGACGTCGAAGCCCTGGTTCTGCGGGTCGGAGGGGGCGCCCGCATCGCCGACGTGGAACTTGCCGACGGTGGCGGTGGCGTAACCCGCGGACTTGAGCACCTCTGCCAGCGTCACGACTTGGGGGTTGAGGAACGGAACGTTGCGGTGCGGGATGAGCCGACGGTGCTCGGCTTTGCCGCGGTCGGGGTTGTTGACGGTGTAGACCCCCGTGCGCGGTGCGTACATGCCCGACAACAACGCCGCCCGGCTGGGCGCACAATTCGGGGCGTTGGCGTACGCATCGGTGAACACCATGCCCTGCTGCGCCAATGCGTCCAGGTTCGGGGTGCGATAGAAATCGCTGCCCATGTATCCCGTGTCTCGCCACCCCAGGTCGTCAGCCAACAGGAACACGATGTTGGGCTTGGCGGCGCCGGCCGCGGACGACGTGAGCCAGAAGAGCAGCGGCGTGATGAGACTGGTCAGGAATCGGTCAATCATGCGTGTCTGGATCGACGGCTCAGCGGGGCGTCCACGCCCACGATTCATGTTTGATGCAGACGCCGATAGGTGACGCTGGCGTCTTTTTTGGCTCGGAAAGGTTTCGCGGCGAGGCGGCGTGAGTCACGAGGTTTTTCGAATGAAGCCTCTTTCATCCGCGTTCGAATCTCAGTATACCTGAATATTCTGAACGTTCAAATATTCATGTGAAACCGTAGCAGGCTGTTGGGCGCACGCTATTCCTCTCTCGTTTCTTCCCCGGATTCAGCCAGCACCACCGGCAGGCCCATGTCCCGGCACAGGGCTTCGACCATTTGTACGTGCCGGAGGCGTTGCACCGCGCCGTCTTCGCGCGGGTAATTGAGGCCGTAGGGCCAGAAGTGGCGCGGATCGCAGTTTACCTCGGCGTCGGGCCCGTCGAAGGATCGCAAAAGGCGGTTGGCCCGCTCGCCGATCCACTTTTTGTCCTGGCACATCTCGCGCCACTTCCGGGTCGTCCCCACACCGAGCGTGTGGGAGATCTCATGCAGCGCGGTGCGCGTGCTGATGGACCCGCCGAACCGGATGTGGCCGTTGTAATGGCCGTCGGCGGTAGGCGTTTCAGGGTTGTAAGAAACGCGGATTTCCTTCTTGAATCGCCCGTGCCGGTTGTAGAACGCCACGGCCTCATCCATCGCCGCGACGATCCGCTCCCGCTTGTCCTTCGGCCACTGCTCCCAGCCCTCGGTCAGTCGGTAGGTCAGTCGGCCCTTGGCCTTATCACGGGATGGCTCGGTGAGCACCTTCACCGCGGCCCGGTCGCCGCCCAGCAGGAAGGGCGCCGGGCCCTGCTCCTCGGCGTCGCGGACGGTCTGGGAACCGACTGGAACGGTGGTTAGAACGGTCATGACCGCGATGCTCAACGTGAAGTGGCGCATGGAGGAAATCCTCTCGTCGGCGCCGGCCTTGACAAGGCCTTCGCCACGCATAGCATATCTGAACGTTCAAAATAGTCAAAGGACGCCTGATTTCATTCTCCGCGGCGTATACGACTGGTCCGGGGCCCCGATTGGGATTACGCTGGCCATGACTTCATTCCCCAGTCACAAGTCGAAGGTGAAGCCCTGATGCCCAGATCGGAGCGACCCGCCCGGGTGACTCTCAAAGACGTGGCGGCCCATGCCGGGGTGAGCGTCGGTACGGTGTCGGACATCGTGAACCGAGGCCTGTCGGACAATTACGCCGAGCCGACCCGGCAACGCGTCCACCGATCCATCGACCAACTCGGCTATCGCCCCACACGCGCCGCCCAGAACCTCAAGCGAGGCCGAACCGACACCATCGGCATCGCCCTCACCCGCGGGTTCGACAACCCCTACTACGCCCGCCTATTCGATACGATCAAGCGAGCGCTGGGGCGGTACCAATTGAGTTCCGAGTTGATGGTCCTCGACAATCAGCAGCGCGGCGAGGCGCGGCGGGTCTGTGATGGGATGATCAGCCACGGGGTTGAGGGCCTGATCGTCGGGCCGGTCTACTACTGGGACAAGCCCATCCTTGAGGAGTTGCGTGACCAGAAACGCGTGGGTGTTCCCACCGTGACCTTCGGCGCCGTCCGCGATGAAGTAGGGATGCACAACGTGTTCATGGGAGATGATCAAGGCGGGGTCGTCCTCACCGAATACCTGCTGAGCATGGGGCATCGCCGGATCGCTTATTTCCCCATCCACCCGCCGGATAAGGCGCATTTAGATCGAGGCTCACTCCAGGAAGGGGTCACCCGGGTCCTGGAAGCCCGGGGGCTCTTCGATGAGGATTGGGTTTTTCTCGGCTTTGACTTAGGCCGATTTAAGGATTCTTTTGAGTACGCCCAGGCGTTTGCACACCGCTGGCTGGACGCCCGCGAAACCGATCGGCCGACCGCGGTGATCTGCAAGACCGACCAGATCGCCATCACTGCGCTGGCCGTGTTCCATCGGCTCGGGATCCGGGTGCCCGAGGACCTGTCGGTGATCGGCTACGACAATCTGCCCGAGTCGGCGTACACGATTCCGGCGTTGACCACGGTGGACAACGCGATCGACCAGCGGATGGCCCAGGTCGCCGAAGACATCGCGACCATGGTCGGCCGGACGCCGGTTGAGCCGGCTCCGCGTCAGGCCGTGATTCCGAAGGTCATCGAGCGTGACTCGGTGAAAGCCATCACGCCCGGGTGAGGTTGCGGCCTATTGGGTATCGGGACGGCCGGGAAATGAGGTTGACAGGTTGATTCCGTGCCTTACAATCTGAACGTTCAAACTCGTTTTTTGCGTTCTTTTGTCAATAATCTAGCTTCACTTCACTCGACTCGGCAACGCAGCCCAGTGCAATGAGAGCAAGGTCTCGGGCATGAAACACATCTCTTTTTTTCGCTTATTGTTGTCCCTGGCGGTGTGCGTGCTGCATCAGGCCGTCGCCGCGGCGCAGGAAGAAGCCTTCGATCGGCCGAACATCCTCTGGCTGACCTTCGAGGACACCAGCCCGTACGCCTTCTCGTGTTACGGCAACCCCCAGACGTCCACGCCGACGGTCGACGCCCTGGCCGAGCGCGGCGTGCGCTTCACCAACTGCTCCTCCACCGCGCCACATTGCTCACCCGCCCGCTCGTCGATCATCTCCGGCAGCCCGGCGACCACTTACGGCACGGACTGGCACCGCCGCGGATGGCGCGTCCCAGTCGATCAGTATTTCTTCCCCCCGCTCCTGCGCGAAGCCGGCTACTTCACCACCAATAACTCCAAGACTGACTACAACATCATCCGCGGCACGCTCAGGAACAAGCGGGTCTGGAACATGCAGGGCAACGACGCGACCTACAACAGCGACCGCCGCCGGCCCGGCCAGCCGTTCTTCGCCGTGTTCAACTCCGCCATCTCCCACATGGGCCGGATCCGCTCGTTCCACCTGGACGAGCGGCGCGACTTCGAGGGCCTGGACCCCACGGCGCTCGACCTGCCCCCGCATGTCCCGGACCTGCCCGAGATCCGCTCGGACTACGCTTTCGCCCTCGAGGGCGGGCAGGACATCGACCGCTGGGTGCAGCTCTTCCTCGACGACATCAGCCAACGCGGCTTGGCGGACGACACCATCATCTTTTTCTTCTCAGACCACGGCGGGCTGCTGCCGCGCGGCAAGGCGTTCCCGTATGAAAGCGGGCTGCGCGTCCCGATGATCGTCTATGTCCCGCCCAAGTGGCGCGATCGCTGCGGCATCCCGATGGGCTCGGTCTCCGATCGGCTCATCAACTTCGAGGACCTGGGCCCGACCGTGCTGGCGCTCGTCGGGCTGGACACGCCGCCGCACATGCAGGGGCGGGACTTTCTTGGCCCTGACGCCCAGCCCCGCGCGGTGCAGTTCGGCTTCCGCACGAACACCGGACCGCATTACGAGCCCAACCGCACCGCCTACGACGGCCGATTCAAGTACATCCGCAGCTACACCCCTTACAAGCCCTACGGCCTGCGGCAGAGCTATCAGTGGGGCGTGCCCGGCCAGTACGCCTGGGACCAGCTCTACCACCGGGGCGGCGCCGAGCAGCCGCACCGGTTGTTCTTCGAGTCCAAGCCCACCGAACAGTTGTACGACCTGTCTGTCGACCCCTGGGAAACAAACAACCTGGCCGACGATTCGGCTTACGCCGAGCCCCTGAAGCGTCTGCGGGGAGCGGTGTCGGCCCGGTTGCGGGAGACCCGGGACCTGGGCTTGTTCCCGAACACGACCCGCGCGCCGGACCCCTCGATGTCGTTGTACGAATGGGTCCGCGAGACGGACTTCCCGCTGGAGGAGTTATACACCGCGGCGGAGTTGGCCAGCGAGGGGGACCCCACGAATGTGGTGGCGCTGGCGGCGTTGCTGTCGCACGAGCAGCCGGCGATCCGGTTCTGGGGCGCCTCGGGCTTCGCGACACTGGCGAACCGCGGACGGCTGGCGCAGCTCCCCGAGGCGTTGCTGGCCGCGATGGACGACCCGAACCCGGAGGTGAGCGTGACCGCCGCCGAGGCGGTGTGCTGGGCCGGGGAGGCGGACCGTGGCCTGCCGGTGCTGTTGCGGCACGTGCGCAACAACGTGCCGTACGCCGCGTCGGCGGTCGAGGGACTCGGCCCGATCGCCGAGCCGGTCTGGGATGAGCTGGCGGCCCTGACCGACCAACAGGGCGTGCGGTCCATCCTGATCAACGCCGGCCGGCTGGATTTCGACGCTTACTACAAGGACGAATACGACAGAGGCGCGCGGATCAACCGCAACCGTCGGGACTGGACCAAGCCCGGCCCCAACCCGTGACCGCCGCCCCGACAACCGCGTGCTCGAATCGATCGACGTGCAGAACCGGAACGACCAGGACAAGTCCATCCGCGCCAAAGCCCGTTACCCTGGCCGCCTCACGGTCTACAGCAAACCCGCCTCGACGCTAAGCACCCGCGGCTTCTCCAGGCCGCTCTGCCCGATTTGAAATCTGACCCTCGGCGACGTCCAATCCAAGGAACAGCAAAGACGAACTGAAAAGAAAAACACCGAGGAAGTCAATCTCAACACACCCTCGGCCGCTTTGGTAAAACACCTTTATCACTTCGGTTCAAGGCTGGGCTCAACAAGGAAAGCATCTATGGAATTGGGTTGGCTCGATATCACGATCTTCATCGGCTTTATGGCGTTCGTGGTCGTCGTTTCGCTATGGGCGGGACGGAAGGAACGCAGTAGCGAGGACTACTTCCTGGCGGGCCGGGGGCTGAGTTGGTGGCTCATCGGTTTCTCCCTGATCGCATCGAACATCTCGACCGAGCACTTTGTCGGCATGGCGGGGGCGGCGTTCACGGAGGTCGGCCTGGCGATCGCCAGCTACGAGTGGATCGCGGCGATCACGCTGGTTGTGGTGGCGCTGTGGCTGCTGCCCAAGTTCCTCAAGGCCGGCATCTACACGATGCCGCAGTTCCTCGAATACCGCTACGACAACACGACGCGGACCACGATGTCGATCTACCTGCTGGTGCTGACGATCATCGCGGTGCTGGTCACCGTGCTCTACAGCGGGGCGCGGGGCCTCGACGGGGTGTTCGGGTTCAGCGAGATGATGGTCGCACGCTTCAACATGACCCCGGAGGACGCGGACTTCTGGGCCACCTGGGGCGGCGCCTGGGTCATCGGCATCGTCGCAAGCATCTACACCATCTACGGCGGCCTCAAGGCGGTGGTCTGGTCCGACCTGATCCAGGGCGGGGCGCTGCTGATCGGCGGGGCGATCGTGCTGTACCTGGGGCTCCGACTCGTCGGCGACGGCAATGTCTTCACGGGCTGGACCACGTTTGTCGCCGAAAATAAGGATCGGCTCCACACGATGAAGCCGGCCGACGACCCGGACCTGCCCTGGACGATCATGATTGTCGGCATCTGGATCCCCAACTTTTTTTACTGGGGGCTCAACCAGTTCATCACCCAGCGGACCCTCGGCGCCAAGAGCCTGGCCGAGGCCCAGAAGGGCGTGTTCCTGGCGTGCGTGTTCAAGCTGATCATCCCGTTCATCATCGTGGTGCCGGGGATCATCGCGTTCCAGGAGTTCGGCGCGGAAATCCTCAAGAACTCCGGCGGCGATATGGACAAGGCCGGCGAAATCGCTTACCCCCACCTGATCAAGGAGATCATGCCGCCGGTGTTGCGCGGCGTCATGCTCGCGGCGCTGGCCGGGGCGGTGATGTCGACCTTCAACTCGGGCATCAACTCCGCGTCGACCCTCTTCACCGTCGACGTCTACGACAAGTTCATCAAGCCCGACTCCACGCCGCGGCAGCAGGTACGGGTCGGCCGGATCGCGACCGCCGTCATCGCGCTGGCCGCCTGCCTGATGGCCCCGCTGCCCGGCCTGTTCGAGGGCGTGTTCAACTACATCCAGGAGATCTGGGGCTTCATCTCCCCGGCGATCGTCGTCGTCTTCTTCTTCGGCATCCTGGTCCCCAAAGCCCCGGCCGCGTCGGGCCGGGTCGCGTTGTGGCTGGGCCCGGTGATCTACGGCGTATTCCGCGTCACGGGCTGGGTCATGTCGGCGATCGGCTATTCGCATAACGAGCAAGGCCAGGTCGTCCGCGCGATCGCCGAGGACCAGGTCGCGATTGTCACCGGCGTCCCAGCACAAATCTTCGGCTTCACGCAGATCACGTTCCTGCACCACATGACGATCACGCTGGTGATCCTGTGCGTCATCCTGGGCGTGATGACCGCGGCCCGGCCGCTGAGCGAGCCGCGGAAGATGCCGGTGTCGGACCTGGACGTCACGCCTCACCCGCTGCGCTACGTGTACGGCGGCGGGATCATCGCCGCGACGATCGTGTTGTACCTGCTATTCTGGTAGCAGGCCGGGCGGTTGTGAGGCAAGAAGACGTTAGGATGAGCCGCGACTGATGATCGGCGTTTTTCTCGGCATCCTGCTGGCGGCGTGGGTCGCGTGTTTCACCCTCTTCAACGACACGATCATCCGCCAGCCGCTGATGACCGGCAACCTGATGCCGTCCACGGTGTACGGGCTGCTGGTGGTGCTGTCGCTGCTGGCGGGCGCCTGGGTGATGCTCCGCCGAGGCCGCGGTGGGATGCCCCGGCAGCACCTGGTGATGCTCGTGGTCATCGCGACCGCGGCGTGCGCCTGGCCGGGGTCCAATTTCTACCGCACGTTCGTCGGCGGCCTGGCCAACCCGATCAACCTCGAACGCACCAAGCCGCATTGGCAATCCGAAGGCGTGCTCTCCTACGTGCCCGGCGGATCGCCCACGATCGCCCGCGGGCAGGTGCGCGACTGGCGGGGCCTGGCGCAGCAGATCCATCACACGATCTCCGCCGAGCCCCCCAACGACTGGGGCGCCTGGCTCAACAAGCAACTGCTTGCGGGACAGCGCAGGCTGATTCGCCAACTGGCGACGGACCGGGACGCCGAGGACGAGGTGCGGCCCGATGAACGCGCGACCCTGCTGGCTGCGTTGAATCACCTGGTCCGCAGCGAAGGGCTTGCCGATCACCTGCCGCCGGAAACCGCCCAGCGGCCCGAGGTCGCGGCATTGATCCACGCGTATCAGACGGAGCACGCGGCCAGCCTCGCCCGACTCAACCGCGCGCTGCTGGCGGTGGTGTGGCCCGAACACGTCGCGCCGATCCCCGCGGGGGAAGGCGTCATGGTCAACGGCGCCGAAGCGGACCCGGTGGTGACCGACGCATTGGTCGGCGGGGTCGCGGGGGAGCAGCGGCTGAGCCTGGGGAACGTGCCGTGGCGGTCATGGTGGCCGACCCTGCGCCTGTGGGTGGGCCTGGCGGCGCTGCTGGCGGTGGCGAGCGTCTGTCTCGCGCTGATCCTTCATCCTCAGTGGTCACGTTACGAACGGCTGCCTTACCCGCTGGTCAAGCTGGTCGAGGCGGTGACGTCGCCCACGGCCGTCCGGCCCGGCGGGTTGTTCCACAACAAGCTGTTCTGGGGCGCGTTGCTGGCCGTGCTGGTCCTGCACCTCAACAACGGCCTGGCGGTGTGGCAACCCGGCTGGATCAAGCTCCCGTTGACCTACGACCTGAGCCCGCTGATGGTCCTGTTCCCCAACGCGTCGCGCGTCTCCGGGAGTTGGAACGTGTTCCACCCACACCTGTATCTGAGCGTGATCGCGTTTGCGTTTTTCGTCAGGACCGATGTCACGCTGAGCATGGGCATCGTGGGCTTCGCGTGGCTGGCGCTTGGGGCGGCGCTCACCGCCAACGCGATCCCCCTGACCAACAACCAGGCCGAGGCCGATATCGGCCCGCTGCTGCGCATCGGCGCGTATCTCGGCTACGCGGTGATGATCTTCTATTTCGGGCGTCGGCATTACCTCGCCGTCGCGGCCGACACGCTGCGCCTCCGCCGAGTCACCGGCGACCCCAACCAGCGCACCCTCGCCTGGGCCGGCCGGCTGCTGGTCCTCTCCTCGATCGGCTGCGTCGTGCTGCTGAGCCGGTACGGCGGGCTGGATTGGCGGATGGGGGTGATCGCCGTCGCGCTGATCCTGCTGATGCTGGTCGTCCTGGCCCGCATCTTCGCCGAGACCGGGGCGTTCTATATCCAGCCCAACTGGATGCCGATCACGTTCTTCGCCGCGGTGTTCGGGTTCGAGGGTATGGGGCCGACGACCTTTCTGATGATCTCATTGATCGGCGTGGTGCTGGTCGGCGACCCGCGGGAATCGATCCTCGGGTTCTTCGTCAACGGGCTCAAGCTGTCGGATGACCTCACCAAGGTTTCGCGGCGGTCCTCGGCCCTTCTGCAAGGGAGCGTGGCGCTGGGCGCGTTGGTCCTCGCGGGGGCGGTCACGCTCATGCTGCTCTACACCTGGGGCCTGCCGCCGCTGGAGAAATGGGCCAACGAGTGGCACCCGAGCCTGGCGTTCAACACGCTGGCGCGGCGCGTCTCGGATGCGATGAGCGTCGGCGAGCTGGACGCGGCGGTCGGCGTCGATCTGTCACATGCTTACTTCAGCTCGATGCGTCCGGACTGGCCGGCGGTGGGGATCATGGCGGGGGGCGCAGCGGCGGTGATCGCGCTGGCGGCAGCGCGGATGCGCCTGCCGTGGTGGCCAATCCACCCCGTGCTGCTGTTGGTGATCGGCACGACCCCCGCGGGGCGGTTCGCCTGGTCGTTCCTGCTGGGCTGGTTCATCAAGTCGACGATCACCCGGCTCACCGGGGCGCGGGGCTACAGCACAGTGCGGCCGCTGATGATCGGCCTGATCGCCGGTGAACTGCTCGCCGCCTTGTTCTGGCAGAGTTTCGGCGCGGCTTACTACGCCATTACCGGAGCCCTGCCCGAAACCTATTTCATCCTGCCCAACTGACGGCGGGCGAAAAGGGAATCCGGAAGAAACCGGCGCCCGGCCGTTGTGGCGCTCCCTTCACGTGAACTCTTAAGACAAGAGCGGGCTCGTGAGTTTGGCGTGTATCCGTGTCCATCAGTTCGATGAGCCGCTGGGTCTCGGCTCGGAGCGGTGCGCAGCGTCCAGGCGCCAACGGGAAGCGTTCAGATTGGCGTCGCGAACCTGTTCGACGAGGTCCCATTTCGGGGTATCGGTCATATCCACCAAGCCCATCGCATGGTGTTCGCCGTAGCGTAGGCGGTTACCGCTGCCCGGGCCGCGGCCGGTGACGGGTTGATCCCGGTAGAGGAACCACAAGGCGCCGACGCACTTCGGGTCTTTCGCCGCGTGTTCGATCAACTCGGTATACATGCGGCCGGCTTCGGCGTCGTCCGCGGCGCCGACTTTTTTGTATTCGGTGTAGCCGCGTTCGCCGCTATAGGTCGGCGAGAAGCTGAATTCACCTAATACCACGGGTTTGTCAAACTTGTCGATCAACTTGCGGATGCCGCCGTCGTGGCGATGGTTGTAGTGGTCGTAACCAATCACGTCGACATACGGGGCGAGCAACTCCCAGTCGACCGGACCCTCCCACCACCACGGCACGATCCAGTAGCCGAAGTACAGGTGGTTCGGCGCCAGTTCTTTCATGATCTGATAAATCGTTCGGTAATACTCGTGTGAGAAGTACTGGCGGAGCATCTCGGCGTCTTTGGCCGGGGCTTTGAGTTCCATCGCATACAACTCGTCAACACTCGCGGCCTTCACGCCCCAGGCCTCGGCCAGCCGAGCCGGGTCGTGGTCGTAATGGGTCAGCGCGTGATCGACCAGGGCGCGCTTGCCGGGGATATCTGCGTCCTGTTTCAAGAAAGTGGGTACAACGTTTTTCTTGACCCAGTCGGTCTCGTTGTTGACGCCCCAGCCGACGATATACGGGTTATCGCGGTGATGGGCGACCTGCCTGGCCAGGGTCTTTCGGATCGCATCAACCACTTCGGGGTTGAAGATGTCGGGCTTGCCCGCGATCTTGGGCACGTCCTTGCCGTGCGTGTGGGCGTAGCCGAAACATCCAAGCCCCTCAACCTGCGCCAGCCGAGCGCCGTCGCCGAAGAGCCCGCCCCATTTACCGATACCGCTGAATCCCCAAGTGCGCAGGCGCTTTTCGGTCAGCGCCGTGGCTTCACGGCGCCAGTTGTTTTCGCCAAATTTGCGGATCATATTGGCGGTATGGAAAGACACGTAATGGGCTTTGTCGCCGGCGCCCCACACGTCCCACCCCCAGGCGGCGCCGTAAGTTCCCTCACGCGGCGGCAGTTCCTCAAACAGCCATTCCCGGCCGGTAACCGGCGTCTTGGGCCAGTTCAGGCCCGGCGCCGCGCACACCCCGGTGTAGAAACAGGGGTTACCTTCCGGGCTGATCAACCACCAGTAGCCGTCACGCTTGACCACCCGGTAAAAGCCGGTGGCGGTTTCTCGCCAACCGGCTTGCTTCCACCCGCCGAACCGATCAAACGCCTCGGGCCGCCCCCATGTCGCCAGCTTTCGCCGCTCGGTTTCCCAGGCTTCAACCAGGTTCTGATCTGTCTTGACCTTGCCCGGCCAGTCCGAGCCGACGTATTGTCCGTACCGGTCGATCACCGGCTTGGGGGCCGCGATATCCACCGAACTTCTCGCTTCCGCCGTCGGATTCCAGCCCTTGCCGTTGAGCGCGACGTAGATGCTCGCCTTGCCCTCCTGGGCGTGTGCGGGCGTCGGCATCTCGAACCGGTGGGTTTCCTCTGACCCCTTTTTGATCTTGCCGTAGATCGTTTTCTTGACCTTATGTCTTCCTTGCTCGAACACGAGCAAGAGATGGGTCGCCGAGCTTTTCGGCTGCACGTGATATCTCACCTCGATCGGGTACGTTTGGCCCGGTTCGAGCACACCATCCGGCAGACGCATGATCGACAGCGTGTCGGGGTCAATCGCGTCGGCGCCGCGTTCGACCCGCACCTTGGCGGTCGCCTGCTTCACGGGCGACCAGCCCGGGCCGCTAAGGATGGCGAACAACTCGCCTTCGCCGTCCCGGGCCGTGCGTGGGATCGTCAACTCAACTCCCACGTCACGCGCTTCGGCGCCGCGGCGAACCTCGCGGTACGCCGTCTGTTTCACGCCGTGCTTCGGCTGCTGAAAGATGACGATGAGTTGGCGGGCCTTCGATCCGTCGTCGGCCTGGTAACGGACCTTGAGGTCAAGTTTCTGCCCCGCGGCCAGCGTCTGGGGCGGATTGAGGATTGCGACCTGTTCGGCCAGCCGGGGCGTCGTGGCGGTCAGGGCGATCAGAACAACAATGCGTGGAACGGATACGGAGAACAAATTCATTCAGATGGCTCCGGTGAAGACAAACGTAAACGGGCTGCTGGGCGATAAGCTTCGCTGTAACGAAATCACTTGAAATAAACGGTCGACTTTGGTTCGTCGGGCGGGTGCGTTGGGCGGATCACGATCCGGATCGCTTCCTTCGGCCCGGATTCTGCGTGGCCGTCAACAATCAGCGCGTTGATCGCCCCGAGGTGCAGGCCGTCGCCGTTGCTGGCCGCGAACACGCCGTTGATGTAAGACGGCGTCCAATCCCAGCCGAACCGGCCGGGCCAGTCGACCGGGTTGCTGTAGCCGGTTTCACCGAAGATAAACTGGTCGCCCGCATGTTCGTAACCGCTCTGGATGGCATCCAGCCGCTTACCCCCCAGGTAAACATGATAGTTGTAATTGGCGATCTTGAACCACGGCCAGCCCGCTGTGCCGAGCGGCGCCGCGGGGTTGCTTTTCCGCACCAAGTAATAGGTTTCGCTCTGCTCGGGACAGTTCCAGGCGCCTGGCGACTCGAGATAGTCATCCAGCATGTACGGATACCAGCCATGGCTCGTGATGTTGCCGGAGGATTGCCTCGCGGAGGCGCCCGGAACCGTCATGGGGATGACATATCCGTCTGAGTCGTTGGCGTACATGAAATAAGCGATTCCGAGTTGGCGCTGGTTGGACAAACAGGCGGTCTTGCGGGCGACGCTTCGGGCTCGGTTCAGCGCTGGCAGCAACAGGGCGATCAGCAGCGCAATGATGCTGATCGTTACAAGCAGCTCGATCAGCGTAAAGCCGTGATGTGATTGGGAACGTGAGGTCATGAGCGTGTCTCACAGAAGTGATCCGTGACTCAACCATACGTCGGGGCGCCGAGCGTTCAAGAACACGGGAACTCAAGCCCGTCGAGACCGGAACAGCACCGTGAGCCCGCCCAGCCCCATCAACGCCAGTGATGCGGGTTCGGGGATGATGTCGCCGGTCAGTTGCACGTTGTCCAGGCGCACCGTGTCGCCGACCTTGTTGCCCGAGCTGCCGACAGCGGCGAAATAGAAACGGAATTCGGCCGTCGCCAGGCTCGGAAACGCCGACAGGTCGACGCTGTAAGTCGGCCCGCCGTCGCCGATACCGCCGCTCTCGGTCAGGGCGAAGCTGTCGAGTACGGGACTGCCATCCCCGAAACCACCGACGCTCGACTGGAGGTAAACGGTGACCGAGGTGAGGTCACCCAATGCATTGTCGCTGAGATAGAACCCCTCAAAAATCAATTCATCCAGAACCATCGCGTCGCCCGCGTTTGTCGCCGAAATAGTGAACGACAAGAAATCGTCATCGTTCAACGCGCCGGAAGCGGTGTTGGGTTGAGCGACGGCGTCCCCCCGGACGAAGGCGGTGTTGCTGGTGGCCCCGAAGCCGATGTCCGACGCGGCGCTGCCCTCGTTGGCGCCCGAAACGGCCTGGAAATCGCCCGCGTCGGTTCCCGCGTGGCTGTCGATCGACGCGGCCGTTCCCCCAGTGAAACGGTAGTCCGCGAGGGTGGCGGCGTTTGTCACCAAAGCTCCGCAGGCCAAAACTGCGGCGGCCGCGATGTTCACAGGATTCAAGAATCGTCCGGATGAAAGGTCAGGCAAGCGAACCATGTTCAAGCCTCCATAATCAAGGAACCAGATTTGAATACGATGCAGAGTCAGGTTTCCGTTTCGCGGGCCGTTAAACAGCGCTCGCCGTTACGGCTTATGTCGCTACCGGCCCCGAGCTGTTGCCGATCACCAACTCGCCGGACACCGACACGCGCAATGGCCGGCTGGCCGGCTGACGGAGCCGACGCATCACCAGATCGATACACGCCCGCCCCATCTCCACGAACTGAGGATCAATGGACGTGATCCGCCGGGCCTGCAGATCGGCAATATGCATCGCGTCGAAGCCCGTGACGCTCGCATCGGCGGGGACACTCAGGCCCGCCTCCTCCAACGAACGGATCACAAGGCCGGCCACGCGGTCGTTGACGCACACGAACGCGGTGACGCCACGTTGGACGGCCTCTCGCAGCACCCGCCCGTCGATGTCGTCTCTACCGTGAAAGATGGAGCGGCCCATCAGGTCTTCACGCGGCGGCAGCAGGCCGTGCCGCAGACAGCCCTCGATGAAACCGGCGCGTCGTTGCTCGCTGAACGTCGCGTCGTGGTGCTCGCCGACCCAAGCCAGGCGGCGGTGCCCCAGCGGCATCAGGTGATCGACGACCATGCGTACGCCTTCCAGGTTGTCCGCGAGGACGGCGTCGTGGGCGACAGGGTCGTACAGAAAAGCGCAGGAAACAAGCGGAACCCGTCTGGCCAGATCACGGACCATGGCCGGGTCATGTCGTCCCTCGAGGACGGCGGCGTCGCATGCGCTGCCTCGCAACGATTTGGGCAACCGCGCGGGTGTTTGTTCATCGAGGTCGTGCGCACGAACGGTGTGAACCGTAAGGCGTGCGTCGACGTCGTCGGTCGCGGCGGTCATGCCCTGGAGCATGCGCATCGCGTTCGGGCTGCCGTGGGAGTCTTCGCTGCGTAATAGGAGTCCAACGGTGGGTAGGTCGGCTTCAGGCTGCCGGCTACGCCGGGCGCGGCCCTGGTATCCGAGGCGAGCGGCGGTCTCCGCCACCCGGGCTCGAGTTGATGGATGGATACGGGCGCTTTGCTGAAGCGACCGCGAAACGGTGGAGGGCGACAGGTCGAGTTGCTCAGCGATTTGTCGAATTGTGACTGTCATTGCATTTAATCATACAGATTATTCAAGATTGTGCAACAAACAAATTGAACTAAAGCTGAATGCCGGTAAACTCCTTTGAAAAATGAATTTATCGACTCATTCGACGTGGCTGTGATTGCGTCGAATCACCGGTATACAGAAGCCCCTGTTCTCTTCGTCTTTAAGTCCCGTCTGTTTCGCTAACGACCTCGGTGAACGCCGACAGCCTTCGGGGGAAGTAAATCAAGGCGGTCAGGCAGAGCGCAACCCGCGCTGCGTGGGAGCGGCGTATCCGGATGTGGGACCTAAGGGCGGCCATACGCATCCGTTTTATGGATTCGCATCAGTCATAACTGCCGTGCTTCTCGACGCAGTCAATGATGAAGCGGTAGGTGTCCCAATTCACGCTCGGCGGCACCGAGTGGTCGGAGTGGTAAGCGTAGCCACGGGTCGCCATACCGGCGGCAAACTTGGAGACGATCTCGGCTTCGATCACCTCGCGGTCGTTGGTGGCCATCACCATGACGTCGATATTGCCGAAAAACGCGAGCCGATCGCCGTACCGGGGGCACAGCGTTCGGATGTCCATATCGGCCTTGGCTTCGAGCGGCTGGAGGCAGTCGAAGCCGGCTTCGAGGTAGATGTCGATCACGCCGTTGACGTTGCCGTCGGTGTGATAGATGAACTTCATGCCGTGGGTGTGGGCGAAATCGCACAGCCGACGGTGGCCGGGGAGGATGAGTTCGCGGTACATCGCCGGCGAGCACATGGTCGCGTGGTTGAAGGCCATGTCGCCATAGGTCCACAACCCATCGGGTTGGGCGCCGGCGTCGATGATCGCCTGGTAGCTGCGGATCGACAACTCGGCGTAAGTGTCGCTGATGTCCTTGATCCACTCGGGGTCTTCGGCCATGGCGATCATGGCGATCTCGTCGCCGACCAGGGCGCGGGTGGCCTCGAAGCCTTCGATGCCGGCGAGGTACGCCCATCGGTTCCGCTCCCGTGCATGGTGATATTCACGTATGGCTCGGGGCACGTCTACAGCAACCCCCCGCTCCAGTAACCGGGGCTTGTACTGCTGTTCCCAGTCGTCGCGGCTCTGGCAGCCGAAGTCGAGGTGTTCGGGCGTGCCCATACGGTGCTTCCACAAGCGCACGGTTTTGCCCTGCCGATCTCGGACAACCTTGGTTTGCTCGTCCTCCTCAAGCACGGTCTCGTCCGCAAAGGGCGCGGGCCAGTACCAGCAGGCGTTATGGAAGTCAGAGCCGAGCAGATCAAGCACGGCCGAGTCGTCGCCGTCGAGTCCTTCGCCTCGCCAACGTTCGATGGTGTCGGTCCAGAAGGTGTCGTGTCGCGGCGTCCGGTCATGGTCGCGGCGCTCAAACATACGGTTGACGCGTTCGCGTCCGGTCAGCTTGACGTTGGTGAGAGGAGTGGTCATGGCGGTGTTCTTGAGGGTTAAAGGTCAATCCTGGCGAGTTTCGATGATCTCAGGAAGCGAAACGGCGGCCGTCGCGCGCGGGACGGCCCACCGCGCGAGTTCTCCCTGAATCCTGTCCCGCGCGGTGTTGCGCGCGATGACGACCAACGAGGAATTTGCATTCGACGTATCAATCGGGCCGGCGGGCGGCGCCAGGTCGCGGATGCCCAACCGGTCGGCGGCGATATCGACGTACACCGGCCCGGTGTCGAGTTGAACGAAACCCTTGACGCGGTACACCCTGCCAGCCAGCGCGTCGAGCAGGGCGGCCAGTTCCGCGCGGGTCATGCCGTCAGGCAACTCGGCTATAGCGGTGAAATAGTTCGGGTCTGCGCAGCGGGCGTATTCGCCGGTCGGTGAAGCCTGAACGCCATGGCGTGCTGTGCCGAACAAGGGGAACTCGGCCACGCCGAACGCGGCGTGGTGGATCACCATGCCGGGATGGATGCCGCGCAAGCGGCGCTCCACCGCGTCGATCGCCGCCGTGTCGTGCAGATCGGTCTTGTTGATCACCGCGGTGTCCGACGCGGCGATCTGGGCGTGGACGTTGGGGAGCGTGTGCAGCAGCACCGCCAGGTTCTGCGGGTCTACGACACACACGGTGTGCGCCAGTTGGAAGCGTGCGTCCAGTTTCGTATCGACCAGCAGTTTGCCGGCTACGGTGGGGTTGGCGATGCCGCTGGCCTCGACGATTACGCCGTCGATCGGGTCGGCTTCGTGTTCATCGGCGATGCGGTTCATCACCTCCGCGAACTTCGTGACCAGGCAGGTGCAGAAGATCGACCCCCCGGGCACGGGTACGACGCGGTGATGCCCATCCAGCAGTCGGCCGTCGACGTCCAGCGTCGCGAACTCGTTGACGACAAAAACGAGCCGGCGGTCGGCGTGACGCCGAGCCAGGTGATCCAACAGCGTTGTTTTTCCGCTGCCGAGGAAGCCGGTGACCAGGCAGACCGGGATGGGGTTGTCGTCAGGCATGGCATGGGCTCTGATGAAATTGGAAACGTTACGCGGCGGAAAGACGGCCGTCTGGGCTTCATGCGGTCAGCCGGCCCAGTTCCCGGCCGGTGTGGTACATCTTTTCGGTGTTCTCCAGCGGGGTGCAGGGCGCCAGGTTGTTGCCTTCGCGCAACACGAACAGGCCGCCCTCGAGCACGCCGCTGGTCATGATCCGCCGGGTTTCGTCGCGGACCTGGTCGGGCGTCGCGGTGAGCAGCAACTCGACGTGCGGGCCGCCCTGGATGCGGACTTCCGGGCCCAACTCACGCCGCAGAGCCGCGAAGTCGACCGGGAACCCGGTGTCGAACTGCATCACGTTCAACTCGTCGCGGATCGTCTTGAAGTGACGGGTCGCATTGCCGCAGAGATGGATGCACCGCGGCTGTTCGTCGCTCATTGCATCACACAGCGTGCGGTGGTGCGGCAGCACGTGCTGCCGGTACATCTCGGTGGAGATCAGCGCGATGCTGTCGTCGGCGAACCCGTAGCGGGGCACGGGGAAGGGCGTTCCTATACGCTGACGCAGGGCCCGCGAACGTTCGATCGTGGCTTGCGTGATGAAGTCGAACAGCGTGTTGAGCCGCTGGGGTTCTTCGACCATCGCCGTGCACACGAAATCGGCCCCGAAGAGGTTGCACGCCACGGTCATCACCCCGTCGGTCGATTCGCCCAGGCCCCCGGGATCCACTTCGATGGGGCGGTCGAGATAGGTCTCGCGTTCAGCCCGCTCCCGGAAGCGTTCGTAATACGACCACGCCATGCCGCACACCCCGCTGAGCGGATCGGGCATCCCTTTTTCCATGACCCGCTCGGGCTCGTCGGTGAAGGCCGGGCGGGTGTCGGGCACCTGGTCGTCCATGTACTCGATCGGGCAGCCGAACCAGGCGGCCTCATAGAAATTCTGGAGGTCCACCCTCACACGCCACCGCTCGGGCGGCCCCAACGGCGCGTCCTGGAGGAGGTTGAACCGTTTCCACCGCTCGAAACGTAGCTGCACATCGAACATCAGGTCCGGGTCATTGGTGTAGTCCTCAAACCCCACGCCCATGTCGTTGGCGTGGGCGTCGAGCATGAAGTAGCGGGTATTGGTCCCGAGCATAATGGGGGTGCGGCTGGGGCGGCCGGCGCCGTAAGCCTTCCAGACCTCGACCACCTCGGCGTTGTGAGCCGCGAAGTCCATGCCGGCCAGCCGATCGGGAGCCTGCAAGTTGGTAGTCGTCGTGTTCATCGTTTGACTCCAGCGACTGTGGACGTTGAGGTTTCATGTGCGGCGGAGCTGTTGAACAAGCTCCTGGGCGTCTTCGGCGGTCATGCCGGTTTCGACGATGCGGAACGCGAAGCCGCGTCCGCCGAGTTCCTGCGTGATCTTCAACGCGCCTTGGGCGCTGACGTAGAGCTGGCAGAGCTTCCCGGCATCGCGGATGCGCCGCAGCAGGTCGAGCCAGTGCTCGGGTTCCGGGTTGCCGGCGCCGGGGATCCACTGGATCCCACGGAGCCGTTCGATGCCCAGGAGCAGGTCGACATGCGGGAGCTGCCCGGGTCCGTCGAGGTGGTAAAACCCGTGTTCCAGCCGGTCGCAGCAGGTGGTCAGGTCGGGCGCCACGAAACGCTCGAACAGATCGGGCGAGATCATGTACGAAAAATCACACTGCAACATGTAACAGCGTTGGGCGGACCAGATGGCGGCCCATGGCGTAGTTCCCCGACCGACCGGCCTGATGATTTCATAGAGATAATCGTAGGCCTTGAGCCATTGCTGGGTGATGCGTTCGACGACGCGGCCAACCGTGTCAGGGTCATCGAGCAGATCCATGAGCAGGTCCTCTGCGCCGCGCATTGACGCCAGCACATCGAGGTTGCCGCCGAGGTCGGTGAACGCGGTGCAGGCGCGGTCGCCCAGCGTGTCGACGGCGGTCCGGGTGAACGCCTCGACCCGCTGCAACCAGGCGTTGTCCGCGTTCAGGGCGACCTGGGCCAGGTCCTCGAGCGTCGGCTGGCCGGCCGGCTCGAACCAGACGGTATCGGGGCGGGTCTGCACGGCGCAGCCGAGGAACGCCGCGAGCACGCCGGGGCCGTAGTTGGGCCACACCTTGGGGAACGCGTCGCCGTGGAACCGACGTCGGCCCACGTCGGCGGCGCAGACGTCGATGATCTGTTGTGGTGACCAATCCGCGGGGTAATTGGTGACGAAGTTTTCAACGGGAAGAGTCGGAGCCGAGGGGTCGATGGTTTCGATCATCACCAGCGGCCGATCCAATTGATGGCTCCACCAGGCGCTCCAATCCCGCTCGATGCGCTGCCAGTCTTCTTCGGAAAACAGGATGTTCGGGGCCAACTTGACGACCATCTTTTCTCTCCTGGTTGCATCCGGCGCATGACCGCCGGCGCCGGGGAAGGCTCAGCTCACCGCGAACCCCTTGGCTTGTCGGCGTTCGACGATGGTGTCGCAGAGCATCTGGGGCTGGGGGATGATCGAGCTGAACGCGACCTGGCCGTCAACGCAAATGGTGGGCAACGCCGCGACGCCCAGCCGGCTCATGACGCCCACGCCCTCGCGTGTGGTGATCTTGTGCTCGCGGACCTCGACCGGGCACTCTTCGCCGAGACGGTCGCGCGCGGCGTTGGCCGCGGCCACCATATACTGGCACGGGGCGCACGACGCCGAGTCGAGCGTGATCACATCCACGATGACCGGCGATGAGGCGTCGTAATCGGGCAACGCGATGTCGGCGAAGTCATCGTCGGCCTTGGCGCTCAGCGTCCGAGCGACGTCGCGCTGATACGGGTCGTGCACGAGTTGAGCCACTGCCTGCAGGTTCTCGGGCTTCACGTCGTACGGCAGGTCGCATCCCGGCGCGAGGATGAACCCGGCATCGCCGGCCGCGTCGAGGCAACGCAGCGTGTCGCGCCGGGCGTCGTCGGCGTCGCCCATCAACAGCACGACCGTGAGCTTGAGGTTGCCGCCGAAGCTCTTGCCCCGGGGAACCGTCAGATTGCGGATGGTCGTCAAGTCGATCTGCTCATCGATCGATACGTTGTCGCAGTGGGTGTTGGCCATCACCTCAAGGTTACGCGTCGCGTCGCCGCAGACGAACAGCGACGAGAAACCGTCGCGGCCCCGCACGAAGTCGAACACGTCGTTCACGGCCGGCCGGACAAACTGCTCGAAGTGCTCAGGGCTGATCTGACTGGTCATCGGGTCCACCACCGCGATCACGTCGGCCCCGTGATCGAGGTACGCCCCGGCCACCTGCTTGGCGACACCGGCGCAGAAACGCACCGTCTGCTCCACCTTCATAGGATCATCAAACATCTGGAGGAACAGGTCGTTGCCCATCAGGTGCGACGTCAGGGTGAACGGCCCCGTGACCAGGCCGTAGAGCGCCGTGTCGTCGCCGACGCCGCGGCGCATGCGGTTCGCCGCGTCCCACACGATCGGGAAACGCCCGGCGTCGGTCGAGAAGGCGGGCAGGTCATCGAGCGTCCGGCCCTCGCCTTCCATGGCGCTCATCGGGTGCGTCACGACCGAAGGCGGCGTCTTGTCCGCCCACTGCAAGGCGCAGCCAAGGACCTCCGCTTCGAGCTGGAGGTCGAACACGATCGGCAGGGCGTCAGGCCGGTACAGCTCCTGGGCGCGCGTCAGCCCCTGCACGATCAGGTCGGGCGACTGGAGATATCGATCGGCGGCGGCGTCGATGAGTTGTCCGCCATGGACGCCGACGAAGGGCAGCCACGCCGGGCGCGGGGTCTGTTTGCCTTGCAGCGCGTCGAAGACGATGGTTTTTCCGTTCATGATGAAGCCTTTTGACAAACGCGGCCGGGGTTGGCCGGCGGGGTGAAGCGACGCCGACAGGGCGTCACGACGCATGGCCGCACCCCACGCCCCCCGGCGTTTCGATCAACTCGTCGGGGTAGCTCTGGATGGTGCGGATCATGCGGAGGTAGTTCTCGGTCTTGACGTAGTCGGGCACGGTGTTGGAGACGCCGGGCATGTAGCCCCCGTCGGCGTTGAGCTGGTCGATCTCCTGGCGGACATGCGCCTCGACCTGATCGGGCTCGCCGCGCGCCATCAGGTCCAGATCGATATGCCCCAGCAGGCACAGCCGGCCCGGCCACCGCTGCTTGATCGCCATCGGGTCCATCGATTTGGGCTCCAACGGTTGAATGGCTTTCACCCCCAGCGTGGTGAGGTCGTCAAACACGTCGTAGAGCCGCCCGTCGGAGTGGTAAATCAAAGGCGCCCCCGCCGACTCGCCGCGCCGAGCGACCTCGCCGATCGTGGGGAACAGGTATTGCTTGAAGAAATCGGGGCTCAGCATCAGCCCCTCGGTGTAAGCGATATCGTCGCTGTAGATGATCGCTCCGACGCGGTCGCCGCATCGACGCAGGGCGGCGTCGATGGCGTTAAGTTGCGCCGCCGCCAACGAGTCCATCACCGCGCGGATGAATTCGGGCTCTTCGTACGATGCGAGGCAGAACGCGTCGAACCCGATCATCTCCCAGGCGAATGTGAACACGTCGGCGCCGTGCAGCAGGAGCTTCATCCGGCCGGGCAACGCTTCAGCGAGCCGCTCGGCCCGCTCCAACGCGGGCTCGATCCGCGTCGTGTCGCCCTCCGCCAGGTCCTGCCAACTCCACCGCTTCGAGCGGAAGTCGGCCAGCGTGGGGATGACACAGGTATCGCCGTGGGACGCCGAGCCCGACGCCGATCGCTGCCGCTGCTGGGCATCGATCAACTCGTCGTGCGGCGCGTAGACCGAGGCCTGCACGTAGTCATACCCCGCGGCCCGGTAAAAGGCGGCCTCGTCGTCGGCGGTTTCGGCGGGGCGGCCCAGGACGGCGGCCTTGTGCCTGGCGTCGATGATGAAGTCGAACTGCGGCGGGCGCCGCCACGCACGGCGCAGCAGCAGCGTGTCGAGGAAACGGCCGAAGTCGGGTTCACGATCTGTATCGAACATGGCGGGATGGTCCTCGGGTTACGACCCGCCTGCCGCCGACACGGCGGGTATTTCGCCCATCGGCTTGAGGTTGGTGTCCTTGCCCCACACCCGCCGGACGGTTTGCAGGTAGTGCACGTAGTTCGTCAGGGGCACGTCCGGCGGCACGCGGTGATCGCAGAACGGGATAAAACCGCCTTCTTCGACGACCGGCGTCAAGCGCTCGATCTCGGCGTCGATCGCCTGCGGCGAGCGGGCCAGAATGTGCTTGTCGAACCCGCCCATCATCAACAGGTCCTTGCCGTATTGCTGGCGGTACTTCACCGGGTCGCCGCCCCAGGCGCCGACCTCGATCGGGAACATGCAGTTCACGCCGGCGTCGAGCCAGAGGGGGATCAGATCGTCGATGCAGCCGTCGGAGTCCAGCCAGACCACGTCGCAGCCATGGGCCCGCAACTGGTCCGTGATGCGGCGGTAGTTGGGTACGAGGTATTGCTTGAAATGCTCGGGCGACAAGAGCGGGCCCGCGTTGTAGCACATGTCCTCCCAGAAAAAGCAGGCGTCGAACCGGGCGCCCCGCTCGAACGCACGACGATGCACCTCGACGGTGAGGTCGGTGAGTGTGACCACCATCTCTTCAAACAGTGCGGGGTCGTCATAGACCAAATAGGCGACGTTCTCCATACCCATCCAGTTGCGGATCCACCCGTAGAGGCTGCCGCCTTGGATGGAGCGCACCTCCGGGTAGTTCGGGGCGTCGCTGATGCGCCGCAACTCGTCCCAATCCGGGTATCGCTCGGGGGTGTCGGGGTCGAGCCGCGGCTTGAAGTGTTGCTCCCAGCTCGCGCGGTCGGTGAGCAGGTGGCCGAGGTGGACGGGGATCGAAGACATCCGCTTGTGCCGGAGCACGAGCACGCCCTCTGAGTCGCGGATGACTTCCTGCTCGCCCCGGTCCTCGACCACCTGGGTCTCGAACGCGGGGCACAGGCTGACCGAGGGCCCGACGCCGCCGCTGAAGCTGTCCATGCCGAAGAAGCGGCTGGTGTCGGCGCCGCGTCGGGTCGCCGGGATGTCTTCGGGCAGCCCCTGCGCGTGCCATGCCTCGATCGTTTCATCCCAGAAGCCGAAATCGCAGATCGGCGCCCGGTCGCGCGGCTCGTAGCGCATCGTGGCCAGGAATCGTTGACGGTCGTTCATCGGTTTTTCCTCCAGATCAAAGCTCGTACTGCCCCAGATCGCACTTGGCCGGGTCAACCATCGGCGTCTGTTGCGCGATAAACGCTTCCGCGTCGTCGGGCAGGTCGGCGGCGGCCTGTTCGATGGTGTCCAGCCAGGGGCGTTCGCGTTCGTCGATGCGGAGCCGATCGGTCTCGAGGCCTTCGCGCAGCAGGGCGACGGACTCGAGGGCCACGGCCTTGCCGGCCCGGTAGTGATCGGGCGCATCAGTGATCACCTTCGCGAGGCGCACGGCGCTGTCGGGCGTGAGGATGTAGGCCTGCGGGTCGTGGATCGCATCCGACCGCGCCAGCCAGTCCCGTAACTGCCGGGCCTGGGGCTGGCCGTCGGCGAGGGCCTCGTTCATCAGTCGGCAGTCGTAGATCAGCGACTCCAGGCTGCACGTGGGGGCCATGGCGCCCAGGAGCTTGAGGTGCTGGACCGACTCGTTGCTCCAGGTGTCGCACGCGCAGGCGGCGACGTTGCCGACCGGGCTCAGGTGAGCGCAGGTGGCGGACTTGCCTTCGTGGGCCATCGGGAAGCCGGTGATCGCCTTGAGGACGATGTTTTCGTAACCGCAGTCCTTGCCCGGGCCGACGGCGCCGCACTCATAGGCGACCAGGGACCGCACCGCGCTGATCGCCCGGTCGACCGCGGCGAACACGCGGGGGATCATCTTCTGCTCGGCCAGCACCATCGCGGTGTTGGCGAACCCGCACGCGGTGTCGCCGGCGCAGTGCACGCCGTGACGCTCGGTAATCGCGTGGATCTGCGTCCACAGGAACCGCATGTCGCGCTCCCCCAGCACGCACAGCGCGAAGATCACCTGGCCGACGTCGCACATCTGCAGGGCGTCGTCGTGCACCTCCTTGCCGCCGACCGACTCGATGCTCAGCAGTTCCGTCCCCGCGGCGGCGGCGCGTTCGAACAGCTCCACCATGGCGTCCCAGTACCGGCCGCTGCGCATCTGAGGCGGACGGACAAACTCGCGGTTGTCGTTGGGCGTGACCCGCAGGACGCTCTTGAGCCCATCCTTGTCGCGAGCCTTTTCCAGGCCGTCGATCAGGATGTCGACCACCCGCATGCCCCAGTCGGGGTGCTCGGTCATCGGCGGGACGGTCTCGAACTCGACGATCAGCCCCGGGGCGTGCAGCTCGGCCGCCCGCCGGGTCGCATCTTGGATGATCTGGCGGTAGTGCTCGTCGATCTGATCGAGCGTCGCGGGCTCGACGGTCATCGTCGGGAGCGTGAAATTCAGCTCCGGGTAGACCGTCCCGCCGCCGAGGACCATGCCGCTGCGGGTGGTCAGGGGACGGGGGGATCGGCCGAAGAGCAGTTCGTCGCTGCTGGCGATGGCGGGTTGAGAGAAGGAAACCATGGCATGCCCCTTCAGGGTCAGAACCGGCGGGAAAACAGGATGGATCGAACGGCGGAGGGCGGAGCGGTCGCCTAGACGCCCACGAGGTCACGCACCCTGTCCACCGCGGAGGCTGCGTCGGGCGCGAAGCCGTCGGCGCCGATCTCGTCCGCGAAGCTCTGGGTGATCGGGGCGCCGCCGATGACGACCTTCACGCCGTTGAGCTCGGCGGCGTTGACGGCGTCGACGGTCTGCTTCATCGCGGGCATGGTCGTGGTCAGGAGCGCCGAGAGCCCGATGACCTGCGCACTGTGCTCCTTGGCGGCTTCGACGAACCGCTCGGGCGGGACGTTGGTGCCCACGTCGATGACGTTGAAGCCCGCGCCCTTCCACATCATGGCCACGAGGTTCTTGCCGATATCGTGCAGGTCGCCCTGGACGGTGCCGATGACCGCGGTCGCCAGCGGCTCGTAGCCGGCCTCGACGAGCTTGGGCTCGAGGATCGCCATCGCCTCCTTCATCGCCCGGGCCGCGATCAGCACCTCAGGCACGAAAATCTCATTGGCTTTGAACCGCCGGCCCACGTCGTCCATCCCGGCCACCAGGGCCGCGAGGATCTCCTGGGGCGAGTTGCCGGCGTCCAGCTCCCGCTGGGTCGCCTCGGTCGCGAGGGCGCGGTTTCCGGTTTTGATTGCTTCTGTAAGGTCGGGGATGGGCTTCATAACGCTTCCTTTCCGTGATCCCCCATGAGACGGCGAGGGGGCTGATTTCTGATCCAACGGTAGGGGAAGCATCGTCCAATGTCTTGAGACAGCGGGATCAACTTTTGGGAAATTCGTGCGATCGAACCGCTTTTCCGGCCGGCCCAAGCCCGCTCAGGGCCGATTGTGGGCTTCCCGGTAGTCCCGCGGGGTCTGGCCGGTGTGACGGTGAAAGACCTTCGTGAAGTACCCCTGGTCCGTAAACCCGGCGCGGCCGGCCACGTCGCCGATGGGCAGGCTCGTGCGGACCAGCAGCTCCTGCGCGTGGTCCAGCCGCATGCGCGTGAGGGTCTGCGTAAACCCCTGGCCGACGTGCTGCTTGAAAAGGCGGGAGAAGTAAGACGGCGACAGGCACACCGCGGCGGCTACATCGTCCCGGCCGATCGACCGGTGCAGGTGCTGATGCATGTACGCCACCGCGTCGGACACCACGATCGCGGCGGTGGATTGGCGGTGGGTGACGATCGCGTCCATCGTGCGCTCGAGCATCTGGTGCAGCCAGGGCGCCAGGTCTTCGAGGGTGTGGATCGACGCCAGCTCCGTCATCCCCTGGAAGTTGGCGCCCAACATCGCTTCGGGTTCGGCGCCGGCCTCGACCGCGGTCCGGCAGACCGCCGCCACCAGCTCCATGAAGAAGCTCTTGATCAGCTCAAAGCGGTCGCCGGCGTAGCCCATCAGCACGGTCAGGATGCCGTTGAGCACCGCGCGTGCCTGCCCGCGGTTGCCTTGGCGGATGGCGGCGATCAGCTGCGGCTCCTCCCGCAGGTACAGCCGGCGCAGGCTGCCGGGGCCCTGGGCCTTGAGCTGGTGGATCGCCTCAGCCCGTTCACGCTCATGCTGATAAAGCCGGCGGTGGTTCGCCAGCAACGCGGCGTTGGTCAGGTTCTCCCGCTCGACCCATTCGCGCAGCTCCCGGCAGGCGGCGCCCAGGTCCACCAGCGGCGTCCCCACGCCCCCGGACGACAGGTCATCCTCGTTCATCCCCGCCACCAGGCCGCCTAACAACGCCATATTGTGCATCAGCGGCGCCGACCAGTACAGCCGGTCACGCGGGCCGTAGCTCACCGTCGGCTCCCCCCACCGCAATGCTTCCTGCAGGTTGAACGCCAGCAGTTCCCGCTGCGCCAGGCCGTCGCGGCCGGGCCACCAGTGCGTCGAGTGCAGCCGCCTGCCCGACGCGTCCACCAGACACAACCCCACCGGCCACGCCCGGCAGTACGCCGCCGCGATCCGGCGGAACGTCTTGAGGTCGATCCCGGGGGGCGGCGTCTGCTGCATATGGCCGATCGCAAAAAAATCTCTAAGGTATCGCCCGGCGTCAGGACGAAAATCTTACGATAATAGTCATCATTGTTGTCCGCCCCAACCTGGCAAGGCCATGCCGCCTCCCCCCGCCGCCACAACCTCCGACACGCCCCGACTCGCCATCGTTGCCTGCGCGGTGATGGAAATCGAGGTTGAGCACATGATCCGGGACCTGCCGCAGGTCGTCCGGCTGGTGAAGCTGCCGCAAGGGCTGCACAACGAGCCCGACGTTTTGCGTCAGCGGCTGCAAGCCTCGGTCGATGAGTTGGAAGCCGGGGACATCTGCGACGCGATCGCGCTGGTGTACGGCTTGTGCAGCCGGGGAACCGAAGGCGTGCGCACCCGCCGGCTTCCGCTGGTCATCCCCCGCGCGCACGACTGCATCACCCTGCTGCTGGGGTCGCGCCAACGCTACGCCGACTACGTCGCCAACAACCCCGGCACGTACTGGTACTCGCCCGGCTGGAACCGCCATCACACGCCGCCCGGCCCGCAACGTTACGAGAAGCTCCGGCGCGAATACGTGCAACGCTTCGGTGAAGACAACGCGGACTATCTCATGGAAGCCGAGCAGCACTGGTTCCAGACATACAACCGCGCCGCTTACGTGCACCTGAGCGTCGGCGCGACCGACCGCGACCGTGATGACACCCGCCGCTGCGCCGACTGGCTCGGCTGGAAGTATGACGAGCAGGCGGGCGACCCGGCCCTGCTCCGGGCGCTGCTCGCCGGCGACTGGGACGACGAGCGGTTCCTCGTGCTCCAGCCCGGTCAGACGCTGCGGATGACCGCCGACGAACGCGTGATTGACGTCGCCGACGCCTCCGCTCAGAGAGACTTGCATGATGATTGAGCGTTACGCTGACCTTGAGGTCCAGACCCATGAAGGATCGCAGGCGATCCGCGTCGACGGCGAAGAGCTTCAGCGGCCGTTGTCCGAGGTGCTGCGCCGTCACGGCCTGCCGTTGAACACCCGCTGTGGCCAACGCGGCCTGTGCGACGGCTGCCTCGTCGACATCTTCTCCGAAGACGAGGCCGAGCCGACGACCCAACGGGCGTGCGAGTGGCTGATCCCCTCCGGCCGCACGGTCATCCGCATCCCCGAGCGGTCCCGCGCCGCGTATGCGCCGCAGGTCCTTGAGAACTTCCGCATCAACGTGCCGTTCGCCCACGACCCGATCGAGTCTGACGGCGCAAACGGCTCGGCCGTCGCGGACCTGGGCGCCGCCGTCGACGTGGGCACCACGACGGTCGCGGTGCTGCTGGTCGACCTCACCAACGGCAAGTTGGCGGCGCGCACCAGCGATTTCAATCGGCAGATGCACCTGGGCGATGACGTGCTGACCCGCATCAACCTGTGCATGACCGACCCGGCCATGCTGCCCCGCTTCCAGTCGTCGATCGCCGAGGAAACGCTCGGCCCGCTGATCCACGCCACGCTCGAGCAGGCCGGCGCCCACCCCGACCGGCTCGCCGGCGTCACCGTCAGCGGCAACACCACCATGCTTCACCTGCTGGCCGGCGAAGACCCCACGCCGATGGGCGTGGCCCCGTTCACGCCGCGGTTCGTTGAGCACCGCCGGGTGTCTCATGCCGAGCTTGGCCTGCCGCTTCAAAGCGGCCGCGAGGTGCCCGTTCACCTGCTGCCCTCGGCGACCGCTTACATCGGCGCCGACATGGTGGCCGGCGTAGCCGCGACCGGCCTGCTCTACGACCCGGGGCCGGCCCTGCTGGTCGACGTCGGCACCAACGGCGAGATCATCCTCAACCATGAAGGCCGCCTGACCGCCTGCGCCACCGCCGCCGGGCCCGCGTTCGAGGGTGCCGGGCTGTCCCACGGCCTCCGCGCCGGGCGGGGCGCGATCGACCGCATTGAGATCGACCGTGAGCCGTTCGCGGTGCGTCATCACGTCATCGGCGACGTGCCGCCCGTCGGCCTGTGCGGCTCGGCGTACATCGACTTCCTCGCCCAGGGGCGCACCAGCGGGTTACTGCTGCCCACCGGACGGTTCGCCGCCGACCCGCCGACCAAGGCCGCCGCCCGCCTCACCGCGGACCCCGGCTACGGCCGGTCGTTCCGCGTCGCCGCCGACCTCCACGTCACCGAGGCCGACATCGCCAAACTCCTGCAGGCCAAGGCCGCCATCGCCGCCGGCATCCTCACCCTCCTCGACCTCGCCGGCCTCCGGCCAGCCGACGTCCGGCGCCTGCACCTCGCCGGCGGGTTCGGCATGTCCCTGGACCTCGGCCACGCCATCGCCGCCGGCCTGCTGCCCGGGTTCGAACCTTCACAGATCGAACTGGTCGGCAACACCTCCCTCGCCGGCGCCTACCTCGCCCTCATGGACCGCTCGATCCTCCGCGACCTCGGCCACATCCGCCAGCAGATCGAACCGATCGAGCTGAACCTCACCCCCGGCTTTGAAGACCGATACCTGGACCTGCTGAGCCTGGACTAGATGATGTGAATGTTTGCCACGCGGTATTTCCCACGTCTTTCATGTCATCTTGTAGCCGCGACGTCCTCGTCGCGATTCCCGCGGCGCCAACCATACGGCGATACGACCGCGACGAGGACGTCGCGGCTACCGCTTCCAAAAGCCCCCAACAGTAGCCGGCGGGCTACGCCCGCCTGGCCCAGGGCCGCGTAGCGGCCCGGCTAATCAATCAAAGCATCGCTCAGCATCTATGCGGCGGTGATTCAGTTGTCTGCATATTTGTAAGTAGCGGCCGAACCATCCGTGAAGAGATAGTTTTGATCTCCCCCCGAAGTGCTGAAATCATCAATATTCTTGACACGCGCATTGTGCGTAGCTTGGCCGTTCAGGCTGCCTACGCGTTCAGCCCCTTCCCCCATGAGCGGAAGACGGCTACGGTCTGAAAAAGTGTTGTTTCTGTTCGTCGGGTTGCCGCCATCTCCCACCCAACCATCATAATGCACCCCGAAAACCCACCAGTTCAGGCCGTTGACGCCCAGGACGTCGGACATCATCTGGCCTGAAACGTGGCGTCGTTGCCAAACCCATGTGTGGGCCCACGGACCGGTATAAAGATATTCACCTCGGTGTGCTGCGCCGGTGCCGGCGTAACCGAGTTGGAAATCGATCCATCCCACCCATGCCTGAGGGCTGTCGCCGACAAATCGGTCATGTGAGAGCCCTGAAGGAGCGGGGGGCGGACCAGTCTGATACTCAAAATCCAACGCCCAGGTGTTTGGGCAGAAACCCACTTGCGGGGTGCTGATGTATCCCCGTTCAACCATCATGGGAAGCATCCAGGCCCGGCTCGACGCACCGCCGCGGTTAAATGAGACAAACATGTTGTCATCGCCCGGGTCGAAAGCCGCGGGATACGCCGTGGGGTAATCGCCTTCATCCACCGCATAAGCATTCAGGGCGATGCCCATCTGGCGTAAATTGCTGAGGCACAAGCTGATTCTCGCCTGCTCTCGTGCTGCAGCCAGCGCCGGCAGTAAAATCGAGATTAGCAAAGCAATAATGCTAATCACCACAAGCAATTCAATCAGCGTGAAGCCATTTGCAGCGGTTCGCGGAGTCGGTTGAGATGACATGGTGAACTCCAGAAGAGGCGGTTGATCCGGGAGACGGGCTGACCTGAGCCTCGGCGGCCAGGCCTGGGTCAGGACGGTTGCAACGTGATCAGGTCGGGCTCGATGCGGCGGACGATCGGCGTGTCGGGCGCGTCGGGGCCGATGCGTCGGATCAGGGTCTGGGTGATGGCCTTGCCGATCTCGCCGTTGCGTTTGTCGATGGTGGCGACCGGGCCGGCGTCGTCGATGACGCTTTCCTGAACGTCGGGCCAGACCGCGTCGTACCCGACCAGGTCGAGGTCGTGATTGACGCGCAGGCCCATGCTCTTGAGGGCCTTGGCGATGACCGGGACCTGGCGGTCGGTGGTGGCCATGATGGCGTCGACCGGGGCCGAGCCGTGGATGTGGGTGTAGAGGTAGCCGGTCAGCACCTTGACGTGGTGGTCCACACGCTCGGCGGCCAGGTCATCGGATTCGTAGAACTCGGGAATACGCGCCGCGTTGAGCGGGGCGAGCCCGAGTTCGGCCATGCCGCGGCGGTAGCCGATCAGGCGCTGCTCCACCCACCACTGGTCGAGGCCCGCGGGGAACAGCGGGAGGATGCGTCGACGGTTGCGCCGGCCCAGCAGCTCCACCAGTCGGCGGCTGCCCTCGGCGTGGTCGGGCACGACGCGGTCGTGCGTTTCGTATACCGGTTCATCGCTCTCGACCACGACCGCCACGCCCCGCGCCCGCGCCGCCCCGGCCAGCCGGCGGCCCGCGCTGCTGTCGGACACCGAGGGGCAGAGGATCAGCCCGCCGAGGCCGTCGGCGACCAGTTCTTCAAGCTCCCGCGAACCCAGCGTGTCCGGGCTCAGGTTGAGCACGTGATAGCCCGCGTCGCGCAGGTCGGCGCTGAACACGCTCTGGGTGTGGGTGTCCCAGCCGCGGTGCCAGAAGCTCAGCGGGTCGATCACGTGCGATCCCACGAGGACCGTCTTCTGCATCAGCGACGCCATCGCGGTGGCGCCCCGCGAACGCCGGACCCGGCGGACCCGGCCCTGGCCGCTCTCGATCAAGCCCTGTTCCTGGAGCACGCGGTAGGCGGCCCGCACCGTGCCCCGCGAAACGGACAACTCGCGCGACAGGGCCGTCTCCGACGGCAGGGGGTCGCCGTCACGCAAGCCCTGGGCGTCGATCTGCTTGCGGATGAACGCCATGGCCCGGGCCTGGGCGGGAGCGGCGGAGGAGAGGGAGGCCGTACTCATGGGCTTATCTTATCTTGACTTAACAAAAATGTCAATCAGTGTACAAGTTGGCCTTAAGCGGCTGTTCGGCGTACAGGGCTTGCCCGCGTGTCACTGGGCTGCGCCTGTCCCCGACAGGATCAGCGGCCCGTCTCCGGGGCTGCCCACGAGGCGCTGCTTGGCGCCCCAGCCATCGTCGTCATGCACTTCGAGCACGAGGTTCGCGCCCGGCCCGCCCAGCGCCGCACGCGGCGCCTGGAGGTGATACCACGTCAGGCCGCGCGCCTTATCCCGCTTGATCTTCCATGTCCCGGTCTGCTGCCCGTCGTACCCGGGCTCGGCCGCCCCGGGGGTGGCGAACGTCACGCCGGCCGAGGCCTGAGAGGTCAGGCCCGGATCGATCGGTTGCAGCACCACCCGGACCGCGTCGGCGCCGTCCACGTGCTTGTCGTCCCGGACCGCCAGGGTGATCCACAGCGACTGCTCATCGCTGTAGGCCCACGCCAGCGCCGACAGGTCCGCCTCGCCCGCCCACCAGCGCGACTGGTCGGGCTGGACCAGATGTTCGTTGATCAACTCGGCTTCGCCCAGTTTCGCCAGGGGCTGCCGGGTGAACCAACCGGAGGCCGCCGTCGGGAGGCCGCCTTCGGGGAGGGGCGGGGCGATCATCGGCTCGGGGACCGCCGCCACGCGTCGGGCCCGTTCGGCGCCGTCGGGGCCGGTCAGCGTCACCTCCACCCGCCGCGGCGGCGCGTCGGAGTGCAGCGCTGCGCCGACCGCTTCGGGCCCGCCGCTGGCCAGCAGCCAGCCCGCCGACCCGCTGAGCACCCTGACCGCGATCAGGTTCCAGCCTGCGCGCAGCGGCATGTCGAACACGTGCGCCGTGATGGTCATCGCTCCGCCGTTGCCCCTGGCCAGGGTGTCATACACCGGCTCGCCGTTGACCACCCATTGCATCCACCAGTCCGCCGCTGCGCCGACCTGCACCGTCTGATCGACCGGCGACCAGACCTCCGCAAACAGCAAGGCCGGCGCCTTTTCGTGGTAACTTCCCGTCAAGGCCCCGATGTCGATCGCATCGCCGTCCCGCGTGGCCCATCGCCCTTCGATGGAGCCGATGGATTCGGGGATGCGATCGAACCGGCTCAGGTCGACCTCACCCAGCCCGCTCGCTTTCCCACGAGAGGCGAAGACCCGCCATAAGCGCGGCCACGGGGTCGCGTCGGGGACGGTGATCGGCTCCCCTTCCAGGACAACCCGGACCGCGTCGCCGCCGGCGACCTGGACTTCCTGCGGCATGAAAGAGGTGATTTCGCCATCGATCACCACTTGCCCGCTCAAGGTCAGGCGGGCCGCCTCGTTTTCCGGGTTCATGGCCGTCAGCACCGCGCGGGGCGTGTGTCGGTGCAGCGGCAGCACCTGGGTTTGATCGACCGCCAGCAAGGACGGCTGCTCGGCGACGGCCGGAGCCCCCGGCCCCCCGGCCGCCGTGTTCCAGGTGATGTACGACGTGTTTTCATGGACTTCCACGTCAGCCACACTGCCGGCGCGGACCGTCAGCGGCGCCGGGTTGCCCCACATGTCGTACAGGGTGGCCGGGCCGTCGAGCGTCACGCCCGGTTCGGCGAGGCGCAGCCGCAACGGCGTCGCCCCCGGCCGGGTCGACCACAGCGCGAGCACGGCTTGGCCGGTGTCGGGTTGGTGGAACAGGTGTCCGCGCACGGCGCCGTCGGCCAACGCGTAGCTCTCGACAAAACGATGACCGCGCAGACGCTGCACCATTTGCCGGTAGGCCAGCATGACCGGGCGGGGCTCGCGCAGGTGCTCAACCGAGGTGTAAGCGGTGTTGCCCTTGAAATGCAGGGCGAACCAGAAGAACACGGGCATCCCCTCGCTCTGGGCGTAGATGATCTTTTCCACGCAGGTCCGGGCCTGTTCGAGCAGTTGGGGCTGGCCGACGGCGGAGAAGCCGCTTTCGGTTTCGATAAACGGCAGGTCCAGCCCGCCGTGCTTGGCGACGGCGCCGCGGGTGCGCTCCAACGCGTCGCGTTCGGCTTCGTAGCCCGGGCCGTGGGCGTGATAGGACCAGGCGTCTACGCCGTCGGGAGCGAGCAGCTCGATGATCCGGCGTGCGCGCCGGTCGCCCTCGGCCCCGAAAAAGCACAGCCCGCCGGTCATCACGACCGCGTCGGGGTTGCCCCGCTTGATCGCGGCGCGCATCCGCCGGAAGCTGTTCACGTACTCTTCAACCGGCCCGGGATAGAAGAAACGCAGGTCCGGCTCGTTGCCGAGTTCGTAATACGTGATCTCATCGCGGTACTTGGCGGCCAAGTCTTCGAGGAAGGCCTCGAGCTTGGTGAGCTCGCGTTCGCGCACCTCCGGGTCCATGCCCTCGGGCTTGTAGGTGATGGGGTCGCCGGGCTTGGGCGGGTCGATCATCGCCATGATCGACATGTTGCGCGACGTGAACTGCGGCACGATCTCGTCGTACCGGGACATCACGTCCTGCCGGCCGTGTCCGCCCAGCGATCGGATGATGTCCACGCCCAGGAGGGAGAACCACGCCTGGTCGATCTCGCCCAGGGGGTCGCGGACGTGCTGCAGGCCGTAAAGGAACTCGCCCGGGCGGGCCTTGGGGACGTCCCGGCCGTCGTGGACCATCAGGCCGCCCTCGAGGTTGGCCAGCTTCTCGCCGGTCTGGGCGTGCGCCAGGTCGAATTGGTAGCGGTACGGGCCGTAGGGCCAGGCCGACGAGTCGAAGCCGACGACCAGCTGGTCTTCGGTTTCGCCCGCGATGTTGACGTCGCCGCTGCGCTCGGCCACGGTTTGGCCGTCCACGTCGATCAGCCGGCAGCGGTAGGTCAGCGGGGCGGTCTGGCGGGCGAGGTTGCGCACGGCGAAGCTCAGGCCGCCTTCCATCCCGCGTTCGAAGGCCAGCACCGGGCCGCCGGTCGACGTCGGCCGCTTGGCGCGGATGAGGCGGGGCCAGGCCAGGTCCGTCCCCTCACGCGGGTAGCCGCGCACCTTCACCGAGCGGATGAGCAGCGGCGCGTTGGGGGCGTAGAGCCGCAGGTCGTAGCCGTCGCTGCTGAGCTGGTTGTCGGGGCTGCCGTGCTGGCGTGCGCCGAAATGGGCGTTGTCGAGGCGGAATTGGGCGGTCCGCCACCGCTTGCCGCCGCCCCATCTCATGCCGAGCTTCCGGCTGCCCTGGTCGGTGTCCGCGAACGCCGCCATCCCGCCCCAGGTGTCCAGCAGGTACTCGACCCGCACGTCCACCACCGGCATGTTGCCGTGACGGAAGCGGTCGTCGGTGAAGGTCAGCCGGAACGACCGCATCCACGGCATCTGAGGCATCCGTGTTTGGTGGACGGCCCACGCGTCTTTGCCGGCTTCGCGCATGAATTTCGTGCCGTCGCGCTCGAAGGTGAGGCCGTCCTCGATCGGCTCCCGGTCGAAACGGATGCTTGCTTCGACGGTCGGGATCGACTGCATCGCCGCGTCCTGGAAATGAAGCAGATCCCCCGCCTCGAAGCCGCCGGGCTCGAACGTGAACACACGCGCCTCGTCGATGTTTCCCTCGAAGAAGCCGCCCGACCCGTCGGGCCGGACGCCGACGCCCAGCCCGGCGTTCTTCTGGTAGCCCCAGGGCGTCGCGTCGGCGCTGCCCGCCGGCTGGCCGTTGATGTACAGGGTGGAAGCGTTGTCCTCCACCACCAGCGCGACGTGGGTCCACCGGTCAGCGGGCAGCTTGCGGAACCCCACGGTCGCCTTGCCGTAGATCACGCCCCACACGCCGTCGTTCTGCTGCTCGATCCCGACGCCGCCGTTGCCGCCGTACTGCATCACGGCGCGCGACCCGCCGGCCGACGTCGGCTTCACCCACGCCTCGAGCCCGAAGTGGGTCTTGGGGTTCGCGGGGAGTTCGTCCAGCACCAGGCCGCTGCTTCCGTCCAGCCGCACGGACGCGGCGCTGCGGGCCGCCCTCACGGCGCCGTCCGCCACGTCGTCATCCGTCTCGGCCTGGCCAACCATGCGCCAGTTCTCGGGCCCGCCGTCCCTCACCGCGGCCAGCCCTCCGGGTTGATCGGCTTCGCCCAGCCCGGCGTGGATCAGCGTCCGGACCTCCGCCCGGGCGGTCAGACCTAGGGAAACCAGCAACGTCAGGGCGAACACGTTCGCGAAAAGGCGAGAAAGCATTAGATTCATTATTGGGTTCTTACAAAGAATGGTCAAGATGTCATTTGATATACAAGTTTACCGCAAAGACAAGCGACGTCAAGGCCCCCCGGCTGATGCACCCATGGCGCAAAGCCGGTCCTGAGGACGCCGCAGGCGGCCGAAGGTCCGGATCTCTGGAGGTACGACCGCGACGAGGACGTCGCGGCTAAAAACAACAAAACAACATGAAAGACGCAGAAAAACGCATTACAGATGTCGAAACGACCTAGAAATACCCGCCCCGGTCGTGGATCTCTCCGGCGGAGAGCCCGGCGTCGACCCACTGCTTGATCTCGCCCTCGTTCTGCTCGATCCGCTCGGCCCGCTCGAGCACGGCCACGGCGATCTTCCGCGGGATCACCAGGGCGCCGTCGATGTCCGCGAGGACGATGTCGCCGGGTTTGACGATGACGTCGCCCACGTAGACCGGCGTCTGGTAGCCGACGATCTTGGTGTGCGACAGGGCGCCGGTGCTGGTGCGGTAGCGGTACCAGATGGGGAACCGCTGGTCGAGGATGTCGCGGGTGTCGCGGATGCCGCCGTCGATGATGGCGCCCCGGCACCCGCGCTTGACGCTCGCGCGGGTCATGACGCCACCCCAATGGGAGGCCAGGTCCTCCCCGTTGGCGTTCCACACCACCACGTGTCCGGGCCGTAGGTCGTCGAGCATCTTGACCCGTACGCCCAGCTCGCCGCCGAGGGTCGGGTCACGGACCGCCTTCACGGTGAACGCCGGGCCGCAGACGACCGATTCGTCGCGCAGCGGGGCGATCTGCGGCGGCAGCGCCTGGCAGGGCAGGCACAGCTCCCGCAAGACGTCGTTCACCGCGCCGGTGTAGAGCTTCTCATAACGTTGGCACAGCTCCGCCTCGGGGATGCTCAGCTCGGCCTGCTCGACGTCGTCGCGGAGTTGCTGGAGTTTGTCGGTCTGCATCTTGTCGGACATGTTGTTCCTCGGTAGGGGGTTTAGAGACTCATGCCGCCGTCGACGTAAAGGGTCTGCCCGGTGATATAAGCGCCGGCGTCCGAGGCGAGCAGCAGGGCGGCGCCGACGCAGTCGTCGGGGTCGCCGATGCGTCCGGCGGGGATGCGATCGATGACGCGTTGCCGGTACGCGGCGTCGCTCAAAGCGTCGCGGTTGCGGTCGGTGTCGATGGCGCCGGGCGCGAGGTTATTGACGGTCACGCCGCGGCCGGCGAGCTGCGCAGCGAGGTTCCGGGTGAGGTTGTCCAGCGCCGCCTTGCTGGCGGCGTAGACCGCCATCTCCGGATGCGGCGCCGCCTGCTGGACGCTGCCGATCATGAGCACACGCCCCCAGCCCCGCTCGGCCATCGCGGGGGTGAGTCGCTGGGTCAGCTCGAGCACCGCCTGAAGGTTGACACGCATCTGTTGATCGAACTGCTCGCGGGAGATCCGGCTCCACGGCTCGCGGTGCTGCACCGAGGCGTTGTGGACGAGGATGTCGACCGGCCCCAGCGTCGCCTCGGCCGCTTCGCTGATCCGCGGCGCGGCGTCGGCTTCCGCCAGATCGGCGCCGATCACGCAGGACCGGCGGCCCGCCTCGCGCACCCGGGCCGCGACCCGCTCGGCGGCGGCGCGGTTCCCCGCGTAGTGCACCGCCACGTCCGCGCCGGCCTCGGCCAGCCCGACCGCCAACGCCGCGCCGATCCCCCGGCTCGACCCCGTCACCACGGCCGTCCGACCCGACAGCGTGAAGCGGGCGTCAATGCTCATCGTTGCGCCGCCTTTCGGTCCAACGGCGGGATACGCCTCTGGTCATGACGGTCCTTTCTACGTCTGCGCCGACAGCCCGGCCCCGCGGGCCGGCGCTGAACGGTCCGTGCGGCCGAACCACTGCTTCATCACGTCCCCCGCAGGCTTGCCGTAGATCTCGAAGCCCTTGTCGCCCGACGGGTCGTCCTTGAACTGGGGGCGGTCGTTGTTCTCGTCCCACTTCCACCAATACATCCCAGCCCACCACGGCTCGTCCCAGAACAGCCCCAGCACCGCCTCCAGGAACGTCGCCTGCTCGCTCGGCTCATACCCGCCCTGGCCGCTCCAGCCCCACGGTTGCATCCCGCCGGCGTACGACGACGTGCACCCGACCTCGCCGAACATGATCGGCTTCCCGAGCCGGCGCGCGATCTCGCGGTACGTCTCGCGGATCGGCTCCATGTAACGCATCCGTTGTTCAACGGTCACGCCGTGCTCGTCGGCCGAGCGGTGATAGTAGCTCGTGCCCAGCACGTCGAGGTCGCGGAACCAATGGTCCTCCGACTCCAGCTCCTTGAGGAAGTCGACGTGACGCGTGTGCGAGCTGGTGACCGGGCCGTCGAACTCCGTGCGGGCGACGTCGAGCACCTCCCGCCATTCCCGGTGCTTGTTGACGAACGAATCGATCTCGCTGTCGATCCCGTACATCTCGCAGTTGGCGCGTTGGGCGAGCCGGGCGAAGTGCCGTGTGCGGGCCCGCATGCCTTGCCACCAGCGTTTCCATTTATCGCTCACGAGCCCCGGGATCCGTGTGCCGGGGCGGTCGGGCGGGAAGCTGATCTGCAGCCGGCCCTGGCCGTCCCAGCACTCGATCATCGGGCGCAGGTGCACCTTCATCCCCAGCTCGTGGATGCGGTCGATCGCGTCCATCAGCTCGAAGTCGCTGGGCGTGACCTCGAAGTCGGCGAACTGCCGCGGCTCGGTCGGCGTCTCCATCATGATCGTCGGCGTGACGCAGACCCAGCCGACGTTCAGCTCCGCCATCCGCTCGATGTGGCGCATCGCCTCGGGGGTTTCCCAGTCGCCGCGGCGGCGCCAGAAGCCGAACGTGACGCCCCGGTGGATTTCGATCATCGTGTCGTCAGTCATCATTCATCCTTTCAAAGCAAGCTCGATCCGGGTGGTCTCTGCGGGGATTGTTCCGGGGGGGACTCGGATCGCATGGGTTTCCGCGCCGACGGTCGCGTCGTACGCGCCGTGGAACCCGCGGAAGCGGGCGACGCCCGCGGCGTCGGTCGTCAGCGTGCGCTGGGTGCGCCAGTCGTGGTTGATCAATCGGTCGAGCGCGTCGTACGCCGGCTTGGGCGAGAGGTCCGGGCGGAGCAGGCCGCCCTCGAACCGGGCCTCGTCCCCGAACGCGTGGCCATCGGCGAGGTTCCACCAGACGATCGCCTCGACCGCGGGATGGCTGAACCATAAGCGGTAGAAATCTCGGGCCAGCTCGGCCTGGACGTCCTGGCCGCGGTCGATCTCGCCGGCGGAGGCGATGGTGATCTCGGAGATATGGATCGGCAGGCCGAACCCGGCGTAATGATCGAGCACCGTCAATTCGTGGCCGGGCCTGTATTCAAGCTCAAGCAGGTTCCGCGCGACCTCGTGCAGCTGCCCCCAGACATGATGCTGCATCCCGATGCCGTCGACGCGGCAGCCCTTGTACTTCAGGTTCTCGATCAGCAGGTGGTACGGGCTGTCTTCATGCTTGAATTGACCCCACACGTAGCCCTGCGCTTCGTTGACGAACAGGCGGTCGTTCGGGAACAGCTCGTCGGCCTGTTGATAGCACCAGGCGCCGTAATCGCGGGGCAGCGTGGGCGTGCCGTAGCCGCGCTGGAAGAATTCGTTCACCACGTCCCAGCCGTCGAGCCGCCCGGCGTACCGATCCGCGATGTCCTCGAAATGCCGGCGGATGTGCGGCTTCCACTGTTCGGGATCGCTCGGCAACCACTTCGGGGGCGTGAGGCCGCGGTTCGTGGCCCAGAACAGGTTGTGCCCCTTCGGTGTCAGGCCGTGAGCCGCGCACCAATCGAGGACCGTGTCCACCGGCGGGCGGCGGTACATCGGCTCGCTGTCCGCGTCGAACCGCAGCTTGCCGCGCTCCGGTTCGTACGCGGGCCAGAAGAAACCCACCACCGTGTGGTTGAAAAGCTGCGTGTACCGCTCAACCCACGTGTTGTTCTCCGCGTCGCTGTCGTACCCGCCGAGCATGAAGCTGTTGGCGCCGAAGCTGAACGCGTGGGATCGCTGCGTCAGCTCGACGGTTGCGCCGGCAACCGGCCGCCCGGCCCCATCGGTCAGCTTCAGCTCCACGTCAGACTGGCGGTGCTCCCGGATGCCCGTTTCGATCCGCGCCTCGTGGGGCGCCATCCGTTCGCGCCATTCGTCGAGGAACTGCGCCGCTTCCAGCTTCGTCTTGGCCATGTCGTCGCCTCGCCCGGTCCGCTTCTCATACGCCGCCGACGGTGGGGAACCAGTCGGGCCGGCGGGGGTCCTGGTGGAATCGCGCGTAGTAATCGCCGCGTTGCTCGTAGTACTTTTCGTAGTGGGCCATCTTGTCCTCGTCGAGCGTGACGCCGAGGCCGGGGCCGGTGGGCACACGGATGCAGCCGTCTTCGTATTGCATCGGCCCGCCTTCGATGATGTCGTCGGTAAGGTAGTGGTAATGGGCGTCGCCGGCGAAGGTCATGTGCGGGATGGAGGCGGCGGTGTGGAGCATGGCCGCAAGCTCGACGCCGAACTCCGCGCCGCTGTGCATCGCCACGCCCAGGCCGAACGTCCGGCAGACGGCGGCGAGGTCCTTCACGCCGCGCGGCCCCTCCCAGTAGTGCAGGTCGGTCAGCACGACATCCACCGCGCCCATCCGGACCGCCGGGCCCAGGTCGTCGAAACGGGCGGGGTACATGTTCGTCGCGATCGGGGTGCGGATCTGTTGCCGCACCGCCGCGTTGCCCTCCAGCCCCCACGCGGGGTCCTCGAAGTACTCCGGGGCGACCGCCTCGAGACGCTGGCCGATCCGCACCGCGGTCGGGACCGACCAGACGCCGTTGGGGTCGATCC
>JANQFR010000063.1 GCA_028277745.1 Phycisphaeraceae bacterium
GTGTTCAAGCCGGGGATCCAGGTGCGCGTGCTGGGCGGCAGCTTCGAGCAGTCGCGCAAGATGTACGAGCATTTAATGACGTTCTTCGATCGGCCGGCGTTGGGCGGGCTGCTGGCCGACACGCCGACGCGGCGTCGGATCGAGCTGACGACCGGCAGCGCGGCGGAGCTGTTGAGCCAGAGCCACCGCTCGGTGCGGGGCACGCGCGTGCATCGGCTGCGGTGCGACGAGGTCGAGGAGTTCGACGAGGACGTGTGGCAGGCGGCGCAGCTGGTGACGCGCAGCGGGGTGTGCGGCCGGACGCGGGTGCGGGGGAGCGTGGAGGCGCTGTCGACGATGCACCGGCCGTTCGGGCTGATGTCGCGGCTGCTGAGTCGGGGCGGGGCGGCGGTGTTCAAGTGGAGCGCGATGGACGTGATCGCGCGGTGCGAGCCGGAGCGGGCGTGCGAGGGATGCGGCTTATGGGCCGACTGCCGGGGGCGGGCGAAAGCGGCGCGGGGTTTCGTGCCGGTGGAGGACCTGTTGCAGCAGCGCCGGCGGGTGAGCGACGAGACGTGGGCGAGCGAGATGATGTGCCGTCGGCCGCGGGTGTCGGAGAACGTGTACCCGCGGTTCTCGACGGCGCGGCACGTGTTTGGCGGCGAGGTGGAGATGGAGGGCGCGGCGCTGGCGTGCGGGATGGACTTCGGGCTGCGCTGCGCGGTGGTGTTGTGGGCGGCGGTTCGCGGCCGGGGTGAGGAGGCGGAGATCGACGTGCTGGATGAGTTCGTGGGCGAGGGGATGACGACGGGCCAGTACGCGGCGTTGATCCGCGGGGCGCGCTGGGGCCGGCCGGCGTGGGTGGGGGCGGACCCGTCGGGCGCGGCGCGGAACGGTCAGACGGGGCTGAGCGATTTGGAGGTGCTGCGTCGTGGCGGGCTGCGGGTGCGTGAGGCGCGGTCGCGGGTGTCGGAGGGGGTGGACCGGGTGCGACGCCGGCTGGACCGGGGGACGCTGCGGGTGCACGCGCGTTGCGTGAGGCTGATCGAGGCGCTTCGGCGGTACCACTTCGACCCGGCGCGGCCGTGGCGGTCCGAGCCGATCAAGGACGGGCCGGATCACGCATGCGATGCGCTGCGTTACCTGGTGGTGAACGCCGAGTCGTGCGGCGGTGCGGTGCGGGTGCGGCCGTGGTGAAGGGGAATGGGTACGCCCGCGACGGGGACGTCGCGGCTGCCACCGGCGATGCAACGTCAGCTTCAAAGATTGGCCGGGCGGGGCCGCGGGGCTTCCGGGGCGCCTCAAACGCGGCGCGCCGCCCGGCCGTACGGGGGCGCTCACTGTTCGGGGACACGCTTGCCCCGAAGTTCGGGGCAGTATACCTCGCCCCGAAAATCGGGGCAATGACCAAGTCTCTGGGTACGCATGAGTACGATGTTCTTCGTGAAGAACTGATCGCGTTGAGGCATCGACGCGGACTGACCCAGCGTGAGTTGGCGCGGGCGTTGCGGGTGCCGCGCAGTTGGGTGTCCAACATCGAGACCGGGGATCGCCGGATCGATCTGGTCGAGGTCTGCTGGGTCTGTGAGGCGCTGGGCGTCGCCAACCCCGCGGCGGAGATCGCCCGGATCGTGCGGAAGATGCGGCGGTGACGGTTGCCGAGCGCCCTCCGCGTGTGTGCGACAACCCGGCCCTGCGGGGCGGCGCTAAACGTGGATGCGGGGGTAGAGGTCGGGTTGACTGGTTTATGCGCCGACGTGGCCGTGCTGGGTTTCGGAGACGCGGGTTTTTTCCTGGATGGCGCGGAAGCCGTTGGTGCCGGTGAGCAGGGCGAGCCGGCGTTGTTTTTCGGCGGCCTCATCGATCTGGGCGATGAGGTTGCGGTAGCGTTTGGCGAGTTTGTGGATCATGCGTTCGGCGGTGCGGTAGTGGTCGATGTCCTGGGCGGCGTAGACGAGGAGGGTGTGCCCGATCTGGAGCAGGTCGCCGTCGTGGAGGGCCTTGAAGCGGTTGACGCGGACGCCGTTGACGATGACGCCGTTGCGTGAGCCGAGGTCGACGGCGTAGTGGCATCCGTCGCGCGGGTCGAGCCGGACCTCGAGGTGTTTGCGGGAGACGTAAGGGTCGAGCAGTTCGGCGAGCAGCGATTCGTCGCGGCCGAGGGCGAGCGGGGCGTCGCTGACGCTGTACCAGTCGCCCTGGTTATCGCTGTTGATGACGAGGATAGTGGGCATAGCGGTGTTCTCCGTTCGGGCGGGTTCAGGGCGAGCCGAGATGTTGCTTTCATCCCCACGGTGCGGACGAGACGTGTATGAGAGGACCCGAGGCGCTCGCCCGCGGGCTCACCATAGCGGGTGGGTCGGGCCCTGTCACGGACTATTTCGGAACCGGCGAGAGGGGATGATCCTGGATATCGAACAAATGCCCGAGGAGGGTCCGGTGCCCGTGGTACGTCGAAGGGGAAGGGGTGCGCGGCGTGGGCGGGGGCGCTCCGGGGTGACGCCGGGCCCAGTCGCGCACCCAACGGGCGGTGATCCGCGGGTCGATCTGCGGGGGCAGCGGCCGGCCGAGCAGGGCCCCGGGGATCAGCCGGCCGGCGGCGGCGACGGTGCGGGTGCGGCTTTCGGCCATCCGCGCGAGGCCGCGTTCGAGCAGGGACGGTTCGAGGGAGGGAGAAATCATCGGCGCCTCCTCACCCATGATTTTACCCACGAAGGGTGGCCGGCCGGTAGGGGTTTATCCGTATCTGGAGCGGATCGTTCAGCGCCGGCCCGCGGACCGGGCTATTTTGGATGGCAGATGGCAGATGGCAGATGGCAGATGGCAGATGGCAGATGGGGCAGGTTCAGGCCCGTCGCCGGCGGAGGCCTATCGCCAGCCCGCCCAGCCCCAGCAGCGCCAGCGACGCCGGCTCGGGGATGAGGATCGGGGCGCCATCGAGGACGCGGAAGTTGGAGAAGACGGCCGTGGCCTGCTCGCCGGTCCAGTTGTTGATGAGGAGGGCGGGGACGGCGTCGCTGCGGATGAAGAAAGATACGAGCAGGTCGGCGCCGGTCCATTGGTTGAGCGTGGCGCCGAGGATGATCCCGCCGAGGTCGGGGGCCGCCGCGTCGGGGGTGGCTGAGGCCGAAACGGTGATGTCGCCGGTGTCGGCGTCGTAGGCGGCGAAAAAGGTGCCGGTGAGCGAGCCGCCGCCGAGGATGGCCGGGCCGATCGTGACGTCGTTGTTTCGCGCCCCCGCGGCGAAGGTGGGCAGGACGCCGTTGGCCGTGGCCAGGGCGATGCCGGCCGAGTTCGCCCCGGCGACGTCCTCGCCGATCCCGAAGCCGATGCCCAGCCCGCCGGCGGGATTGACGAACGACAGGTCATAGGTGATCGCGACGGTGAAGTCGCTGGCCGCGCTGAACGCGAAGCCGGCGGTCGAGCCGGCCACGGTCGATCCGTTGACGCTGGCGTAGCCGATGTCGACCTCGGCGGGGATCGCGCCGTCGCCGGCGGTGAGCGTCGCTTCGGTCGGCGTGGCCGACGCGTCCAGCAGGTCGTGTTCCGGGTCCTCGATGACGGTCCATGTCGTGAAGTCCGACGGGGCCGCCTGCGCCGCCGTGCCGAGGGACAACGCCAGCGCCGACGCAAAACGCGTCACCGATTTCAAACCCGGTTTTTTGCTCATCTCGTGCTCCGCTCCATGTACAAATTGAGGTGGGTAGCCTATCCGCGATGCGTGTACGTCGCAACCTTTTAACAGCGTTTGCGCTAAAGCCGCGTTCCCCGGCTTCAAAGACGGTTCGCCATGTGAAGCCGCAGGGTTCAACCGTGTGCTGTCGCCCGATCGGGAACCTGGCGTCCAATCTGGTCAGTTTTCGGGCGCGGGGCGGCTGGGGTTCGGCGGCGGGCTCGACACGGACTCGCGTGCGATCCACTCGGGTTCGATCAGGATGCGTTGCCGTTCGCCGCGCGGCTCGCCCCGGCGGATCCGGTCCAGCAGCAGTTGAGCGCCCAGTTGGCCGATCTGGCGGGGTTGCTGCCGGAGGGTGGTGAGGCCAGGCGTCAGCCGGCTGGCGATCCGTTCGTCGCCGAACCCCACCACCGACAGGTCTTCGGGGACCCGCAGGCCCATCTCGGCGGCCGCCCGGTAGACGCACTCGGCGAGCCGGCCGATGGTGACGAACACGCCCGTGGGCCGGGGCGAGAGGCTCAGCAATTGCCGGGCCACCGAATCGTCGTCCAGGACTTCGGCCCAGGGCTGGATCATGCTGACGCAGTTCGCCCCGGCGGCCTGGGAGACCTCGGCCTCGAAGCCTTCGCGTCGGAAATACATGGGCTGGGCGAAATCGCCGGTGGTCAACACCGCGAGGCGCCGGTGCCCGGCCTCCAGCAGCGCCCTGGCGGCCAGCCGCCCCCCCTTGACGTCGTGGGTCCCGACAAAGTCGACGTGGTGCGTTTCCGCCTGCGTCTCGGTGTCCACCGAGACCACCGGGATTTTTCGGTCCAGCGCTTCGTGCAGGTGTTTTTCCCACATCGCCATGCCGGTCGGCCGCAGCAGGATGCCGTCGACCCGGCGGTCCAGCAGGGCGTGGATCTGGTCCAGTATCGGGATGTCTTCGCTGGGCATCAGCGCGATGGGCACGTAACCCGCTTTAACCAGGGTGTGGTGCATGCCCTGGAAGATCCGGGCTTCGTACAGGTCCCCCGCGAAGCCCATGAGCACCCCGACCGACATGGTCCGGCCCTTCTGGATGCCGCGGACCAGCATGTTGGGGCGGTAGCCCATCTCGTCGGCGATCTGCAGGACGCGCCGACGCGTCGCCTCGGCGATGCGCCCCGGGCTGCCCATCGCCATCGAGACGGTCGCCACGCTGACCTGCGCCCGCTCCGCGATGTCTTTCAAGGTCGTGGCCACGCTGATTACATAAATGCTGGGCGGGGGTTGATTGAAAACGTGAAGCTTCTACGCGTCACACGAAAAACGCCGGCGCCGCTCGTGCTGGAGCCCCGCATACGCATGCGGGGTTGAGGCGCCGCGATACGCATCCGTTTTCAGTGGGATTCGTATGACGCGCCCTTCCCGTTCGGCCGGCGGCTGGTCCGCCAATTATAGAGGTCGGGCGCCTCAGCGCCAGGGCCTCCCGGCTTTCGGGCCGTGCCTTCGGCGGCCCGCGAACACCGCCAGCATCATGGACAACAGTCCCAAAGAAGACGCCTCGGGCACGAGCATCAGGCCGACGATCTCCGTGTCCCAGTCGGTGTAGGAGTTGTAGTTGCCGCGCATCCAGAGCAGCATGGTGTGGTCGCTGTCCCACCGGGGCACGACCGGGCGGAGGTTGTCGACGGTCGAGTTTTCGGTGATGGCGGTCCAGGTCCAGGTGCCGCCCAGGTCGTCGGTGACCCCGCGATACAGCTCGTATTTGTCGGTCGGGGCGTCGGTCCGTGGGTCGATCTCGGAGGACATGTACACGACGTTGGGGTCGTCGGGGTCGATCGCGACCAGGCCGGTGTAGTCCCACTGGCCGCTGTAGAGGTATCCGCCCGCCTTGGCGAGAGGGTGTACATGCCAGTCGGCGCCGTCGTGCCGGGCGTACAGGAACCGATGGTCGTGGATGTTCCCGTCGGCGCGGGCCGAGAGGACGCCGACCGGTTTCCCGTTGCCGTCGAGCGTGAGATCGATCGTCCACGCCCGCGTCATGGCGGCGCACCCCAGTTCCGTGCCGTTGGCCAGGACGGTCGTCAACGCCGTGGGCGACACGCCGGACGCGTCGAAGAGGTCGGCGTCGCGCAGCGTCCCGAACGAGTCGTAGAGTTTGCCGTCTTTCACGTAGCCGTGATAGACGCTGTTCTGAAAATCATGGGGGTGCTCTTCGGTGGCGATGAAATGGATCGCGTCCCCGTCGGAGGCGTACTTCAGGTACGGGCGATCACTCGCTGATCCTTGGGTCAGGAGCTTGCCGGCGTTGGCCCAGGTCGATCCATGGTCGCTGGAGGTTTGAACGATCGGGTCATAGTTGACCGCGCGGGTGAAGTTGTAGGTCCGGCCGGCCCCGTTGTCGTCGTCCGGGAGATGGTGGAGGTTGTTGTAGGTGGCGCCCGCGCCGGCGTGCAGGGTCTGCTCCGGCCCCCAGTCGGTCGGGTCGTGCGGGCGGACGGATACGCGCCAACGGTTGAGCGTGTCCATGCCGTGCTTGGAATACATGGCGACGTAGCGCCCGTCCGGCCGCATGTACAGGGCGGCCGAGTTGTGGTCGTCCCGTTCGAGGCGGTTGTGAAGCTCGAACGCGCCCTTTTGGCCGGTGTCGAGGTTCATCCACAAGAGGTCGATGTCACCGCTTTCCGGATCGCCGTTAGGCGCCGAGGAGACCGAGCTGATCAGCACCAGCCGGTTGTCGGGGTCGGTGGCGTCGATGATCGCCCGCTCGTCTTCAAACCAGCTCCACGCGCCGTTGGGCGCGGCCGACGTGTCCGTGAACGTGATCAGGTCCCCCGCGACCCGGTCGGTCTGCGCCAGGCCCGGGGCGCCGACGACGAGGCAGGGGGCGGCCAGCAGGACGGATCTGCAAAAACCAGACAGGCTCATGAATCGCTCCGGGAGAGGGGATCAGGGATCACTGATAAAATATTTTAACATCCGCATGAGGGCAACCCCTCGGAATAGGGTAATTCGCCGAAAAATTCTGATAATTTCCTCTTGACAGCCGTTTTTTGGCAATGTTAAAATATTTAAACATTTGAAGTCGTCACGGGTCCATGTCTCCTGTTCATCTTTCATCACTTGTTCTGGAGGTCGAAGCGATATGAACTGGTTCCGAACCCTTCAAGACTCTTTATCCGCCGCGGGCGTCTTCGGCGCCTTCTCGGTCATCCTGCTCTCGGGCGGCGCCGCGCACGCCGCGATCACGTATGTCGATGCGGTGGTGGACTCCGGCGTCGGGACGCCCAACACCGTGGCGACGGACGGGTCGGCGCCATCCGCCTTTTATGAACCCAACGGCACCTCTTCCGCGCTCAGCGGCAAATGGGCCCGAAGGACGAGCGGCTCGACGACGTTCGGCAACGGCGCCAACGACATCCTCCAGGCGCTCAACAGCACGCTCGCGCCCAGCACCACCCCTGAATTAACCACGACGATCACCGGCCTGACGCCCGGCGACGCCTACCGCATCTACGTGTTCTTCTGGGACGCCGCCGACAACCAGGCCTGGTCGATCGACGCCGGGCTCGCCTCCGGAGCGTTGACCACTTTTCAGGGGCCCGACAACAACCTCGTCCCCGACACGTCCAGCGGGGCCGCCGCGGACCTGAGCTTTGACAGCGTGGTGGTGACCTCGTCCGACAACCGGGTTCTGCTCTATGGCGACCTTGGGACGGCGATCGCGGACATCAACGGCGAGATCCGGGTCTTCCTCGACAACTCCACCTCGTTCGAGACCGGCCCGGCCCGCTCCTGGTACGACGGCGTGGGGTACGAGATCCCCGAGCCCGGCTCATACGCGCTGCTCAGCCTCGGCATGTTTTTGTTCTTGAACCGCCGCCGCGGTTGAGCCGCGCTTCATGCGGATCAGCCTCAGGCCGATCGCGGTGGACCTGCGTCGCCTTAGCCGCGACGTCCCCGTCGCGGTCGGTCGCCTGCCGTGTCGGCGGGCTGCGACGAGGACGTCGCAGCTGAGAACACAAAAAAGACGCAGGAAAACCTAGTTCAACGCTGAGGGGTCAACGTCTGGGCGTCGCCGTCGCCAGTTCATGAGCCCGGCGGCGCCGAGCGCGAGGACGGCGAGGGAGGAGGGCTCGGGGATGGGCTCGTACACGAGTTCGATCGTGCCCTGAACCTTGACGCCGTTCACCTGCTGCCTGGACCGTCGAAACGGCATGCTGAAAAAGGTCCCGTCCGACAGGAAGCCGCTCAACTCCCCTTTTTTCTTGTCGATCTCGCCGAAGCCGACGTCGACGCCGTCGATCTGGAAGCCGTAGCCGTACAGAATGATGGCGGCGTCGCCCGACGCGCGCAGGCCGTTGTCCAGCTCGCTGGGGCCCGCGTCTAACTCCCCGCCGAAGATGTTGATCGTGGCGCCGTCGGCGGCCTCGATGTCTTCGCCGAACGAGCCGGCGTACAGGTTGACGACGCTGTCGTGGACCGCCTCGATGTCGTCGCCGAACGAACCGTCGAACAGATTGACGACACTGTCGTGATACGCCTCGACGTCGTCGCCCACCGAGCCTCCGTTGAAGTCGATGATGGCGCCGCCAAAGGCGATCAGGTCGTTGCCGATCTCCGCTGTGTTGGCGGTGAGCACCGCGTCGTGTCCGACTTCGACCGTCTCGTTCACGACGCCGCCGTTGAAGACAAACTGGCTGCCTTCGTACACATAGACGTCCTCGCCCACCGAGCCGCCGTGCATCGTGACCTGGCTGAAGCCGACGGCGTAGATGTCGTCGTCGAAGGTCCCGCCGTAGATCTTAACGACGCTGTCGTCCTCGGCGACGAGGTCCTGGCGGAAGCGGCCGCCGAAGATGTCGGCCGTCGAGGCGCCGCGGACCTCCATGGCGGTGTCGTAGTTGATCCCGTTGGGGCCGCCGGGGTCGTTGACATCGGCGCCGGCCAGGACGTCCAGGTGCGTCGGGTTCCCGCCCGCGTCGTCCTCGACCACCACGGGGACGGCCGAGAAGGTGTCGAACGTGTTGTCTCCGCCGTTGTCGAACACCAGCGTGGCGGACGCCGGACCGGCGGACCACAGCAGCGCCGGGGCGAGACAGAACAAAAAAGCAGCCGAACGGGTCATGAGCGTATTCTTTCAGAGCTATACAGGTGGGTGACAAAACGGGGCAAGCGGGGGATCAAACGGAAGGCAGGGAGGGCGAACGGTCACGCTTAGGGCGCGACAGGCACGCGACGCCGCCGAGGCCCAGCAGCGCCAGCGTCGCCGGCTCGGGGATGACGGCGCCGAACTCGAACGCGCCGATGTCGTCGGCGAGGCCGGCGGGTCGGAAGTAGCCGCGCTGATCGACAGGCTGTGAGGTCTGGCCGTTGTCGATGGCGTCGCTGTTGACGCCCAGGGCGTGGGTGAAGGTGGGCCCGCCGTTGTCGGCGAGGGCGAGCAGGTCGGGGTTGGCGTTGAGCAGGTCGGTGGAGTCGGGCGTGAAGGAGCCGGGGGCGTCGTTGAAGAGGTTGTGGCCCAGGGAGTTGAGGCCGTTGCCGAAGAGGTTGTCGCCGGCGTTGGTGGCGGTGTTTTCCGCGATGATCGAGTTGCCGAAGCTGATGCCGTTGGGAGCGGCGACGCCGCCGCCGTTGTTGGCGGTGTTGTCGGTAATCGTGCTGCTTAACACGACGTTGCTGTCGTTGTCGCCGATGCGGAGGCCGCCGCCGTCGGCGCCGGCGGTGTTGCCGGTGATCGTGCTGTTCTCGATCAGCAGGTTGCGGACGTCGCCGTTGCCGTCCTGGGTGGCGATGCCGCCCCCGAAGGCGTCGGCGGTGTTGTTGGACACCGTGGAGTCGGTGAGGGTGAGGTTGACGTTGGCGAGGAAGATGCCGCCGCCGAAGCCGGCCTCATTGCCGTCGAGGGTGGAGTCGTCGATGGTCAGGCCGGTGGAGGACGATGAGTTTTCAAAGTAGATCGCGCCGCCCGTGCCGCTGACGACGTTATTGTTCAGCTCGCTGTTTTGGATGACCAGGGTGGTGTCGAGGGTGTTCCAGATGCCGCCGCCTTCGTTGCCGGCGGTGTTGCCGTTGACGGTGCTCTGGTTGATGGTGGCGGTGACGTTGGGCCCGGCGCTGCTGATGTGGATGCCCCCGGCGAGATCGTCGGCGTGGTTGTTGTCGATCGAGGCGTTGTTGACGTTGAAGGTCACGCCGTTCTGCACCCACAAGCCGCCGGCGACGCCGGTGTCCGCCGAGGGTGAGCCCTGGTTGTCAAAATTGGCCCGGTTGCCGCTGACGGAGGCGCCTTGCTCAAGGTTCAGGGTCCCGGCGCCGAAGACCAGCATGCCGCCGCCCTGCAACGCGGTGTTGTTGGTCACGAGGGAGTTGCGGTAGGTGGCGTTGGCGAAAAGGGTCAGGACGCCGCCGCCGGACACGGCGTTGTTCTGTCGGACGGTGCTGTCTTCGAGGATCACGGTCGAGCCGTTCTGGTTGAAGATCGCGCCGCCCCAGCTGCCGGCGGTGTTGTTCTGGAAGGTGCTGTTGCGTGCGGTGAACCGAGCCGACCCGCCATCCACGTAGACCGCACCGCCGGCGAACGTGCCCCCGCCGACGTCCGCGGCCAAGCCGTTCTGCACGGTGACCGACTGAAGGGTCAGGTCGCCGCTGCCGTTGACGGTGAAGGGGCGGTGGGCGCCCGAGCCGTCGATGGCGATCGTCTGCCCGGCGGCGTTGATATCGATCGTGGCATTGATCGTTGGCAAGGCCGAGCCGAGGTTGATGGCGCCGCTGACGCCGAAGTTGATCGTGTGGCTGCCGCCGAGGCCGTTGGCCTGCGTGATCGCGTCGCGGAGCGAGCCAACGCCGCTGTCGGCGGTGGTGGTCACGGTGAACGTGTCGGCGTGAGACGCCCCGACCCCGAGCGTCAGGGCCAGGCCCGCGATGCCGATCGAGCGGCGAAACCTCTTCATAAACATGGACACCCTCTCTCTTGAATATGGATTCGACATTCAGCGCTCGTCACGCTGCCGCATGACGAGCGCGACGCGCCCCAGTCCCAGCAGCGTCAGCGACGCCGGCTCGGGGATGACCGCGATGGACGTGAAATGGAACCCTCCCCATTTCTTTTTTAGAAACCAGCAGGTTTCTAACGCCCGTTTTGATCGACGGGTCTGCGCTCAGGCTCACCGCCGGACGCCGACGATCACGTCGCCGGCGGGAGATTCAGGCCATGAAACTGATTTGGCTCCACCTCCCAAGGCTGCGGATCATACTGTGTATCGCACGCCGCGGCAACGTCGTGGACGTCGAGCATGCCGCTTTGTTTTGCGAGAGGAACTGATTTGAGCGCCATTTTAATACGGAATCTTTTTCACCATTTTTGACGGTTCCGAGGACATGGATTGCATACTTGGCGGGCCCTTTAAAAGGGAATTTTGTATTCCGCATATGCGTTGATCCGTTCACATTTGCGCTCCGCCGCCGGGCTCGCTCCCGGCTGGCGTGGTTCGAACCGCACATACCCACGGCGTTGTCTTTGGCAGGGTTTACCCCCAGCCGTCTGATCGTACTGCCGCATGGTTGGGGCCGCGGCTGGAAGGAGATGAAAGCGGGCTTATCCCGGTTTCGCACTTCCGGTCGGGCGGCGTCTTGGGGAGGGGCCGGCCCGCGCCCGGCGTCTTCGGACAATAATTGCCCTGATTAAGCGAAGCAAATCTATTTGAATTGCCGATATCGGGGCCATGGCCGCGGGGTCATAACGGAACGCAGTTGCATTTTGGATTCAGCACCACGTTGTGTTGGAGGCTTGATGAGTTTCCGCACCCGTTTGACTATTGGTTTCCTGGGGATTGCGATTTTGGCGGGGCTGGCTTCGGCGGTCGGCTTGTCGTACGTACACGCCGCGGCGGATGAGGTGGTGGGGGTGGCGGATGAGCGGGGCGCTCAGCTGGTGGCGCTGGCGCAGGCGAGCGGCTCGCTGCTTGAATTCGCCGGTGCGGTGGACCGCTGGCGGAACCGCGACGCCCAGGCGTACGCGGCTTCGCCGATCCGCGATGAGCAGGGCCTGGCGCCTGACGCGGCCCGCGCCCTGACGCAGGCCCGGGCCGCCGTCGACCGCCTGCTGGGATGGCTGGCGAGATACCGGGACGTGGCGGATGAGCCGATCGAGCGGCACGACGGCCAGCAGATGGTGGAACTGGCGGAAGGTTTGCGCGAGATCGCGTCGGCCATGGGGCGTCTGGGCATGGTGGACTCGACCCGGCATCAGGAGGCGGCGGCGCTGCATCATCAGTTGCTGCCGATGATCCACGACGCGGTGGAGGACGAGAGCGCCGAGCTCGAGGCGGCGCGGCTGCGCGCGGTGTCCTATCGTGACGCGGCGTCGGCGTGGGGGTCGCTCATCGTGGCGCTGGCGATCGTGGTCGCCTCGGCGCTGGGGCTGATGCTGGCCCGGTCGATCGCCACGCCGGCGGCGGCGCTGCGGTCGGCGGCCCAGCGCCTTGCGGAGGGCGACCTGGAAGCGCGGGTCGTGGTCCGCGGGGCGCCGGAGTTCGTCCAGGTCGCGGCCGCCTTCAACCGCATGGCCGAGGCGGTCCAGAAAGCCAGCGCCGCCTTGAACGAGAAGGTGACCGAGCTCAACGCGGTGAACGCGTTGCTGGAAAACGAAATGGAAAAGCGCCGGTTGGCTTCGGCGGCCTATCGCCGCAGCGAAGAGCGGTTCCACACGGTCACCGGGACCGCCAACGACGCGATCCTCTGCACCGACGACCGCGGCCGCATCATCTTCGCCAACCACGCCGCGCAGAAGCTGTTCGGCTATCCCGCGGCCGAGCTGATCCATGAGCCGATCAGCCGTGTCCTGGCCCTGACGCTCGACAACCTGGTGCAGAAGTCGCTGGAGGTCCAGCGGGACAGCGCGTCGCCCGGCGTGTTTCCTTCCACCGGGATCGACCGCGAGGGGAACACGCTGTCCCTGAACCTCTCCCTCGCCGACTGGCGCACCGACCTGGGCCATTTTTTCGCAGTCATCGCCCACCGGTTGGATCACCGCCCGGCCGAGCCGGACGATCCACGCGATCCGTCCCGTTAAAGCCTTTTCCTTCGGTTCGTAACGGGCGAGCTTTCATGAGCGCCGCTATCGACCATGGAACATGCTGAGAGCCGATCCGCTTTCAGTCGATCGCTTGGGCGCCTTAGCCGGCGGGCTACGCCCGCCTGGACCAGGGCCGCGTAGCGGCCCGGCTAAGCCCATCCCGACTCTTCATGCGCAGTAGGCGATACGCATCAAGTGGGGACGTGTTTCACCGCTCGGGCGTTTCGGGCGCGGTCTCCGCGGATTCCTTCACCCGCAGGAGCTGGTGGGCCCAGAGCCCTTCGTACTTGCGCACCCACCGTTCATAGACCTGCTGGATCGGGACGACGTTGAGGGAGTGGTAGCGGCTGCGTCCCTCGCTGCGGGTGATGATCAGCCGGCACTGCTTGAGCACGTCCAGGTGCTTCATCACACCGAACCGCGACAGCTGCGGGAAGGCCTCGACGATCTGGGTGGTCCGCCGGGGCCCTTTGCGCAGCAGGTCGAGGATCTCGCGGCGGGTCGGGTCGGCCAGCGCTTTCCACACCTTGTCGAGTTCTTGGTCCAAAAGGCTTATCTCTGACGGGTGATCTCTTGAATCATCGACGATTCATCGGGGTTCTGCATGGCGGCGCACTTCTTCGAGGTAGTGCGCCCAGCCGACCGACAGGCCTTGACGATGCTCCTCCTCGATCAAGCCCAGGGCCTGGTGCCGCAGGGCCAGGAGGGTCTGGTTGTCCACGCGGGTCAGCCTGAACTGGACGTGAGAGATGGCGGCGTAGGACATGAACAGCGGGCCGGTGATCTCCAGCAGCGTGGGCGGCTTGATCACCTGCACGTGCCCCCAGAGGTGGCCCCGGTCGTCGCCGAGGTCGCGGAACCACCGCCCGCCGGGCCGGGGCTCGAGCACCATGGCCATCGACCGGCCGTCGGGCGTTTCGTTGCGCGGGCCAAGCTGGTCGAGCAGGGAGGCGAAGGCGGTCTCGAGCGGGGCGTCGATCGTGAGGTCCTGCTCGATGAGCAAGGAAAGGTTGTCGGTGAGGGTGGTCATGGGGGTGCTCCTTGGGAGGATGGTATGTACCCATACAGTAACGTGACTAATTAGTCACGTAAAGAGCCATCTTCAAATTTTTGGATGGGCCCGGCTCGAGCCGTCAGTCATTCCGCATGATTAACCGGGTTTCATCTCCGACGCCCGCCTGAACCACCGGGAAAAATCGGCGTCGAAAACCCCCTGTGAATCGCGGATCGCGTCGGGATGCCGGACGATCCACCTTATCAACGGATCAGCTCGACCGTCAGCGGAGCGCGGAGCGGGGCGATCGCGTCGGCCATGGCGGCTTCGAAGGCGGGGTACTGGTCGGCGGGGAACCGGCCGGCGCGGCGGGTGAAGCCGTACTCGAGGCGCGGCGCGGTCGGCGGCCCGCCCGGCTCGGCGGACCAGGTGTTGAACGGCGTCTCGCCGCGTGCGGCGCGGCGGTCGAAGCCGACGAGCTGCATGCCCGGCGGCGGGGTGATGGTCCAGTCGGCGGTCAGGGTCCAGGTGCGGGTGAGCTTGAAGGGCGCGCGGCGGTCGTCGACGGGCGCGGTGTCGATGTAGTACAGCGCCCACGGGCTGGGCAGCCGGCCGGTGAGGCGGTCGCCCTCGGCGTGCAGCGCATCGGGCAGGCGGTAGCGGGTCTCGATGACCAGGGGCTGGTCGGGGTCGTCGAGCCCTTCGAGCCCGAAGCCGGTGAGCCGGCTGACGCCGTAGGGCTGGAGCTGGTCGGCGACGGCGTCGCGGCGTCGGTCGGCGTCGCGGTTGCGCAGCCAGCCGCGCCAGTCGTAGGCGAACCGGCCGACGAACGCAATGCGGTCGGTCACGTCGGCCGAGCCGTCGGGGAGCAGGGCGATGTCGCGGGTGATGGTGAGGGTCTGGTCGTCGGCGTAAGGCGGCGTCTTGACCAGGCGGGGCGAAGCGTCGAGCACCAGCGCCCACTTGTCGCCCAGCCCGAGGGGGGTGGGCAGCACGGCCGGGCTGGCCTTGTCGGTGGTGTCGATGAACGTCCCCGCGCCGCCGTGGCCGCCGGGCACGTAGACGATCATGTGGTCGAACTGGTCCATGGACGGCAGGGATTCGACGACCGCCTGGCCGGTGTCGATCAGCGCCAACGCGGAATCCACGCCCGCCTCGTCGAGCAGGCGGTGCAGCAGCAGGGCGTGGTCTTTGCAGTCGCCGTATTTGAGGGCGAGGGTTTTCGCCGCGGGGTTAGGCGTCCACGCGCGTCGGCCGAACTCGATCGCCTTGTAGGTCAGCGTGTCGCGGACATACTCCGCCAGGGCGCGCACCTTGTCGTCGTCCGAGTTCAGCTCGGCGGTGACCCGCGCCGCGATGGCCGCGGTGGCGTCGTCGTCCTCATCGTTCAGTGGTTCGGCGATGTCGTCGAGGTACGACCGGCCCAGCTCCGCCCAGTCGGCCCGGGCGTCGCCGAGGATCACGGTCGGCAGGTAGTCGCGCAGCGCCGGCCTCAGCGGCTCCCAGCGGTAGGTCGGGGGTTCGACCATCATCCAGGCGCGTACGTCGGGGGCGTCCGGATCGGTCAGCGGCTCCACATCGCCGAGCGGGATGGCGGCCAGTCGGTCCACGTCGCCGGTCACCGCGATTGCCGCGGCGCGGGTGGGCGTTGACGTCGAGAACAGCCATTCCGTCAGCGGCATCGCGCCCTCGTCGCCCAGGCCCTCGACGGTCCAGGCGAATTCCAGCACCGTGCCCGGCGCCAGTCCGGGCACGGGCACGTGGAGGGTCTTGTCCTGCGTCGCCATGCCGTCGTCGCCGTCGTCGGTGACGTACATCGCGTCGAGGCCCGCCTCGCCGACGACCTTGCCTTGGGCGTCGAGGACGCGGGCATGGTTGACGTACACCCGATCGCTGAGCGGGTCGAAATCGAACTCGAGCGTGGTGTAGCGGTCGACCGCGCGTTGGTCGTGGATCGCGATCCGTCGGTACCGCGTGTGTTTGAACGGCTTGTCGGGCGCGTAGTCGATGGCGTCGATCCGTCGGAGCACGGCCGCGCCGTACCCCTCGGGGGCCGTCCAGGGCCGGGCTTCGACGGCGTTGACCCGTTGCATGACCAGGTCGGGAACGGGGACCGGCTCGATCGGTTCTTTGATCAGGCGGTTGTCGCCCTGGCCCAGCTCGCCGGCGACGTAATCGAGGTAGTCGCGGTAGACCTCGTCGGTGGGGTCCTGGTTGACGGCCTTCTCGAACGCGGCCTTCGCCTCGGGGTGCCGGCCGACGCCCAGCAGCCCGCGTCCCAACAGGTAATTCGCGTAGGCCGAGTCGTAGCCCGCGGCGATCAGCCGGCGGGCCGCGTCGGCGCAGCGGCCGTACTCGTCATCCCACAGATACACCTCCGCCAACTCGTAGTGGATCGAGGCGCTGAACGGCCGATCCTGCTGCATCGCCCGCAACGCCTCGGCGGCCTCGGCGTAGGCCTCCTGGCCCCGCAGCACCCGGACCCGCGCCAGCGACGCCGACTCGGACGGGTGTTTTTTCTCGAACGCCTGGGCGAGTTCCATCGCTTCGTCGGCCCGGCCGGCCTCGATCAACAGGTCGAGGTAGGCTTCGAGGTCGTCGGTGTCGTCATGCCCGTCGGCGAAGGCTTGGGCGTACGTGTCGAGCGCGGCGTCGGTCTGGCCGGTGGACGCAAGCACCTTCGCGCGAAGCGTGTTGACTTCGAAGTGATCGGGGAACCGTGGGCCGTGTTCATCCAAGGCCGCCATCGCGTCGGCGGGCCGGTTGAGGTCATCCTCGAGCGTCAGCGCCCAGTTAATGAGGAACACCGGGTCCTCGCCGCTGCGGCAGGCTTCGGCGAACAGCGCCGCCGCGGCCTCGTAGCGCCGGTCGTTATAGGCGAAGATGCCCAGGTCGTTGAGCATGTCGGCCCGCTGGGCCTGTTGCAGGTCGTTCAGCGTCGCGACCGCGTCTTCGCTCACCCGCCCGTTGATCTGGACCCGCCGCAGGGCGTCTTCCACGGCGGGGAGACGGTCCTGATCGGCGAAGGTCCAACCGACCATGAGGTACGCCGCCCCCGGCGTCTGGAGCACGCGCATGACGTATTCATAAGGCTTGTCGCCGCTGAAGCGGCGCTCCGCGGTGAACCGCAAGCCGTTGCCCGCTCCCTGGGTCAGGGGCGTGGCTTGCGCCAGCGTGGTTTCATGAGGCTCAAAATCCATCCGCTCCAGCAGCAGCAGCGCCAGGTCGTTGATCGGCGGGGACAATCCGTTCAACGGGATCGACACGACCGCCGCACACGCCTGCTCCCCCAGTTGTGCGCCGGTCCGGGCCTCGGGGAAGTCTTCCGACAGGTCGGGCCAGCCGACCCAGGGCGTGTCGGCGAGGTCCCAGGCGTATCCCAGCGCGGGTTCCTCGATCAGGCCGAGGGGTTCGAATCCCTCGGCGTGCACGACCCGGGCGGGGTCGATCAGCCGGAAGCCGCGGCGGACTTCCTCGGCCGCCTGTCTCGCTTCGCCGGCGTTGTCGCCCTCCATCCAGAAGATGACCTGGAACAGGTAACCGTTGTGCGAAGCCACCCAGTACTCATAGGCGTGCGTTTTTTTCTGGCGCGGCGTGACGGCGCCGAAGCGGAGCCCGGGCACGCCGTTGAGCGTCATCGGTTCGTGGTCGGTGAAGGTCGCGCGCGGCGCGACGCTGGTCTGGTTGGCCTGGGCGACGGCCACGAGGTCTTCGCTGGTGTATTCGTGCTCAAACCCGAACTCTTCCGCGATCACCATGAAAAGCTGCTGCGGCCGGGCCCGCATCAACACGACGGCGGCGTCGTCGTTGGCCCGCGCCGGGTCCAGCGAGACCCAGGCGGGGCCGGGGTTGTCCAGCTCAAAGTTTTCCGCCTCGAATCGGTAGGGCTGTCCGGCCGACGGCGCGGATTGAGCACGGAGATGCTGCGGCACGTTGTGGCGGTTTTCGATGGCTCGCGCCACCCCGTACGCCACCCCCACGCCGAACAGCCCCAGCATGACGGTGCTCAGGGCGATGCCCCACCCGGCCTGCTTGCGGCCCTGGTTCAGGTACTCCGCCCGATTGCTGTAGAGGATCAACCCGACGATCCCCGTCACGAACGCGCCCAACACCACGACGACAAACACGAGCGCCGCCAGCAGGGCGACCAGCAGCCCCAGCCGCTCATCGGCGATCAGTGAACGGGCCGGGGTGATCCAGACCCCGACCATCCAGGCGAACAGCGCCAAGCCCAGGGAGGCGACGCACACGGCGCTGGTGGTCTCCCGGCGGGCGATCTTCGCGCACTTGAGCAGCCCCGCCAACAGCAGCAGGGTGATAAAGACCGGCACGGTGACTTGCGCCCATTGACCGTCCGATGCCCCGAAAATCGCCATCGCCATGCCGCGGTTCCTTTTTTTGCCTTGCAGAGAACGGTTAGTATACCGGTGGGCGGGTCGGGGCCGCGTTTTTTGTTGAGGCTGCGCCTGCATCTATTCGGTTTTCGACACTGGCGGTCGAGACCCGGCCCTTCAGCGCGTGCAGGGGGCTTGCGGTCGTTCCTTCGACGGCTTCGGACACGATTCCATGCAACACCTGATCACCGAACGGAACCGGCGCTGGTGGGTCGTGATCGCTTCGGGGTTGTCGCTGCTGATCCTCAATGTGGACTTCTGGGGCATCGCCGTGGCGCTGCCGGTGATCGGCCGCGACTTCAACACGACCACCGCCATGCTCGGTTGGCTGATTAACGCGTTCATCCTGCTCTTCGGCGCCCCGTTGATCGCCGTCGGCCGGCTGGGCGACATCGTCGGGCGGCGCAAGGTCCTGCTTATCGGCGTGATCACGTTCACGATGGCCTCCGCCCTCGCCGCGCTGTCGCCGAACGTTTACGTGCTGATCCTGGCGCGGGCGATCCAGGGCGCCGGCGGGTCGCTGATCTTCGCCAACTCGCTCGCCATCGTCACCAACGCCTTCCCGCCCGAGCAGCGCGGGGCCGGGATCGGGCTGTGGGTGTCGATCGGCCTGGTCGGCGGCGCGGCCGGCCCTGTTGTCGCCGGCGTCATCACCGCGACCCTGGGCTGGGAATATTTCTTCTGGCTCAATGTGCCCGTCGGCGTGCTGAGCACCGCGCTCATCCTCCTGGCCGTGCCCGAGTCCCGTGATGAGGAGGCGAGCCGGCGGATCGACTGGCCCGGTTTCTTTGTGATCATCGCTGCGGCGAGCGCGTTGGTGTTCGGCATCCAGCAGAGCGTGGACCTGGGTTGGGCCAGCCCCTGGGTGATCGGGTCGCTCGCCGGGTGCGTCCTGCTGGGCGTGGTGTTTGTGGTGATTGAACGGTTCGTCCCCGAGCCGCTGATGGAGTTTCGCCTCTTCCTCAACCGCAACTATGTCGCCGCCACCGCCGTCGGCACGATCGGCAACTACAGCCTGGCGGTGGTTCTCTTTTTCATGACGCTCTACCTCCAGCACATCCAGGGGCTCGACCCGTTCCAGACCGGGCTGATGTACCTGTCGGCGGCGCTGCCTTTCGTGGCGTTATCCTTTATCAGCGGCAGGATCACCGACGCCCTGGGCGCCCGCCTCCCGTTGGTCGTGTCCATGTCGCTGTACGCCGTCGCCTGCGGCTGGCTGGCGCTGATCGGTGAGGGGACCGGGCTGGTGTGGGTCGGGGCGGGGATGTTTCTGACCGGCGTGGCGATGGCGATCAGTTTCAGCGCGTCGACCACGGCGGCCATGCTCACGCTGCCGGTCAACAAGGCGGGCGCCGCGACCGGCGTTTTGATGATGGTCCGTCACGTCGGCAACGCGTTGGGCGTCGCCGTCACCGCGGTGATTTTCAAGGCCGTTGAGAGCCGCGTCCTCTTGACCGAGTCGGGCCTCGGCCGGGGGAAGCTGTCGGAGGTCCGCGGCCTGCTCTCCGGGTCCGACGCCGCGGCCGCGAAGCTCAAGACGCTCGTCCCCGCCGCGGCCGACCGCATCGACCGGATTGTGCAAGATGCTTTTGATGCGGGCCTCAGCGCCGGCATGTGGTCGTGCGCCGCGCTGTGTGTCGTGAGCATCGTTTGCGCTGCGCTGATCAAGAAGGCCGATCGGTCCGCGCCTTAGCCGGGCGTCACGAAGTCCACGCCGCCCACCGCCGGGACCAGCCCCGCGTCCGCCCCCTCCTTCAGGAGCCGGTTGACCGCCTCGCGCCCCTTCGGGCCGTAGTCCAGCGTCCAGTCGTTCACGTACATCCCCACGAACCGGTCCGCCAGTTCGCCGCCCATGTCGCGCGCGTAGTTCAGCGCGAACGCCACCGCTTCGTCACGGTGAGCCAGGGCGTATTGGATCGAGTCGAGCAGGACCCGGCAGATCGCGCCGCCCTCGCCGGCGTCGACCAGGTCGCGCCGGATGCAGTTGCCGCCCAGCGGCAGCGGCACGCCCCGCGAGTCGGTCCACCACCGGCCCAGGTCGATCACCAGGCCCAGCGATTGGTTCTGGTACGTGATCTGCCCTTCGTGGATGATCAGCCCTGCGTCGAACTCGCCCGACGCGACGCGCGGGATGATGTCGTCGAACATCACGAACGACCAGTCGATGTCGTCCTTGGTCATGCCGTGCTCGGCGAGCATGATCTGGGTGGTCAGCCACGCGCTGGTCCGCTCGCCGGGGATGGCGAGTTTGCGCCCGCGCAGTTCAGCAGGGCGGCTTAAGCCGCCCTGCCTGCTCACAATCATCGGTCCGTACCCGTCGCCCATCGAGCTCCCGCACGACGTCAGCGCATACCGGTCCGCGACATACGGGTACTGATGGATCGAGATCGCGGTGATTTCCAATTCGCCCCGCTCGCTGCGTACGTTCAGCGACTGGATGTCTTCGAGCACGTGGGTGAATTCATACCCGCGGGTGTCGATCTTCGGCGTCAGCCGGGTCCCATCGGGCGCGGTGAAGTTCGCGAGGGGGTACCACATGAACGCGTCGTCAGGGTCGGGCGAGTGGCCGATGCGGAGGGCGGTGCTCATGCGGGAAGTGTAGCGGGAAAGCCACGATTGACGAGAAGGCGCGGAGGCTGCACAATACCTCTGTGCGTTCAGGACGCCGCCCGCCCGCGGGAAGGGCTGCAAGCCCATCTGTCTGAAGTCTATTTTGATGATGCTCCTTTTGGCCGTGTTGCGCGGGCGCCCGGCCGTCACGAAAGGAGGTCATCATGACCACCCCTGCGGATCACGATCGTTCGGTTTCTCAGCTTCCCGCGCGCCCGAACCTGCGGTATCTCAAGGACCGCGCCAAGGCGATGGTGAAATCGGGTGAGGCCGACACCCTCGCCCGCGCCCAGCTCGCGTTGGCGCGCCGGTACGGCTTTGCGAGCTGGCCGACGCTCAAGCGTCATGTCGAGTCGGTCGGGGCGGAGCACGGCGCCTCGGCGACGCACCGCCTGATCGACGCCGCCGGCCGCGGCGACCTGGCCGAGGTCAAGAAACAGTTGAAAGCCGGCGCCGATCTCAAGCATATCTACGACCTGGACGAGGGCTACGGGAGTTTCGCCCCGCCGTTGAAAGCCGCGATCGAGAACGGACATGCCGACTGCGTCCGCTTTCTGCTGCGGCGCGGCGCCCTCGACCGCGTGTGGGGTTGGGACGGCCTGTGGACCGCGCAGCAGCGCGGCGACACCGAGATCGAGCGCCTGCTGACCGAGCACCGCGCGAGCCAGCAAACGCTCATCGAAGCCATCCGGGCCGGCGCTCACGGCCGGGCCGCGGAGCTGCTGCGGGCCGACCCGACCCTCGCGACGGCCAACGAAGCGGGGCACGGCCCCATGCTGCCGCCGCTGCTGGCCGCCGCCGATCGGGGCGACGCCCGGATGGTCCGCACGCTGCTCGACGCCGGCGCCGACCCGGCCGCGGAACACCACGCGACCTCCTTTAACGCGCTGACCCACGCGCTCTATCACCGGCATGACGAAGTCGCCGGCCTCCTCGAGCAACGCGGCGTCATCAGCGACGATATCACCAATTACCTCTTCGCCGCCGAGCGCGGCGACCTCGATCGCGTGAAGCACTATCTCGCCAAGGGCGTTGACGTGAACGCCAAGGATCACTGCGAACAGCACGTCTTTCCTCACGCGTTCCGTTCGGGCAACGAGGCGTTGCTTCAACACCTGCTCGATCACGGCGTCGACATCCGTCTGTCCAACGGCTGGGAGGGCTATGTCTGGTTCGCCGACTGCATCGAGCGCGGTGAGGTCGAGGCGGTCCGACGCATCCTCGACCTCGGCTACGACGTCAACCATCACGACGACCACGGCCACAGCCCGCTGTCTTACGCGAAGCAGTACAAACAATCGGCGGTCGAAGCCTTGCTGCGCGCCCGTGGAGCGGCGGACTAAAAACGTAGGTGACCAAGCCGGACCTGAGCGTAGCGAAGGTCCGGATGGATTTCGCCGACTTGATCCGGACCTTCGCTCCGCTCAGGTCCGGCTTCTCACACATGCACGAAGCCCACCCATTGCCATGGGTGGGCTTTTTGCTAGAGTAAAGGTGCGTTGCAGGACGCACCCTGTCCGCGGAAAGGGTTCAACCCACCTGTTTGCGGCACAACTTCAGCGAACCTCTTTTCAGCCTGAAGCGGCGGACGTCGGGCGATCCACGAAAGGAGGTCCGCCGTGACCCACCCCTCAGACGGGCAGCCCCCCGCGCTGCCGCCCGAAGCCAACCTGGAGCATCTCCGCAAGCAGGCCAAGCGTCTGGCCAAGGCGTCGCCCGGCTTGAAGCTGGCCGACGCGCAGCATCAACTCGCCCGGTCGCACGGCTTTGCGAGCTGGCCGAAGCTGGTGATGCACTTCGAGAGCCTCAAGCCGTCGTCCGGCGATCGCGAGGATTCATCGCAGGGCTATGAAACCGGCGAACGGTCGGGGCCGGACCTCTGGCCCCTGAAGGAAGCCGACCTGTTGGCGCTCGGCCCCGCGTTGGAGGCGGGCGACGTGGGCCGGCTGGTTGAGGTGTTCGACGGGGACAACAGCCGGGGAGATCCGCTGGCGTACTGGCTGGGTCGGTATCACGGTGATGGGGTGACGCGGTTCCTGCGTGAGCACGCGTCGCGCCTGACTCCGCACCTCGCCGCGGCGTTCGATCAGGCCGATGCGCTGCGGGCGATGATTGCACGAGATGCGTCGGCGGTTCACGCCCGGGACGGGCGCGGCCGCACGCCGCTCGATCTCGCGGCCCATGAAGGGCACAGCCGCTGCGTCCAACTGCTGCTCGACGCCGGCGCCGATCCCGACGCCAGACAGCCGCTGTTCTACGCGGCTCAGAACGGATTCCTCGGGCCGGCCCGCCTCCTGATCGCCGCCGGCGCCGACCTCAATCACCCTAAAGAATCGCCGCTGGGCCGCGCGGTGTACCGCAACCGGCCCCGGATGGTGAAGCTGCTGATCGAGCACGGCGCCGCGCTGGAGCCGAACATCCTCGCCGGCGCCGCGTACGGTTCGCGCACCAGGGGCAAACTCCACATCCTGCAATACCTGATCGATCACGGCGCCGACGTGAATGAACGCGACGCGAACGGATTCAACGCGCTCTACAGCCAGATCTGGTACTACGGACCCGGGCCCGACCGGGCGATCACCGAGTTTCTGATTCACGCGGGTTGCGCGGTCGACCTGCACGCCGCGGCGGGGTTGGACCTGGTCGATCAACTGGCCCCGCTGCTTGATGCGGCGCCGACGCGGGTCAATGAACGCCTGGGCGATTGCAGTTGGACCCCCCTGCACTTCGCCGCGTGGGGCGGGGCGTTGGGCGCGTCGAAGCTGTTGCTGCAGCGTGGCGCCGACGCTACAGCGCTGGCTGATCGTGAGAAACACACCACCGATATGTCCCAACGTGTCGTGCCGCATCAGCTTGTCCGCGAGATGGACGGCCATTTCCTTGCGCGGGACACCACCGAGTTGAAGCGGCTGCTCGTCGAGGCGGCCGGCGGGGCCGCGGTCGACCTTGCCGTGTCGACGATCGACTCATTGATCGAGGCTGTTCAGGCCAACGACGTCGACCGGGCGGCCGAGCTGCTCGACCGGGACGGCGAACTGGTGAACCGCGTTGACCGCGAGGGCGGTTCGCCGCTGACCCACGCCGTGGCGTGGGGGTTCAACCGCCGAAGCCGCGGCCATGAGCCGATGGTCCGGCTGCTGGTCGAGCGCGGCGTGACGATCGGGCTCCGGGAGGCGGTGATGCTGCGCGACGCCGGTCGTCTCCGCGGGTTGCTGGCGTCGTCGGACGTCGATGCGCGGGGCGTGGACGGCGCCACGGCGTTGCACTGGGCGGCCGAGCTTGGCGACGCCGAGATGGCGGAGCTGCTGCTCGACGCGGGGGCGGACGCGGAGGCGCTTGACGCCCACGGCGAGCCGCCGATCCAGCGGGCCGCCCACGCCGGGCCGCACAAGCCCGAAGCGGCGGAAGACGTGATAGACCTGCTGTTGCGGCGTGGCGCCAGGCTGGATGTGTTCACCGCCGCGGCGCTCGGTCGGGTCGAGGTGCTGACCCGATTGCTCGACGACGATCCGCAGCGCGTTCATCACAAGGATCGCGCCGACTGCACGCCGCTCTATCACGCCGCCCACAACGGTCGGGCCGATGCCGTTGAGCTGCTGCTTGACCGTGGCGCCGACATCGATGCGCCCAGCCGCGGCGGCCAGATCGCGATCTTCACCGCGGCGCTGCACTTCGACAGACCGACCGCCCAACTGCTCCGTGACCGCGGCGCGAAACCCGACATGCTGTCCGCGGTTCTCACCCATGACCATGACGCCGTACGCAAGCTGGTCGAGTCTGACCCAGCGTTGCTCGATCACGACCCCGGCATCCCGCCGCTCGTCTTCGCCGCGATGCTCGACGACGCCGACGGCCTGCGTCTCCTGTTGGAGCTTGGCGCCGACCCGCATCTCCGGGACCGCGCCGGCCACACCGCCATGAGCGTCGCCCGCGGCCACCACGACCAGGCCACGGTCAAGGTGCTGCGTGAATGGACCGACCTGCTGCGCAACGTGCGTGACGGTCACGTCGACCGCGTCAAGCGGCAACTCGAGCACGCCGAGGTGCGCGAGCAGGTGTTTCAACAGGACAAGCACGGCAACTGCCTCTTCGGCACGTGGGCGACATGGGATGCGTACGAACTGGTCGATGCGCTGGAGCTTTACGGCATCCCGTGGACGCCGCACCTCGCGGCGATGTGGGGCCGGGTCGACGTGCTTGAGCGGCTTGCCCGGGAGGACCCCGCCGCGCTGAGCGCGGCCGAGCGCCACGGACACACCCCGATGCACGCGGCGTTGCGTTACGGCCGTCTCGCCGCGGCGGCGTGGCTGATCGAACGGGGCTGGGACATGGCCGCCACGGAAGGCGACGGGTACGTGCGCTGGGCCGTCTTCGGCCGACACCCCGAGGCGGTCCGGTTCGCCGTCGACCACGGCGCCGATGTAGACCACCTCCCTGAGCACGGCCAGACCGCGCTGTACCACGAAGCCAAGCACGGCCGATGGCGCATGGTCCCGCTGCTGCTTGAACTCGGCGCGGACCCGGGCTTGAAGAACCCTGAAACGGGCTTGTCGCCCCGGGAGGTCGCCGAGCAGGCCAACCGCAGCGGCAAGCTCATCGCGCTGCTGCGCGGCGAAACCATCGACTGACCCTTGCCGCCCGTATCCGTCACCGGCAGGGGAACGGCTCGACGCCGGGGTAGCGGTCGAGGCTGGCTTCCCATTGCCGCAGCCACCCGCGGTGCTGGTTCAAGAGGCCCGCGTGTTCCGGCTCGCCGCAGAGGTCGTGCATCTCGAGCGGGTCGTCCCGCATGTCGAACAGCAACTCGCTGCCGTCCGAATAGCAGATGTATTTGTGATCGGCGCTGCGGACCATGCGTCCGGTGTTGGCGCCCGTCTCGGCTACGATCCACGACCGATCGGGGGACTGCGGCTGGCCGGCTTCCAAGCTGTCCAGGTAGGGCTTGAGGCTGATCCCGCGATACCACGCAGGAACCGGCGCGCCGGCGTAGTCGCAGATGGTCGGTGCGATGTCGAGCCCGCTGACCAGCGTGTCCTCGTCGTCAACCACGGGAACTCGGCCCGGCCAGCAGACTGCAAAGGGGACGCGGACGCTCTCATCGAAAACATTGTTCTTCTGAACGTGACGGCGGGAGCCCAAGGCCTCGCCGTGATCAGACGTAAAGACGATCAGCGTGGTTTCGAGCTGGCCCGTTTCCTCCAGGGCGCTAAGGATCGATCCGACCTGCGCGTCGCACATCTCGACGTGGCGGTAGTAGCTCCAGAGGTAGTAGCGCCAGTTCAGCTCGGTCCACTCGGGGTTCTTCGGCTCGGGGATCGCGGCGGAGGGCGGGTGAGCGTAGTCGAAATTGTCGGGCAAGGGGGGGAGGTCGGACTCGGCCAGCCCGTAGGGCAGGCAGGGCATCGGCTGGCTGTCCATGCGGATGGACTCGCAGATGTCATGAGGTTGTTGGAGGCAGGTCACCAGCAGCCACGGTCCGGCCTGGCCGGTCTGATTGCGGATGAAGGCCTCGCTGACGGCGGCGATCGACGGGTCGCCGAGCATGGCGTTGCGGTTGATGCCGCTGAGGATCACGTCGAATCCGCGGATGCTGTAGCGGAACGGGTGGTCGCCCGCGTGCCACTTGCCGGCAAAGATGCGCCGGTAGCCGCTGTGCTCGCCGAGCCATTCGCCGAGGGTCGGCAGGTCGGGGCGGGGGTCGACCTTGCGGTTGTCTATGTCGCCGTGCTCGCTGGCCATCACGCCGGTGAACCAGGAGGCGCGGCAGGGGCCGCAGATCGGGTTCGGGCTGTAAGCCTTCGAGAACGCTGCGCCGCGGCCGAGCAATCGATCCATGTGAGGTGTGCGGACGTGGGGGTTGCCCGCCGAGGAAAGGGCCTGGAAATGGTGCTGGTCGGTGGAAAGAAACAGGATGTTGGGCGTCGCTTCAGGCATCACGCGACCTCCTGGGCTTCAAACTGCATGAGGATGTTGTCACGGAGGATGCGGTCGATCTTTTCCTCAGCTTCGTCGTCGGCGATAAAAGCCATGTGCAGGTTGGTGACGAAAGGCATCTGTCCCGAGTCATCCAGCCAGTAATCGATCGGCAGACCGCCCGACCCGATCTGCGCGACGCACCGCATGGGGCCGTAAAACTCGGAGGTGAAGTCGGCTTCGTGCCGGGGGAACAGGTGCTGGTCCGGACGCGGGGTGCGGAACCGATCGAACTGGGTGAACCGGTGCTCCATGTCGCCGGCTTCCAACATGCGGGGCAGTGCGGCAAAGAGGCACCAGCCAGCGGTCCAGGGACCCGTGATCGGCTCGACCCGTTCGCGGCCGTTGATGGTTTGGCGCACCCGGCCGTCGTCGGCGCGGCCTTCATAAACGAGCGGCAGGTTTTCGAGCAGCTTCTGATGACGATGGAAACGATGCTCCACGCGCCAGCGTCTGGGGGTGGCCAGCGCGTCGTTGGCGCAGTCGATCTCGGCGTTGATCTCGTGGACCCCGCCGTAACGGATGGTGGGGTTTTCGATCATCAACACCTGCTGCCGGACGCGGAGCGCAAAGCCGTCGTCGGCGACGGGCGAGCGGGAGAGGGTGAGGCTGCCGATGGTGCGTGACTGGGCGTTGTCTTCGCGGCGTTTCCCCACGGATTGCCAGACCCGGTAGCTGCGCCGCCAGCCGCCGTCGGCCTCGAACGTCGCGCGGGGGAGGCCGGGCTGGACCGCGCGCATCCGTTTGAGCACGTCGGGGGTCAGCGGTCTGATGTTGGGGTCCATGACGACGATTCCTGATGCAAAAAAACCGGTGAGAGCGCTTTTACCGCGGGCCAGGACGCGGATTTTGGATCCGAGTCGAGTATAGAGAATGCAACACGGCGCCGGGAAAAGCTTGCGGATCGAGGGGCGCCGGCGTATCGTGGATCACGCGTACAGGACGCCGCCAGTCCGCGGGAAGGACCGAGTCCACCTGATCTCAAAATCTGATCAACGGTTCTGACGAGCCTTCTTTCAGCCCGAGCATGCGGACGCTGGGCAGCACCCGAAAGGAGGCCTCGTATGGCCAAACGCAACTTACCCCATCCCCCCAACCTCGATCAGCTCAAACACCGGGCGAAGGACCTGCTGCGTTCATTGCAGCGTGGCGAACCCGAGCCGGTGTCCGAGTTCACGGAGCTCCACCCACGTTCGGTGCCGCCGACCGAGGCGAAGCTCAGCGACGCCCAGCTCGTGATCGCACGTGGCTACGGCGTGCCGTCGTGGCCTCGGCTGATGCTGGCCTGCAAGATGGTTGCGGCGATCCACCACGACGATGTCGATGC
>JANQFR010000057.1 GCA_028277745.1 Phycisphaeraceae bacterium
ATGGTTTCGCCGCGCCGGCGTCCGCGCCGATGGCCCTGGCTGGTGCTGTTGACCATCGGGTGCGGCATCGCCGGCCCTTACATCTGGCTTGGAGAGGACGCGGCCCCGCCCAACCTCGCCGGGGTCGGGCTCGGGCTTCGGAGGCGGGTCCTGCGCGGGCGTGGCCGAGGCGGCGCCGCCGCTGGCGCCGGCGAGGTTGGGCGAGGCCGCGTCCTCTCCAAGCCAGATGTAAGCGCCGGCGATGCCGCACCCGATGATCAACAGCACCAGCCAGGGCCATCGGCGCGAACGCCGGCGCGACGAAACCATGTACTTGCGGGACGCGCCCGGGCGTGGGGCCTGAGAGTGAAGGACCATATCGAGAGTCTCCCGCCGACCCGGGCGGGCCGCGCCTCTGCACGGACGCCGCGATCGGCCTTACGGACCATTATGTTAGCGAACCAACCGTATACATTCCTTCGGCGAGACGGCCCCGAAAACGCCAGAAAACCCCTTTAAACGCGTCCTGGGGGCTGGGCGGGGATGTCGCGCTGGCCCGCGACCCATTCGAGGTACTGGGCGATCCGCTGCTCATAACCCCGGTCGGTCGGCACGTAGTACGTCTTGTCGACCCCGAGGTAATCCTGATCCACGAAACCGGTCTCCGATGCATGGGCGTACTGGTAGCCCTTGCCGTGGCCCATGCGTTTCTTCTCGGTCCGGGTGGCGGACATGAGGTGCTTGGGCACGGGGACCGTGCGTTGGTGCTTGACGTCGTCCATCGCGGCGTTGATGGCGGCGTAGCTGGCGTTGGACTTGGGGGCGGCGGCCATGTAGATCGCGGCCTGAGCGAGCGTGATCCGCGCTTCGGGCATGCCGATACGGTGGACGATGTCATACGTCGCGGCCGCGACCTGGATCGCGCGGGGGTCGGCGTTGCCGACGTCCTCGCTTGCGAGAATCGCGATCCGGCGGGCGATGAACAGCGGGTCCTCGCCCGCTGTCAGCATCCGGGCGAGCCAGTACACCGCCGCGTCCGGGTCGCTGCCGCGCATCGACTTGATAAACGCGCTGATGATGTCGTAGTGCTCGTCGCCGGTCGCGTCGTAGACCAGGGCCTTCTGCTGGATCGACTGCTCCGCGGTCTCGAGGTCGATGTGGATCGCCGTCGCCTGCGGCTTGGCGCTGGACATCACCGCGATCTCCAATGCGGTCAGAGCCCGCCGCGCATCGCCGTCCGACGCCACGGCCCAGTGAGCGATGGCGTCGTCGTCGACGGTGACCGCCAAGTCGCCCAGCCCCCGCGGGTCGCGGACCGCCTGCCGCACGACCGTGGCGATATCCGCCTCGTCGAGCGGCTGAAACTGGAACACCTGCGACCGGCTGACGAGCGCTGAATTGACCGTGAAGAACGGGTTCTCGGTGGTGGCGCCGATCAGCGTGACGATGCCGCGCTCCACGTCGCCCAGCAGCACGTCCTGCTGGGCGCGGTTGAAGCGGTGGATCTCGTCGAGGAAGAAGATGGTGCGTTTGCCGTCGTTCTCCAACTCGCGGCGTGCGGCATCAAGCACCAGGCGGACATCCTTGACGCCCACCGCGGCGGCGTTAGCGCGCTCGAAGCGGCGGTGGGTGTGGCGGGCGATGAGCTCCGCGAGCGTGGTCTTCCCCGTGCCCGGCGGGCCGTAAAAAATCACGCTCGTGATGCGGTCCGCCTCCAGCATGCGTCGGAGCAGTTTGCCTTCGCCGAGGAAATGGGTCTGGCCGACGAATTCATCGAGGGTCTGCGGGCGCATGCGCGACGCCAATGGCTCCGCGGCGGCGCGGTGCTCGTCTTTCATGCGCTGCCAGAGTCCGCTCATCCCCGGACTATAGCTCCACCGCCTTCATGCACGCACGCCGGCCGGCGAAAACATTCAAAACGTTCAGCGTCGGCCGGTGTGGACCGCCTGTCCGAGAAGACGGTTTTTCGTTCAACGGTCAAGTCGCCGCCCCGACGGCCCGATGGCAGCAGAGAACACGGAACCGGCCTGTCGACGATGTTTCTCGGGGAGGAGCCACGTCGTACGTCGACCGCCGACATTCACCACTCCGCCCGGGCGGGCGGGAGACATCCTTTTCAAGGGCTGGAGTCATGATGAAGAAAATTCAGTCATTGGGGTTGGCGACGCGCATCATTGCGATCACGCTCTTTGTGCTCGTGGCGGTCGTCGCCATCAACTACGTCGTCTTCGTCAGCGCCTACCGCGAGTCGGCGGAGGAGGCGATGATCGAAAAGGCGGCCGCCTTCTCAGCGCTGGCGGACGAGGCCAAGAACCACGTCGGCTCGGTCGCCGCGGACCAGGCGTTCGACACCGAGACGCTGCTGAAAGACCTGGAGCAGGTCAAAGCCGAGGGCCGACCCGTCACCGAGTCCAAGATCTTCAAAACGATCCCGGTCGTCGCCGGCTGGATGGCCGCGGGCGAAGCCGCCGAGCGGGAAGGCATCGACTTCCGCATCACCTCGTTCGAATCGCGCAACCGGGCCAACGAACCCGCGGTCGGCACGTTCGAGCACCAGATGCTCACCGACCTCACCAACCAGGTCGAGTCCGGCGGCGAAGAGACGCTCCACCGCGTGGATGAACAGACCAACTCCCTCCACTACATGCGGGCCATCAAGCTGACCGCCGACTGCCTCATGTGTCACGGCGACCCGGCCAACAGCCCCACCAACGACGGCAAGGACATCGTCGGTTATCCGATGGAGAACTGGAGCGTCGGCAAGGTGCACGGCACCTACCACCTCATCCTGCCCCGCGACAGCGTAGACGCCAGCGTCGCCGGCTTCGTCACCAACGGCCTGATCTGGACCGTGCCGCTGGTGATCGCCGCGATCGCCCTGTTCATCCTCATCCTCCGCATGATGTTCGGCAAGCCGATCAACGCCCTGATCGAACGCATCAAGGACATCGCCCAGGGTGAGGGCGACCTGACCCAACGGATCGAGGTCAAGAGCGATGACGAGATCGGCCAGCTCGGCAAGTGGTTCAACCAATTCGTGCAAAAGATCCATGACGTGATCGCGGAGGTCGCCGGCACGTCCAACGAGGTCGCCGCCGCCGCCACCCAGATCGCCGCAAGCAGCGAGGAGATCGCGGCCGGCATGAACGAGCAGAGCCAGCAGGTCACCCAGATCAGCTCGGCCGTGGAGGAGATGTCGGCCAGCGTGGTCGAGGTCGCCCGCAAGTCCGCCGACGCCAGCCAGAACGCGGTGCAGTCGGGCGAGCTGGCCACCGCCGGGGGCGGCGTGGTCGACGAGACGATCAACGGCATGCAGGCCATCAGCGGAGCCGTCACCGCCTCGGCCTCCAGCGTCGAAGAACTGGGCAAACGCGGCGAGCAGATCGGTCAGATCATCGAGGTCATCAACGACATCGCCGACCAGACCAACCTGCTGGCGCTCAACGCCGCGATCGAGGCGGCCCGCGCCGGCGAGCACGGCCGGGGCTTCGCGGTCGTCGCCGACGAGGTCCGCAAGCTCGCCGACCGGACGACCAAGGCGACCGAGGAGATCGGCGGGTCGATCACCGCGATCCAGACCGGCACGACCCAGGCCGTCGAGCGTATGGAGGGCGGCACCGAGCAGGTCAAGTCCGGTGTCGAGCGTGCGACCGTCGCCGGGGAGAACCTCGAGAAGATCGTGTCCAGCGCCCGGGACGTGTCGGCGATGGTCCAGTCGATCGCCGCCGCCGCCGAGCAGCAGTCCGCCTCCAGCGAGCAGGTCAGCAAGAGCGCCGAGCAGATCGCTTCGGTCGCGCGCGAGTCGGGCGACGGTGCCAGTCAAGCCGCCGCCGCTGCCACCGACCTATCCGAGAAAGCCGAGCAGATGCGCTCGCTGGTCAGTCGGTTCAAAGTCAGCGCCTGACCCGCATTATCAAGTTTCTACCCACCCAACGCCCGGGCCATCAACCCCGGGCGTTGTGCTTTTGTTACCCTTTGCCGCCTATGGCCAACGACACCACCAA
>JANQFR010000098.1 GCA_028277745.1 Phycisphaeraceae bacterium
ACCGCCCCGCCCCGGCAGCGCCGCCGCCACCGCTCGCTCGGGCCGGTCCACGGACCACGCACCGATAACGCCAACTCCACCCGCAGCCGGAAGATCGCCGACCGCCGATTCGCCTCCGGCTCCCGCCGCTCGCTCGCCCGCCCCGTCAGCCCCGTGGGGCGATGGGTCACCACCACCGCCGTCTCCACCTTGTTCCGCCGCTGCCCGCCCGGCCCGCTCCCACGTGTCCGCCTCACCTCACAGTCACGCAGCAAATCGTCGATAACCCAACCAGCCGGATGCGTTGACGTGTCCTTCACCACGCGACTATCGTACCCCCTCTTTCTCCTCAACCGGGCCGAATGTGAACGACACCCCCACCCATCCCCCCCGCTCCGCCCTCGCCCGTCTCGACGCGTGGATGGCCGTCTCGTCCTGGCGCCCCCGCCTCATCCCCTTCGCCGTCTACATCGTCATGCTGGCGGTGATCGGCTTCGTGGCCGACTACTCGCTCTACGCCTACACCGCCGGCTACGCCCTCCAGTGCGGGCTCGTCCTCGCCCTGCTCATCCGCTACCGCAAACTCACCCCCGAGCTCAACCTCAGGTTCCACTGGCTGGCCGTGCCCACCGGCTTGGGCCTGCTGTTCGCCTGGGTCTATCTCGGCTACCTCACCAACATCCTCACCGGCGAATGGTCCGGCCCGCTGCCCGCCAACGCCCACCTCGCCGAACCCTCCACCCTCCAGAAAATGCGCGATATCCCCGCGCTGTTCTGGACCACGATGGTCCTGCGCCTGTTGGGCATGTCGATCGTCGTGGCGCTCTTCGAGGAGCTGTTCACCCGCTCGCTGATCCTCCGCGCCTTCCACCGCGCCAAGCCCACCGCCATCGGCTTCGTCCAGTTCGCCCACGACATGCCCATTATCGGCGAGTGGGTCATGCACACCCGGCTCGGCCAATGGGCCGCCATCCAGCCGCCGATGTTCTCCAAGCAGTTGAACGAAACCGCGGTGGGCCACCTGACCACATTCGCGGTGGTGTTCTCGACGCTGGTGTTCATGCTCAACCACATGCCGCGCGACTACCTCGGGTGCATCGCCTGCGGCGTGGTGTGGTGCCTGCTGCTGGGCTGGACCAACCGGGCCGCCCTGCCCGCGTCCAAACGGCTGGGCCTGGGCCCGATCGTCTGGTCCCACGGCATCACCAACGCCGCCCTCTGGAGCTGGACGCTGTACATCGGCGACTGGCAGTTCCTGTAAAACAAAACACCCGGGTCATGATTTGAACGGCTTGAAAGCCTTTGGCTCTTTCGGCTGTTTCGGTTCTTTTGGCTCTTTGGGTTCTTTCGGCTCTTTCGGTTGTTTTGGCGGCTTCGGCGGCTTGGGGTCGTCCTTCGGGGGAGAAGGCTCCGCGCCCTTGCCGAGCTCGCGGCCGATCCGCCAGAAAAGCCCGTGCGGCCCGCTGCCCCCGAGCCCGTTCGTGGTCGGCGTGCCGGAATACCAGGTTTCGAATTGATGAGGCCCATTCGTGAGAGCCACCTGGTCGCGGTGAAGCCGGGCGTGGCCGTCCGCGAACGCGACATTCGCCCCCCGGTTGTGTCGCAAACCGACCAGCTGTTCATCGGCCCCGAAATACTCAGCGCGCTGATGGTCGATGGCCCCCGAATTCACCGCCGGCGTGTCGTGGGCCCGGCCGTCCACGTACATCACCGTCTCCCCCGGCCGCTTCAGCTCGATGTCGCGGAAGAACTTCCAGCCGCCGGGGAAGTCGGGAACCCGGTCGCTCGTGTCGTTGTCGCCGAAGAACAGGCTCATCTTGATGGTGCGGACATCGGTCCGATCATTGCCAACGCCGGCCTGTGCTTCCGGCAGGTCCAGCCAGCTGGGGTCTTGTTTAATGCCCACGTAGTTCCGCTCAGCGGGGTCGGCCGCGTCGTAGTCCTTCGGCTCCTGTTGCAGGTAATCATCCAGCGCGTTGAACCAGACCGCCTCCGCCTGGACCCTCCCCGCCGACTTGGCGCCGCGCCCGGGGAGGTCGGGGTCGTGATTCGGCTGCGGGAAGTGAAAACGGTAATCGTTGACGTACCCGTACGTCGCGATGCCGAGTTGACGCATGTTGCTTAAACAGACCGCCGCCTCCGCCACCCGCCGCGCAGCTCCCAACGCCGGCAACATGATCGCCGTCAGAAGCATGATGATGACAATGACCACCAGCAACTCAATCAGCGTGAACCCGGGACGGTTCACCGCCTGAGCATTTCCCATTTCACACTCCCACCGACACACTCCACTGGATGCCGACCGCGCCTGGTCGACAAGACAAGTAATATATAGTTATTTGCATGTTCCGCACAAGTCGCCGTTATTTCTTTTAACGGCTTTAATACGACAGGTTCAATCAACCCTTTCAAGCCCTTGCCGCATGCTCGGCAGGCGGCTGGCCCGCAGGGATCATTTAAGCGATTTTCGTGCGGTTTTAAGCTGTATTGCCCTGTATGGGCCTCGGCTCAGCGCGGTAAGCAGGAAACCGGTGATTCGGAAAATTGCTAATCAAGGATTAAGGAAATCCCAGAGTAGTTTTTGTCGAGAATCTCCCTGCGTAAACCAAGTGGGATATGTGAGGTTCATACGGAGTTCCTGCTTCTCCGCGCGGGCATGGGTGTCGGCAAACGTGACATTGGCGGTTTCATTCGGATGACGCGCGTAGACGCGGTTCTCCTCAGCACTGAATTCTCGGCCGGCGGTCGCCGGCGTCGGGTTGCCGTCGTTGCGCGGCGTGTCGATCGCTCGACCATCGACAAACATGACGGTTTCCGAAATGCGCGGCATGTCCTGCTCACGCGTGAAAGACGAATCCGCGGTTGAGCCTTGAGGATCACCGATGTGATCATTCATCTTGATCGTACGATTGGCTTCCTTCTCTGACTGCGAAAAAGATTTCCAAACCGGATCCTGCTTAAATTCTTCATAATTACGATCCGCGACGGCTGTCGTATCCGGTGCGATTTGACCAAGATAAGGGTCCAACGAATTGAACCACATTGCCGAATGAAGATCCGCATCAGAAAACTCGCTCAGCGATACGCCGGCAGCCTCCAGGTTGCACCGTGGATACGTGAACCGAAAGTCGTTGAGATACATCGCGGTGGCTTGGCCAAGTGTCCGCATGTTGCTCAAACAGACAGCGGCGGCCGCAGTGCGACGCACGGCCCCCAACACCGGCAGCAGGATCCCGATGAGCAGCGCGATGATCGCGATCACCACCAGAAGCTCGATCAACGTAAACCCGTGCCGGTCCGTCACGCGCGAATAAGCCATAACCACAATCCGCCATATGCGATGAAATCTATTCCGGTCAATCAATGATACGCATCAGAAAAAACGCAGTTGTCAATAGCGCCGGAGCCCCCCACTGGATGCGGGACTCAGGAGCAGCGGGACACGTCCATTATAAGGGAGGCGCGTATGATACCGAAACGACTGGCGATCCGCTGCAGTAGACCCGGGATCATGCCGGCGGCCGATTCTGCTTTCATTGGATTTCCGAGACGGATAAACCGCGGTTGATCAGTTCGGCAGATCGGCCGGGAACGGGCCCCAGACCATCTTGCCCTCCAGGCCGACCCAATACCCCTTGGGGCCGCGAACGACGTTGTTCGCCAGCGACCCGAAATTGGTGTCGTTCACCTCGGTGAACGCGTTGGCGACGACGTGGCCGTCGAGGAACAACGTGTTGACGCGGCCGTTGAAATCGGGGAATTCGCTCGTGCCGTCGTAGAAGTGGCGGTCGCCGTCGAAATCACTCGGCCCCGCGGCGGGTCGGTCGGTGCGGTAGGTCTCGATCAGGTATACCGCGGACGCCATCTGCGGGATCTCCGCGGCATACACGTGCTTGTATCCCGTTGGATTCGCATCGCCGTTGATATCGTCATAGGTGCCGGTGCCGTTCATCGCGGCGTTCATCGCGTAATGAAACGCCTCGTCCGGCTCGCTTGGGAAAACCTTCTCGTTCTGATTAATCAGCGTCGGGCAGAAAAAGATGTTGTTATTGCCGTAGCCCACCTCTTCGGCGGAAATGCCGTTCTGGAAGACCTCGACATAAGGCTCCGCGTTGACGTAAGGCGGCAGCGCGTTGTACCACTGCACATCCAACTCCCCGGTCGTGTTGCCGAGCGGGTCCGACACGCCCTCGCGCGGCAGATAATCGCGGTTATCGACCAGGTAGGCGTTCACCGCGATCCCCCATTGCCGCTCGTTCGACTGGCATTGAGCCATCCGGGCGGTTTTCCGGGCGGTCCCCAGGACCGGCAGGAGGATGCCAATTAGGAGTGCGATGATTGAAATCACCACGAGCAATTCGATCAGGGTGAACGCCGGCCGATGGTGCATGTCGGATTCCTTCCTGGGTTCGGCGTGTCAGCGGCAGGACGCCCCCACGCATCGACAACAAGCAAGGCTTTAAAGAAAGGCGGGCCCGTTGAGGCCCGCCTCTCGGGGTGGATCAGGTCAAAGCGAAACGGGCCGGCGCCGCAGCATCGCGAGACCGCCGAGGCCCAGCAGCACCAGCGTGGCGGGCTCGGGGATGACCGTGCCGTTGACGACGATCCCGTCATTCCCGCCAGGGAACGTGATGTTTTCCAGGTCGAACGTGCCCGCGGTGCTCTCTGAGTTAAACGCGGCGAGCGTAAACACGACCGAATCGCCCTGGGTCAGCCCGGTGATGGACGACAGGTCGACGCCCAGGAAATTGACGCCGCTGCCGCTGTCCGCGTAATCGTGGGTAAGAACCGTGGTTGCGGGCCCGCCGTTCACGGAGACCTGGATCTCAAAATCGTCGGGGCCCGTGCCCGAGCGATCCAAGCGGATATCCATCGTTGTCAGATCGATCGTAACGGCAGCGGTTACGTCAAACCCCCACCTCCAGAAATCATCGGCGGCGACGGCGGCAGCGAAACTGTTGCTAGCGGTGTCCCAGTCTCTAAAGTTCCATGTCGAACCGCTCTGCGCGCCTAACCCGGACCCCGCCACCATGTCATCTCCCGACACGGCCGAGGACTCCACGACCGGCGCCATCGAGGTCACACTGTTGTTCGCCGCGTCGTATTGAACGAGCACTTCACCGACCGAACTTCCCGCTCCAACCATCGAAGCGCCGGCAACGGCCAGATACAAGCCCATCTGTTTCTTCATCATTCTTTTCCTCCATCATAGAAGTCAGCAAACCGACGAAATAGATCACAACACTTATCGACTTCGGACGATAAGCCGCGTGAAGCGTCAAATACCGGATTCAGAATGGCTGGTTGCTGCACGCTTTCACCTGGAAACAACGTTCCTGGAATCAAACATCCGCCTACGCGATGCGGGAGACGCAGTGACCGCGCCGATTGTTTAGATCGCGTTCAAGGCCCATGTTTTTCGTGCAGCATTTAACGACCGCTGCCGTCGGTCAGGCGAAAAAAGGAGCTTCCTCCCCTCAGCTCGCCGTCGGCGGATTCGCTTTCCATGCCAGGCTCGTGCAAAGCGCGTGCCTGACGGAGCGTCCCCGGAATTGAGCCGCTCGGCCAAACCAACTGCCGCGCAACTGGGCAACGTCCGTGGACGTCGATCCGCCGTGCCCAAATGTCACGCGTTTATCACGCATTCGTTTGGACACCGTCAAAAATATATCCACGAATGCCCACACTTCAAGGGTTAGCCCGGGATTCTCACCGATTCCTTACGGGTTCTGAATATTCGGCCGACACTCCTCACAATCGCGGCCCTTACCCCCGCGCCGCAAAGGCTTCACGCCCCGGCCGACTGGGGCGCCCGGACGTTGAGAGTCAGTCTCTCCTCATCGTCGACATCCACCGTCACCGCCGCCCCCGCGGGGGCGTCGCCGGCGATGATCGACCGGCCCAGCCGGGTCTCCAGCTCGTGCTGCAGGTAACGCTTGAGCGGCCGGGCGCCGTACACCGGGTCGAACCCGGCCTCGGCGATGTGCCGCTTGGCGGCGTCGGTCAGCTCCAGCGTCAACTCCCGGTCCGCCAGGCGCTTCCGCAGGTCTTCCACCAGCAGCTCCACGATCCGCGTGATCTCCTCCAGCGTCAGCGGCTTGAACAGCACCACGTCGTCCACCCGGTTGAGGAACTCGGGGCGGAAGTGCGAGCGCAGGTCGGCCATCACGCTGTTGCGCGCGTGCTCGCTGATGTCGCCCATCGCGGTCACGCCGTCTTCGACCAGGTACTGGCTGCCGATATTCGAGGTCATGATGATCACGGTGTTCTTGAAGTTCACCGTCCGGCCCTGGCTGTCGGTCACCCGGCCGTCGTCGAGGATCTGCAGCAGGATGTTGAACACCTCGGGGTGGGCCTTCTCGATCTCGTCGAACAGGACGACCGAGTAGGGCTTGCGGCGGACCGCCTCGGTGAGCTGGCCGCCCTCTTCGTAGCCGATGTACCCCGGCGGCGCGCCGACGAGGCGCGACACCGCGTGCTTCTCCATGTACTCGGACATGTCGATCCGCACGATGTTGTCCTCGCTGTCGAACAGCGACTCGGCCAGCGCGCGGGCGAGCTCGGTCTTGCCCACGCCGGTGGGCCCGAGGAAAATGAATGAACCGATCGGCCGCTTGGGGTCCTTGATCCCCGCGCGGGCGCGGAGCACCGCGTCGGCGACCAGCTGCACCGCCTGGTCCTGGCCGACCACGCGCTGGTGCAGCACCTGGTCGAGCTTGAGCAGCTTCTCGCGCTCCGACTCGACCAGCCGCGACACCGGGATCCCCGTCCACTTGGCGATGATCTCGGCGATCTCCTCGTCGGTCACCTCCTCGCGCACCAGCGCGCCCGACCGGGCGTCCTCGCCGCGGTCCGCGTCGGCGAGCCGCTTCTCCAGCTCGGGGAGCCGGCCGTACTTGAGCTCGGCGGCCTTGTCGAGGTTGTAGTCGCGCTCGGCCTGCTCGATGTCGCGCTTGACCTGCTCGATCTGCTCGCGCAGGTCCGACTCCTTGTGCAGCTCGGCCTTCTCCTGCTCCCAGCGCGAGCGCATCGCGTCGGCCTCGTTGCGCGCGTCGGCCAGCTCCTTCTGCAGGTCCGACAGCCGCTGCTTCGACGCCGCGTCCTTCTCCTTCTTCAGAGCCGCCTCCTCGATCTCCAGCTGCATCACCCGGCGGGTCAGGCTGTCGAGCTCCGCCGGCATCGAGTCGATCTCCGTGCGCACCATCGCGCACGCCTCGTCCACCAGGTCGATCGCCTTGTCGGGCAGGAAGCGGTCGGTGATGTAGCGGTTGCTCAGCACCGCCGCGTTGACCAGCGCGTTGTCCTGGATCCGCACGCCGTGGTGGACCTCGAACCGCTCGCGCAGGCCGCGCAGGATCGAGACCGTGTCCTCGACCGTGGGCTGGTCGACGAGGACGGGCTGGAACCGGCGTTCGAGGGCGGCGTCCTTCTCGATGTACTGGCGGTACTCGTTGAGGGTGGTCGCGCCGATGCAGTGCAGCTCGCCCCGCGCAAGCATCGGCTTGAGCATGTTGCCTGCGTCGACCGCGCCCTCGGCCTTGCCGGCGCCGACGATGGTGTGCAGTTCGTCGATGAACAGCAGGATGCGGCCCTCGGCGCTCTTGATCTCGTTGAGCACCGCCTTGAGCCGCTCCTCGAACTCGCCGCGGTACTTGGCGCCGGCGAGCAGCGAGCCCATGTCCAGGGCGAAGATGGTCTTGTCCTTGAGTCCTTCGGGCACATCCCCGCGCACGATCCGCTGGGCCAGGCCCTCGACGATCGCGGTCTTGCCCACGCCCGGCTCGCCGATGAGCACCGGATTGTTCTTGGTCTTGCGCGAGAGGATGCGGACCGCCCGGCGGATCTCGTCGTCACGCCCGACGACCGGGTCCATCTTGCCCGAGCGCGCGTACTCCACCAGGTCCCGGCCGTAGCGGTCGAGCGCTTCATACGCGCCCTCGGGGGTGGCGGACGTGACGCGCTGGTTGCCGCGGACCTTGGTCAGCACGGCGAGGAACACGTCGCGGTTGATGTTGTGTTTCTCAAGGATCGAGCGCGCGGCGCTGTCGGCCTCGCCGAGGATCGCCAACGCCAGGTGCTCGGTGGAGACGTACTCGTCCTTGAGGCGTTTGCCCTCGGCCTCGGCCTGGTTGAAGAGGTTGGAGAGCCGCTGGGTGAGGTAGACCTGCCCGGGCTGGGCGCCGGGGCCGGACACCGACGGCTGCTTGTCGAGGTGGGCGTCGAGGTCGCCGATCACGGAGGCGGGGTCGGCGTCCATGCGTTGGAGGATCGACGGGATCAGCCCGTCGGGCTGAGCGACGAGGGCCTTGAGCAGGTGCTCGACGTCGACCTGGGTCTGGCCGCGGCGGGTGGCCTCGGCCTGGGCGTCGTGCAGGGCTTCCTGGGTTTTCTGAGTCAGTCGGTTGGGGTCCATGGTTGCAGTCCTTCCGGAATGACCCCTGTGCGCGCTGCGGCGCGCCGGGGCGTCAGGTTTCGAGTTCGCGGAGCTTTTCGTAGAGCTCGCGCTCGGGGTCGGTCAGTGATTTGGGGATGTTGATCTTGATGCGGGCGTAGAGGTCGCCGGGCTGGCCCCTGGGGTCGGGCATGCCCTTGCCGCCCAGCCGGAGCCGGCTGCCGGAGGAGGCGCCGGGGGGGACGGTGAGGGTGACCGGGCCGTCGAGGGTGGGGGCGTCGACCTTGACGCCGAGGGCGGCGTCGGCGGGGGAGATCGGCACGTCGACGGTGAGGTCTTTGCCGTTGAGCTGGAACGTCGGGTGCGGGGCGATCTGGACGCGCAGCAACAGGTCGCCGGGAGGCGTGCCCGGGCCGCCCTGACCCTTGAGGCGGATGGTCTTGCCGCTGGTGACACCCTTGGGGATTTTCACGTCAAAGGAGCGGGTTTGGCCGTCGCCGCCGGTGAGGGACAGGTGGCGCGTGCCGCCGTGGTAGGCGTCTTCGAGGGTGACGGTGAGAGCGGCTTCCTGGTCGGCGCCGGCGCGGGACCGATGGGGGGCCTCGTCGAAGCCGTGGGCGTGCCGGCCGCCCATGGCGCCGAACAGCGCCTCGAAGAAGTCGGACATCCCCGCCCCGGACGCCCCGCCGGGGTGCATCCGGAACGACCCGCCGTTGAAGTCGAAGCCCTCGAACCCGCCCGCGCCCGGGGGCGGGCGGAACTCCTGGCCGGCCTTCCAGTCCGCGCCCAGCTGGTCGTACTTCTCGCGCTTGTCCGGGTCGGACAAGACCTCGTACGCCTCGTTGATCTGGGCGAACTTCTCCTGGGCGTCGTCGGCCTTGTTGACGTCGGGGTGGTACTGCCGCGCCAGCTTGCGGTACGCGCTTTTGATCTGGTCGGCCGACGCGGAGCGTTCGACGCCGAGGGTCTTATAGTAGTCCTGGTATTTCACAGCCATGGTGTCTGATCAAAGATGTGGCAAACGGCGCGCCGAAAAAACGCACGTAAGTCCATATTTTACCGTTGGTTCGCTGACAAACCGGCGGGCCCGGGCGCCGTTTTGGCAGGGTCTTTTATCAATGCCTCCAAACCCTTTCAGGGCTTGAGGTTAAGCGGCATCCGATACACCGCCCAGGGCTGATTCACCAGGTCCTTGCCGTCGTTGAAGTCGGGGCCGAGGTGGATCATGGAGCGGGTGACGTACAGGTCGCCGTTGGGGCCGATGGCCAGCGAGTCGGGCCACATGATCCGGGGGTCCTCGATCACGGTACGGTACTTGCCCCGGGGCGAACGGCGGATGATCGCGTCGGCCTCGAGGGCGGTGAGGTAGAGGTTGCCGTCACCGTCGAGCAGCATGCCGTCGGTGACGAAGTCGGGGCCAAGGTCTTCGACGTACCCGGCGAGGCGGTCGGGGTCGTCGCGGAAGCGCAGCAGCGCGTCGGTCGGGATGCGGTAGAGGCGCTTGCCGGTGAGGGCGTGGTAGTAAAGGTGTTCGCCGTCACGGGTCAGCGCGATGCCGTCGGCGTGGATGGGTGGGACGTTGCCATCCGGCCCGCGCCACTCCTTGCCGCCGATGACGGGGACGACGTCGGGCTCGGCCTTGGTCGAGGGGTGGTCCACCAGCACGCGGCGGGTCTGGCCGGTGCTCAGGTCGACGACCAGCAGCGCGCCCAGGCCCGAGTCGGTGATATACGCGACGTTGCGTGCGGTGTCGACCCGCACGTCGTTCAAATACGAGCCGGTCGGAGCCGCGGCCTCGTCGAACGGGATCACACGCACGACCCGATCCGCGTCGAGGTCGATGCAGACGAGCTTGGCGGCGCCGCGGATCGGCCCCTCGAAGAACGGGGCGCCGGGGTCGAGCACCCAGAGCCGGTTTCGGTTGTCGGCCACGACCGACTGCACGCAGACGAAGGTGGTGTCGACGTCTTCGTTCTCGGTGCGGTGGTAGCTGTTCCAGCGGCGGTCGGGGAAGTCGACGACCGAGCCGTCGGGCAGCACCTCGGCGACCGCGCCGTCGTAACGGTCGGACCAGCGGGGGAAATTGACGAAGACCCGCCCGGTCGGCGACACCGCGACGCCGGTGACCTGGCGGTCGGCGAACTCGGCGACCGTGATCAACCGCGGCTCATCGCCCGAGCCGGCGATCGGGGGCGGGTTGGTGGGGGTCGGGTGGTTGCACGCCGACAGGACCAGAACCGTCACAGGCATCAGCAGAGCAGGCAGCTTCATGAGGGGTCCCCTGATTGCGCCAGGACCGGGTCGAGCAGCGCCGCCAGCGCATCCCGGCCGCGGATGAAGTCTATCGCAAGGACCGGCCGCAGCACAGGGACCAGCGGGTCGATGCCGTCGAATAACGCCGCCCACTTGACCCAGTCCTTTTCGGTGGTGACCACCGCCTCGGCGCCGTCGCGCTTGGCGTCGGCCAGGAGGCGGATGAGCCGGTTCATCCGGTAAACGTGGTGGTCTTCAAGGGCGCGGTGCCAGATCAGCCGGCCGACGCGGCCGACCAGGGCCTTCTCGAACGCGGCGGGGTTGCCGATGCCCGTGATCGCGGCGACCGCGAGCCGGGACGGGTCGGGCCGGTCATGATCGCCGCCACGGAACCCGGTCCAGGCGTGGGCGGCGTGGGCGACCGGGGGCCGGCCGTGGCGGCGGGCGATCGCGTCGTCGAGCCCGGCGAGGACGTGCGGCTCGACCTGGTCGGCGTGGGTAATGATCACCGCGTGTGCGCGGGCCAGGTTCGCCAGCGGCTCGCGGAGCAGGCCCCGGGGCAGCAGCCGGCCGTGGCCGAACGGCTGGGTGGCGTCCACCAGGACCAGGTCCAGGTCCCGCGCCGCCCGGCGGTGCTGGAACCCGTCGTCGAGCACAAACAGCGTGGTGTCGGGATGGCGATCGAGCACCGCGTGGGCGCCGGCGACGCGGTCGGGGTTGGGCTGGACCGGCACGCCCTCGGGCAGGTCGACGCGGAGCTGCTCGGCCTCGTCGGACCGGCCGTCGGCGTCGGCGTGGTAGCCCCGCAGGAGCACCGCGGGCTTCTCGCCGCGGTCCAGGAGCATCTGGCAGAGGGCGACGACCATGGGCGTCTTGCCCACCCCGCCGGTGGTGAGGTTGCCGACCGAGATCACCGGCCGGCGGAGGCGTACGGGGGTGCGCACGCCCAGGTCGAACAGCCGGTTGCGGGCGGCGACGGCGGCGCGGTAGGCGGGGGTCATCGCCGAGAGCAGGGCGCGGGCGCCGGCGGCGAGGGGGCCGACGGACTCGCCGGAGATGATGTGGAGGTACCGCTCGGTGTTCATGCCGCGTGGGGGCTGACGCCCAGGTCGAGGAGGGCCGGGAGCAGGGCCCGCATCGGCAGGCCGACCACGGTGGTCGGGTCGCCGGTGACGGTCAGGGGCCAGCCGGCGTCGAGCCGCTCGGAGAGGTTATAGCCGCCGGCCTTGCCCCGCCATTGGTCGGTGTCGAGGTAGGCGTCGATCTGGTCGTCGGCGAGGGGGCCCAGCAGGACGGCGGCGGCGGCGACGAGCAGGCGCGGCGCGGGGTCGAGCCGGCGCAGCAGCGCGACGCCGGTGATGACCTCGTGGGCGGCCTCGCGGAACCCCACGAGGATGCGGCGGGCCTCGGCGCGCGAGGCGGGCGTGCCGATCAGCCGGCCGTCGGCGGCGACGCAGAGGGTGTCGGCCGCGAGGATCACCGCGTCGTCATCGATGGACGGACGCAGGCTCAGAGCTTTTTGACGGGCCAGATCGGCGGCGAGCGTGCGCGGCGAACGGCCGCCGCTGATCGGCTGGGCCGGGTCGGCGAACGGCGGGACGGCCTGGGTGAAGTCGAAACCCGCCTCGCGCAGCAGGGCGGCGCGGCGGGGCGATCGGCTGGCGAGGATGAGACGCGGTTCGGCCATGGGTGGGCATTGTACGGCCCCTCGGAGGCGTCCGAGACCCAGAAAAACCCCCCTCCCACTATTGTTATTGAAGATATCGGCCGGTTTGTCCCGATAAGCGGCAACAGCGGCACGGTGGGGGAGGCTCTTGCCGGGTCGCCCACCTTTCACGGACGAAAGGGCCAGTTTGCGAACCATCGCGATCATTAATCAAAAGGGTGGATGCGGAAAAACCACCTGCTCCATCAACCTCGCGGCGACACTGGCCGCCAAAGGGCGGCGCACCCTCCTGGTCGACATGGACCCGCAGTCCCACTGCGCCATGGGACTGGCGGTGCCCGAGGCGCAGATCCACAAGTCCGTCGCGGACATGCTCCGGGCCGGGCTCGACGGCTCGATGGCGATGGCCGACATCGTCTGGCAGATCGCCCGCAACCTCGACCTCGCCCCCTCGACCATGGCCCTGGCCGGGATCGAGCAGCAGCTCGCCGCCGCGCCCGACCGCGACCGCCGGCTGGTGCAGGTGCTCGCCATGGTGCAGGACCGCTACGACACGTGCATCATCGACTGTCCGCCCTCCATCGGCATGCTCACCTTCAACGCCCTGCGCGCCGCCGATGAGGTGCTCATCCCCGTCGAGACCGGCTACTTCGCCATGCAGGGCTCGGTCAAGCAGGAGCAGACGATCCAGATGCTCGCCCGCCGGGCCGGCCACCTGGTCCGGTTCAAGGTGCTGGCCACGATGTACGACGTGCGCACGAAGCTGGCCCGCGAGATCCTCAGCGAGCTCAAGAAGCAGTTCGGCGACAAGCTGCTGCCGGTCGTGATCAACTTCAACAGCAAGCTGAAAGAGGCGGCCAGCTTCGGCCAGCCGATCACCGAGTACGACGCCGCGTCGCGCGGCATGCAGGACTTCGACCAGTTGGCGAACTGGCTGCTGGCCAACCCGCCGGCCCCGCGCGTGGCCGAGCCCGACGACGACGCGGCGCCGATGGCCGAGCCCGCCGCCGCGTCGAGCGCCAACCCCGCGATGAGCCGGGCCGCCGAGCTGGTCGAACGCGCCCGGGCGTTGTCCTCGCGCAGCAACGCCCTGTCCAACCAGCTGGCGCACGACCCCGACGCCGTCGCCGAGGGCGTGGCCCAGGGGGCGGCCCCTACGGCCCCCGCCGCGCCGATCGCGGTCGAGGAAGACCCCCAACCGATCGCCGACCGCGACCACCCCTACGGCCCGGACCTGGCCGCCAAGCTCGCCAAGGTCTACGGCGTGCGCCAGACCCGCCGGGGGCTGCTGTTCGTGCAGCCGGGCAAGGCCGCCCAGACCCTCGCCATCGCCGCCGATTTCAACAACTGGAACCCGTCGCTCACCCCCATGAAACGCGACCCCAACCTCGGCGTGTGGCAGGCGGTGGTCCCCGTGCCGCCCGGGCGCTACCGCTACCGCCTGGTCGTGGACGGCCAGTGGACCCAGGACCCGTACAACACCCTCGTCGAAACCAACCCCTTCGGCGAACTCAACAACGTGGTGGAGATCGCCTGATCCTCCACGGTCGCCCCGACGTGAATTGTGGATGAATTCATGGTGACGGGCTTGAACCTCCCGAACGCTTCACCGACACTCACGGCTGCGTCATGGATGACAACCGAACACGTGAGACCCTTGACGCCCTGGCCGACCTGTTCCTGACCGGCCTGGGCGAAGACCCCGCCGCCGCGGTCGGCGCGGAGACGCCGAAGCGCGATCCGCTCACCGGCCCCGCGCCCATCCGCCTGGCGCCCAAGCCGGTCGCGGTCCCGGCCAACGTCGTCGAGGTCAAGCCCGAGCCCGCACCTCAGCTGCGCCTGACCGAACACGACGACGCGTTCCACGCCCCGCCGCCGGCCGACAGCCCGGCGCCCCCGTCACCCCCGGTCGCCGCCGAAACGGCCGAGCCCGCCGAGGCGCTGGTCGAAGCGGTCATCCTCGGCAACCTCCCCGGCCTGGCCGGGCCGTGGCTCACGCAGTACGCCCAGCTGCTCAGCCAGCAGGACGGGCCCGTCGCGATCCTGCACGTCGGCGACGGACGCGTCGACCTCGAACTGGTCGAACCCACTGATGAGCACGCCCCGCCCGGGGCGCGGGTCTCGACGCGGATGCCCCCCTCGGACGAACGCAGCGACCTGCTGGCCGTGCTCGACAGCCTCATCCGCCGCCCGCAATCGCCGGTGCGCACGATCCTGATCCGCCTCGACCCGGCGACCGATCCACGGGACGCCCGCCGGGCGATGGCGTTCGACTTCTGGACCCTCGCGTGCGGGGGCGACGACGCAGCGGTCGTCGCCGCGTACACCCTCCTGAAAAACCTCCACCACGATCACGCCGACCTCGCCGACAAGCAGATCGGGGTGATGATCATGGGCTCGGACGCCGAGGTCAGCCGGGAGGCGGCCGGGCGGATCCGCGACGCGGCGGCGAGCTTCCTGCACACGCCGGTCGAGCTGGTCGGGTGGCAACAGCAGATGGTGCCGGTGAACATCCGACAGTTCGGGAGCTTCGACCACCTGGACGTGCTCTGGCCGAGGCTGCGGGACTGGCTGGGCAGGCTCGAAACCCCGGCGTGGGCGGATGACGCCCCGGTCGAGCCGCTGGATGAGGTCGCCCGGTCGCTGGCGGCGCCCGACCGCGCAGCGACGCCCGAGCCGTGGGTGGAAGACAACGTTGACGTGGCGGACGACGCCGAGGAAGACGGCGCCGAAGAGGTGTTCGAACTCGACCATGAAGCGGAAAGCGCCGACGAGATCATCCCGGGGCACTCGCCGCTGCTGTCGGCCGCGGAGTTCGAGCCCGACCGCACGCCCTTCGCCCCCACCGCCGCCGCCCCGCCGAAACCGGCCGCCAAGGCCGAACCGGCGGCGACGTCGAAGCCCAGGCCACAGCCTGAGCCTGAGCTTGAACCGGCCCCGGAACTGGAACCAGCCCCCGCGCCCGCGGAATCAGCGCTCCCGGAGCCGCCGCCCCGATCCGAACCGCCAACGCCCGAGCCAGTTCCCGAGCCGGCGCCAGCCACCGTTCCGGAACCCGAGCCCGCCGTCACCGACACGACGCCGGCTGCGATGCCGACGCCTGAACCCGAGCCCGACCCGGTCGACGACGCGGCGCTCGTCCTGGCCGAGTTGCTCCAGGACGTGCTCCCCGGCGCGGTGACGCTGGACGCGCGCTGCCCACGCCACCCCGGCACCGAGTTGATGCTCGACCAGCACGGCGGCCTGCACCTGCTGCGGCGCGTCGACCCCGACGCGGCCTCCGCCGACGACGCGACCAACGCCGCCGTGCTCAGCCTGGTCGAGACCCGCCAGTGGTCGACCGAACACCGCCAACTGCTCGCCCTCACCCAGCGGCAGTGCCGGTTCAGCGATGAAGCCGAGCCGATGCTGCACCTGTTCACCCACCGCGCCGATCTGGCCACCCCCCTGGCCGCCAAGCTCGGCCAGATGGTCAAGCTCCACCTGCTCCAGCCCATCCGCGTCGGCGCGGAGGACGCGTGGTTCTGCACGCCGTTGAGTTGATCTTCCCTCCGGCAAAATTTCAGTCGATCGCTTTGATAACCTAGCCGGCGGGCTACGCCCGCCTGGTCCGGGGCCGCGTAGCGGCCCGGCTGTGGTCGGACAGATCTCATGCGGCGTCGATTACTCGTTCGCGAACGTCTTCATACACGCCGCCGCGTCGATGGTTTGGGGGATGAGCTTGACCTTGACCATCTGGTCGATGAGTGTCTGCCAGCGGTCGAGGGTCATCGTGCCCAGGCCGGCGTCGGTCTGGATGAGGTCGATCTGCCGGGTCGAGGCCTTGACGAACGACTCGGCGGTTTCGCCGGGGTTCATCGGCAGCATCAGCGTGTTGGCGGGGCCGGGGTCCTGGAGGTAACGCGCCCAGCCCTCCCGCATGGCGTCGACCAGCTTGCGGCAAATCGCCTCGTTGTTCTTCAGGTAATCTTCGCGTGTGATCACCACGCCGGCGTAGGGGTTGAACCCGCTGTCAGCGATAAGGAACGATCGGGCGGGGGCGCCCGCGAAGTCCGCGGCGTAAGGCTCAAACGTGACGAAACATTGCTGCGCGTAATCCTTGTCGTGCACGAACTGGGATACGCCGCCCTGGTACGCGACCTCCCGCACGTTCGAGAAGTCGTACCTGCTCTTGAGCCAGGTGACGTACGGCAGGTCCTGCACCGCCAGCGTGAGCGTGGGGTCGCGTGGGGCGAACACGCCGGCCAGGTCCTGGATGTCCGACGAAGCGTGGACCATGATCCCCTGGGGCGAAGTCTGATAGACCGCGAATAACGCTACGACGGGGACGCCCTGGGCGCGGGCCTGGACCACCTGGTCGGCCGAGGCGATGCCGAAAGGCACGCGTCCCGACGCGACCATCTGCACCGCCGGCACGCCCGGGCCGCCGGCCAGCAAGGTCACATCGAGCCCGGCCTCTTCAAAGAGCTTGGCGCGCTGGGCTTCGTAGAACCCGCCGAACTCCGGCTCGGGGAACCAGTTGAGCTGCAGGCTGACCTTTGTCAACGGCCCGCCGGGCGATCCCTCGCCGCAGCCAACCAATCCGGCCGTCGCGATCAGGCTCAACACGAGTGCAGCGGTCTGTTTGATCATGTTAATAGCTTCCTCTTTGCGCCCCGACGTACCAGTGCCTTAATGTCAGCCACGACACCATACCGACCAACGCGAACATGACCAGCCCCAGCAGCGACGCCAGGACCACCACCGAGAACACCAGGTCGGTGCGGAAGGATCGGACGTAACTGGTGACCAGGGCGCCCAGCGGCAGCGCGCCGCCGGTGTAGCTGGCGACGAACTCGCCGACGATCGAGCCGACCACCGCGAGCCCGGCGGCGATCCGCAGGCCGGTGAAGATCGAGGGCAGGGCGGAGGGCAGGCGGAGCTTGAACAGGGTGGAGACGGGCCCCCCGCCGTAGAGCCGGATCAGTTCGAGGAGCTGCCGGTCGGTCGAGCGCAGGCCCGCGACGGTGTTGGCGACGACGGGGAAGACCGAGGAGATGAACGCCGCCGCCGCGACCGGGCGCCAGCCGAAGCCGAACCACACCACCAGCAGCGGCGCGATGGCGATCAGCGGCACGGTCTGCAGGAACACGGAGAAGGGATAGAACGCGCGTTCGATGAGATCCGTGGAGGTCAGCACCACGCCCAGGGTGATGCCGACCAGGGCGCTGAGCGCGAAGCCGACGCCCGCGGACCACGCCGTCATGCCCAGGCCGCGAAGCAGCTCCGGGGCGTGGTCGATCGACGCCAAGGCCACCGCGCCGGGCTTGGGCAGCAGGTAAGCAGGGATGTCAAACACCCACGTGACCACCTGCCAGATCAGGATCAGCAGCATCGCCGCAACGACCGGCGGGAGTCCCAGGCGTAACGCGACCCTCATGACGCCTCTCCGATGACGCCGGGCTCGACCGAAGCCGCATCTGGAGCTGTTTCCGGGGGTTTGGCCAGGGCGTGAAACAGGACGCGGGATTGTTCGTGGAACGCGGCTTCGCCACGCAACGCCTCGGAGCGCTCGGCGGGGAGATCGATGCGGTGATCCAGCACCACCCGCGCCGGCCTGCGGCTGAGCACGACCGCGCGCTGGGCCAGGAACGTGGCTTCCGTGGTGGAATGCGTCACGAAGACCACGGTCGGCCGCCGCCGAGACCAGAGCGTATGCAGTTGCAAGTCGAGCTGCATGCGCGTCAACTCGTCCAACGCGCCGAACGGCTCGTCCATGAGCAGAAGCCGGGGCTTGGTGACCAGCGCACGGGCCAACGAGACGCGCATCGCCATGCCGCCCGAGAGCTGGGCCGGGTAACGGCGCATCGCGTCGGCGAGTTGAACCTGTTCCAAGGCCTCCGCCGCCGCGGCCCGGCGGGCGGCGCGGTCCACCCCCGCCAACTCCAGCGGCAACTCCACGTTCCGCAGGACCGTCCGCCAGGGCATCAGGTGCGGGGACTGGAACACGAACGCCAGGTCCCCACCCCGCCCTCCACCCCCGCTCGCAGGAGCAGAGGGGGACGTCGAAACGGCAGCATGGCCGGATGACGCAGCGGATACGTTTTCATATCCGTTGTGCAGCGAGACAGCCCCTGCGGTGACCGGCTCGAGCCCGGCCAGGCAGCGCAGCAACGTGGTCTTACCCCCGCCCGACGGCCCGAGCAGGACAACGAACTGGCCGGCCGGGATATCCAGGTCGATCGGCCCCAACGCTTCGACGCCGCCCGCGAACACCTTGGTGACGCCCTGCAGCCTGACGCCGACGCCCCCCGCGGCCGGCGACGCCGCGGCGTCTTGCTGATTGGACTTATGGGCCGACATATCGAGACAGTATTGTAGGAAACCCCGAAGACGCCCGGGGATCGCCATCCCCGGGCCTTGCTGGCGATGCGTTGCGCTCCCGTAGCCGCTAAAGTCGACGTATGATGCCAGACATCCAGCGGCTGCCCAATAACCCCATCATCAGCCCCGACACCCCCGGTTGGGACGCGGACCTCGTCGGCACGAACATCAACGGGCCATCGTTGATCCGGGCGCCCGACTGGCTGGCCAACCCCCTCGGGCGGTACTACCTCTACTTCGCGCACCACCAGGGCCGGTCCATCCGCCTCGCGTACGCCGACGACCTGGCCGGGCCCTGGACAATCCACACGCCCGGCACGCTCCAACTCGACCAGACGCCGTTTGCGCACCACATCGCGTCGCCGGATGTCCACGAGGACCGCGCGAACCGGCGGCTGATCATGTACTACCACGGCTGCGGCGGGGTCGAGACGCCTCATGACATCGAGCAGCCGACCATGCTGGCCGACTCATCCGACGGGCTGACATGGACGACGCGCACCGAGCAGTTGGGCGAGTCCTACTTCCGGGTGTTCACCACCGGCGACGGCTTTACGTACGCGGTCGCCAAGGGCGGCCGGCTCTACCGCTCGGCCGACGGCGTGAGCGGCTTCGAGCGGCGGCGCGTGACGCTGGACCTCTCCGGACGGCACTGGGCGGTGCTGGTCCGCGCGGGCACGGTTCACTGGTTCTACAGCCGCTGGGGCGACCGGCCGGAGCACCTGGTGCACGCCCCCATGCCCCTGACCGACGACTGGACCGCGTGGCGGCTCACCGACCGGTCCTCGCTGCTCACGCCCGAACACGACTGGGAGGGCACCGACCACCCGCTGGAGGTCTCCCTGCCGGGCTCGGTGCACCACCCGGTGCACGAGCTACGGGACCCGGACATCTTCGAAAACCCTGACGACAGCTTGACTTATCTTGCCTACTCGGTCGCGGGAGAGGCGGGATTGAGCCTGGCGCGGATCGGGTTGTAAACCTCACGCAAGTCTCTTATTATAGACCTTTGTCCTAAATAAGAGACTATGTCCCGCCCCACCGCCCCTGCTCTCGAACGCGGCCTCGCGCTGCTGGAAACCGTCGCCGCCGCCTCGGCGCCGCCGACGTTCAATGACCTGCTCCGCCGCTCGGCGTGGCCCAAGGCGAGCGTCGCCCGCCTGCTGGGCGTGCTGCGAGAGGCGGGCTACATGGAAAAAGACCCGCGGTCGGGCGGGTACCGCGTCGGGCCCCGGGCGGCGCTGCTGACCGGGCGGCTTCCGGTCGCGGAGCGGCTGCGCCTACTGGCCGAGCCGGTGCTGGAGCAGCTGGCCGGGGAGACGGGGCACACCTGGCTGCTCCTGCAGTTCGCCGACCTGCGGGCGGTCTGCCTGGCGAAAGCCACCGCCGAATCGTCGATCGCGATGCAGCCGGTCGGGTACGTCCAGCCCGACCTTTCCCGCTCGCCCTGGGGCGTGCTCTATTTCGACGCCATGGACGAGGCCCAGCAGACCACGGCGCTTTCCCGGATGAAGGACGCCGCGGGGTTTGCGCAGCGCCAACCGCAAGCCGTCGCCTACCTCAGACAACACGGCTTCACCTACGACGACCAGACCCATCTCAAGCATGTGCGGCGGCTCGCGGCGCCGATCCGCAGCGACGGCCGGCTCGTCGCGGCCGTGGGCGTCGGCGCGAACCCGCTGGCGCTGCCGGACGACGCGGCGCCCGCGCTGGGCCGGAAGCTGTGCGCCGTCGCCGACCAACTCGAACACGCCCTTACCGGAGTTGTCGCCCATGACCACGACCCCGCCGAATCCGCCTAACCTTCTGTTTCTGTTCCCCGACCAATGGCGTTGGGACTGGCTGGGCTGCGAAACCTCGCCCTACGGCAAGGTCCCGGTGCGCACGCCGAACATCGACGCGCTGGCGGCCCGCGGGGTGCGGTTCACGCAGTGCCGGACCAATTCGCCGGTGTGTGCGCCGGCGCGGGCGGCGCTGGCGCTGGGCATGCGCTACGAGCGGTGCGGCGTGGCCGACAACGGCTTCGACCTCGACCCCGACCGCCCGACGGTGTTCAACCACCTGCGCGACGCGGGGTACCGCACCCTCACCTGCGGCAAGAACGACCTGCACAAACGCACGACCTGGAAGGGCCGCGAAGGCTGGACCCGGCTGCTGGGACAATACGGCTTCACCGACGCCATCGACCAGTCCGGCAAGTTCGACGCCGCCCGCAACGGACGACGCGAACGCGGCGGGCCCAACTGCTCCTACACCAGCCACCTCCACGCGCACGGCCTGTTCGAGGCGTACGCCGACGACTACGCTGAACGCCAGCAACAATTCACCGGGACCACCGCGCCCTGGCCCTCGCCCCTGCTCCGCCGGCACTACACCGATGACTTCTGCGGACAGATGGCCCTGGAGCTGCTCGACCGCACGCCCGCCGAGGGACCGTGGATGCTCTGGGTCAACTTCCCGGGGCCGCACGACCCGTTCGACCCGCCGCGGGAGCTGCAGCAGCGTTACGACGGCGTCGACTTCCCCCCGCCGGTCAACGCGAAAGACGATTACGGCGAAAAACCGGTTGATCATCCGACGTTGCGGCGAAACTACGCGGCGTGTTGCGAGGGGATCGACGAATGGGTCGGCCGGATCCTCGACGCGGTGGCGCAGCGCGGCGAGCTGGACAACACGCTGGTCATCTTCTCGTCCGATCACGGCGAAATGCTGGGGGATCACGGCCACTTCAACAAGGGCCGGGCGGGCGAAGGGTCGGTCCATGTCCCGCTGGTCGTCGCCGGGCCGGGGGTGGAGGGCGGGCGGGTGGACGATCGGCTGGTGGAGCTGATCGACGTGTCGGGGCTGATGCTGCACGCCGCCGGGCTGGACAGGCCAGACGATTGGGACGCCCGCTGCCCGCTGCACGACCCGCCGCGTGACGTGCAGCTCGCCGCGCTGAACGACTGGCGCATGGCGTGCGACGGACGGCACAAGCTGGTGGTCAAGGACAACCACCCCGACAGGCTGTTTGATTTACAGGACGACCCGCGGGAGATGCACAACGTCGCCGATCAGCACGGTGAGGTGGTGGAGCGGCTGCGCGGGGCGCTGATTTAAAGCCCGGGGACGGCCGTCCCCGGGCTTTAAATGTACTGCGTGCGGTACCAGTCCCACAGCTTCGCCAGGCCGTCGCGGACCGCGGTCCGGGGGTTGTAGCCCAGCAGGCGGCGGGCCTTGTCGATATTGGCGAAAGTGACCTTCGGCTCGCTGGGCGGGGCGGGCGGGGTTTCGAGGACCGCCTTCCGGCCGGCGAGCTCTTCGATCATGGTCACGAAATCACGCATGAGCACCGGCTCGCCCCGACCGAGGTTGATGACCTCGTAGCCCAGCGGCGTGTCGACCGCGGCGACCACGCCGGCGACGATGTCGTCGACGAACGTCCAGTCGCGCTTCATCTCGCCGCCGTCGAAGAGGGTGATCGTTTCGCCTTTGACGATCCGGTCGGTGATCATGAAGGGCATCATGTCGGGCCGGGCTCGGGGGCCGTAGACGCTGAAGAACCGGACCGCGGTGAAGTGCATGCCGTGAAGGTTGTGATAGGTGTGGCCCATCAGCTCGATGGCGCGTTTGCTGGCGGGATAGGCCGAGAGCGGGCGGTCGCAGGGGTCGTTCTCTTCGAAGGGCAGGCGGTCGGTCTTCCCGTAGGCCGAGCTGGTGGAGGCGAAGACGAAGCGTCCGCAGCCGATGGACCGTGCGGCTTCGAGGAGGTTGACCGAGCCGACGATGTTGACCTGGGTGTAGAGCTCGGCGCGGCCGATGGCGTAGCGGACGTTGGCCATGCCGGCGAGGTGGGCGACCACGTCGGGGCGGTGCTCCTCCATGAGGCGCTGCATGGCGGAGGCGTCGCGGATGTCGGCCTCGGCGAAGACGCAGGCGTCATGGCCGATGAAGCCGGCGACGTTGCTGCGTTTCTGGGCGACGGGGTAGTAGTCGTCGAAGTTGTCGACGGCGACAACGCGGTCACCGCGTTGGAGCAGGGCTTCGCACAGGTGCGAGCCGACGAGGCCGGCGGCGCCGGTCACGAAGACGGTCTGCGTCATAAGGGTTACTTCACGGGATTGGTGAAGGCGTTGTCGCGTCGGCAGCGCTCGCGGTAGCGGCCGTGGACGCCGTTGCGGGAGTTCTGGACCGACGCGACCAGGTGCTGGATCGCGTCGTTATCGCCGTAGCGGTCGAGCAGCTCGATCAGCACGCCCTCGCGGTTGATCGAGCCGTCGCCGTTGCGTTTGTAGAGTTTTTTCCAGGCGTCGCGGAGGGCGGCGATGGTGGACTGCTCGAAGCGGTGGCGTTTGAGGCCCACGTCGTTGAAGAGCCGGACGACGGCGGGGTTGCCGGCGACCTTCATGAACGGGGGGATGTCCTTGGTGACGCGCGACCGGCCGGCGACGTAAGCGTACTTGCCGACGGTGACGAACTCGTGCATCCCGCACATGCCGCCGATGACGGCGTGGTCCTCGATGAGGATGTGCCCCGAGAGCCCCACGCCGTTGGCGATGACGATGCGGTTGCCGATGAGGCAGTCGTGGCCGATATGAACGTCAACCATGATGAGGTTGTCGTCGCCGATGCGGGTGAGGCCGTGGTCGTTGTCGGTGCCTTTGTGGATGGTGACGTTTTCGCGGACGACGTTGCGGTCGCCGAGGATGAGTTGGGAGTCCTCCCCGTTGAATTTGAGGTCCTGGGGGTCTCCGCCGAGGGTGGCGAAGGGCCAGAGCTCGTTGTCGGCGCCAAGGGTGGTGCGGCCCATGACGACGACGTGCGACTTGAGCGTCGTGCCCGGGCCGAGGGTCACCGACGGGCCGACGTGGCAGAACGGCCCGACCACGACGCCCGGGCCGAGCGTCGCGCCGTCTTCTACGATCGAGGTGGGGTGAATCTGAGCCATGGTCGTGATGCGCGGCTACTCCTGGTCGTCGTCGACCAGCATGAACTTGACTTCCGCCTCGGCGGCCAGCTCCTCGGCGACGTAGGCGCGGCAGCGCATGTGCGCGATGCGGCTGCGCACCCGCACCGACTCGGCCTCGAGGACCAGCTGGTCGCCCGGCGCCACCGGCCGACGCAGCTTCACCCGGTCCAGCGACAGCAGCACCGCCAGCTTGCCGGTGTGCTCCAGCTTCTGGCCGATCAGCACGCCCGACAGCTGCGCCATCGCCTCGACCACCAGCACCCCCGGCATGATCGGCGTGCCGGGGTAGTGGCCCTGGAAGTACGGCTCGTTCATCGAGACGTTCTTGATCCCCACCGCCCGTTGATCGCCCTGCACCTCGATCACGCGGTCGACCAGCAGCATCGGATAACGGTGCGGGAGGATGCGGTTGATCTGGCGGATGTCGAAGTGGGTGCGGTTCCGCGCATCGGCCTGCCGGTTGTGCCCGGCGTGCTGTTCGATCAGGCGGCGGACCATCATGTGGTTGAGCGGGTGGCCGGACTTGTGGGCGATGATGCGGCCCTGGATCGGCGCGCCCAGCAGATACAGGTCGCCGATGAGGTCGAGCATCTTGTGCCGGACGGGCTCGTCGTCGAACCGCAGCTCGTTGTTGCCCATGGGCCCGTCGTCGTCGATCACCAGCACCTCGTCGGGGGTCAGGTGCCGGAACAGGCCGGCCTGCCGGGCGGCCTCGGCCTCCTGGCGGAGCGAGAAGGTGCGCGACGGCGCGATCTCATGGGCGTAGTCGCCGTTGGAAAAATCAAAGTGGCGCACCTGCCGGCCGATGCAGCGGTTGACGGCCGAGTAGTCCAGCTCGTACATCAGCTGCGTCTCCGGCTCGTCGCTGGGGACGGCCGCGATGAGGGCGTCGCCCATCCGTACGGTGATCGGCTGGGTCACCTTGAGGCGCGGGCGGGGCGCGTCCAACTCGTCGACGCCCGCCTCGGACAGCGCTTCGAGGAACGGAGACGAGGAGCCGTCGAAGATCGGGACCTCCGGGCCGTCGATCTCGATCAGGACGTTGTCGATCCGCAGGCCGGCGAGGGCGGACATGCAGTGCTCGCAGGTCTCGACGCTGGCGTGGCCGGCCTTGAGCGCGGTGCGGCGGGGGCGTTTGACGACGTTCTGGATCAGGGCGGGGACGTCGGCGCCGTCGAGGTCAACGCGGCGGAAGACGATGCCGTGGCCGGCGGGCGCGGGGCAGAAGGTGATGTTGACCGGCGCGCCGGAGAACAGCCCGCGGCCTTCAAGCGAGGCGGGCTTGCGGAGGGTGTGTTGGCGTTCTTCGGTCGGCATCAATGGATCGTGGATTTTACCGCACGCGGCGGGATTTCACGAATCCCACAGGGAGCCCCTCTGGTTTTCCCGACAGCCCGGGCCACGGTTCACACCGACGCCAGCCCCTGCACCCGCCGCCAGGCGGAAAGCTGCCCGAGGTGGATCCCCTCGTGGGCGAGCATGAGGTAGCCGAGGATCGAGCCCACGGTCGGGTAGGGCCCGCGCCACCGCTCGACCGGGATTCCCTGCGCAAAAACGGCGTCATCGGCGGCGTTGAGCGCCGCCTCCACCTGGGCGTGCCCGTCGGCAAAAGCCGCGGCCAACTCGTCTTTGCCCGAGCCATACGCCGCCAGGTCCGCCTCCGGGGCCGACTTCATGCCGAACGGATGATTCAGCGGGTCTTCGACCGCTCCGCCCCGGAGGAGCCCGACGATGACGGGGTGGTAGGCGCCCAGGTGTTTGAGCACCCAGGCGGGGTGATTCATCCGGGGCCGGGGTTGGTGAGTCATCTGCTCGTCGTCGAGATCGGCGACAAGCTTGGCGGCGTAATCGCCGTTGCGTCGCCAGGCGAGGAGCAGTCCTTGGACGAGTGGGTTCATAACGGGCCTCGGGCATCGGTTGGCCTGCACGTCCGCGCAGGGCTCAGGTCCGGCGCTGCTGTTTGCGGAAGGCTTTGTACATGTCGGGGAGTTTGGGGATGACGGCGTACTCGCGGCCGGCCTTGTGGTACTCGCGGGCGGGGGAGCCGGCCCAGATCTCGCCGGGGGGGACGTCGGTCATGACCTGGGAGCAGCCGGTGAGGGTGGCGCCGTCGCCGATGGTGATGTGGTCCTTGAGGGCGGCCATGCCGCCGATGGTGACGCCGTCGCCGATGACGACCGAGCCGGCGATGCCGGTGGAGCCGGAGATCGCGCACATCCGGCCGATGCGGACGTTGTGGCCGATCTGGACGAGGTTGTCGATCTTGGTGCCGTCGCCGACGACGGTTTCGGAGAACTTGGCGCGGTCGATGGCGGAGTTGGCGCCGACCTCGACGCCGCGTCCGAGGCGGACGATGCCGTTCTGAGGGATCTTCTGGAGCATCGGCGCGCCATCCGGTCCCTGGGCGGGGCGGTAGCCGAAGCCGTCGGCGCCGATGACGCAGTTGCAGTGGAGGATGCAGCCATCGCCGACGACGCAGCGTTCGCGGACCGTCGCGCCGGGCCAGAGCACGCAGTCGGCGCCGACCTCGGCGGCGTCGAGGACGGCGTTGTGGCCGTGCAGCACCGCGCCATCGCCGACGACGGCGCCGGGGCCGATGAGGCAGAACGGCCCGACGCGGACCTCGGCGCCGAGGGTGGCCGACTCGTGGACGATGGCCGTGGGGTGGACGCCCGGCTCGACCTCGACCGGCGGGGGCGCGAAGATCTCGAGGGCGGCGCCCATGGCCAGGTCGGCGTTGTCGACAAAGATCAGCGCCCGCTCAGCGCCGGGCTCGAGCTCGATGCCGCGGGTCACCAGCGCCGCCGAGGCGCCGCACGCCGGCCACTTGTCGGCGTACGCCGCGGCGCCGATGAACGTCAGCTGACCCGCGCCGGCGGCCGAGAGCTCTTCGAGCGAGTCGATAACCAGTTGATCGTTGCCGACCAGCTCGCCGTTGAGGCGGTGGGCCAGCTCGGTGATCGCGAGGGATTTCACGTGGGGCGATTCCGGGGCGTCAGAGCTTGTTGAACTGGGCGTTCATCCGGGAGACGACCGCGTCGGTGAGGTCGGCGCGGTCGTTGGACCAGATGACGACGGGGTAATTCTGGACGTTGGGCTTCTGGCCGCGCTGAGTGGGAGGGGCGGCGATCTGGACGGCCTTGTTGAGGACCAGGTCGATCCCACGCTGCTCGGCAAGCTCGGCGACGGCGGCGACCATCTGGTTGCGCATCGCCTCGATCCGCTGGCCGGTCGTGCGGCCGATCTTCTGCTGGCGGATCTCCAGCCACGCCCGCGCCATGGCCCGGGCCTCGACGATCTGCTCCTCCTTCTCCCGCCACTCGGTCGTGCCTTCGTCGAGCATCCTCAGGTCCAGCTGCAGCGTCTTGATCTGGTTGGTGCGCTGTTCGTAGCCGGACTGGAGCTGCTTCATCGCCTCGGCGTGCTGGGCCTCGATCGCGGTCCGCTCGTCAAGCTGTTGAAAGATCGCCTCCATATCGACCACGGCGATCACCGGCGTCGGGGCGGCCGTCTCCTGCTGCGCCGCGGCCGTCGGGCCGAGCAAAGCCGCGGCAAAGAGAAACGACAAGGTCCATCGTAGGTGGTTCATGGGTAAAGACTCAGCGGGTGTTGTCGAACTCGTTATTCATCCGGCGGATAACTTCATCCGTGATGTCAATTGTATCCGCGGCGTAGAGCACCTTGCGGTTGGCCATCAACGCGATGAGTTGCTGGAAGTTCTCGTAACGGAAATTGGGTTCGCCGTCTTTGTAGAGGACCAGCTCGTACCCGGTCTCTTCCGCGATCCGGGCCACGGCGTCGAGGATCTCACGATAGAGCTTCTCGTACTCCAGCGCCGCGTTGCGGGTCGCCTGTTGCTCCTGAAAACGGCTCCAGATCTGCAGCTCGATCACCGCCAGCTCGGCCTCACGCTGCTTGTCTATGAAATCCTGCGTGCCGGGCGTGAGCATCTCCAGGTCGCTGCCCAGGACCTTGACCGCGTTCTCCTTTTCCTTGTGGGCGTCGAGCAGCTCGGTCTGGATCGCTGTCTGCTCGGCCTCAAACGCGGCCTTCTGCTTGAGCGAATTGAACAGCCGATCGAGCTCGACCACCGCCACCGGGGTCGGTTTGGCGATCAGCGTGCCGGCGGCGTGGGCGCCGACCAGGCCCAGAAGCAGGAAGCCTCCCGCGATCGTCGCAAGAGCAAGGTGGCTGCGTTTCATCATTTTCAAGCTCCGGGGGTTCGGGGTTGTGAACGGATTGTTCTATCACGACGCCGGGCGGGGGGCAAAACGGATACGCGGAATTGTTCCATCCCCGACGCTTTCGCGGGCGAGAGCCGGGCGGCGTGCGGTATCGCCGGGCCGCTACGCGGCCCCGGTCCCCGTGTCATTGCAACGGCACGCCCAGGTCGAAGCTGACGACCTGAGTCTGGTCGCCGTCCTGCTTGAGCAGCGGGACGCCCGCGTCGAGGCCGAAGGTGGCCCCGCCGAGGAAGGGGATCTTGATGCGGACGCCGGCGCCGACGGAGATCCGCCACTCATCCACGCTCAGGTCGTTCTGAACGGTGCCCTGGTCGGTGAAGACGACGCCGCGGAGGAAGTCGCCCAGGAGGGGGAAGCCGTACTCGGCGCCGACGAGCAGGAGGAACTGGCCGCCGACGGCGTCCTCGCCGACGCGGCCGTTGTTGGCCTGGATGCCGCGCGGGCCGACGCCGCGGAACTCGAAGCCGCGGAAGCTGCGGTGGCCGCCGGCGTAGAACCGCTCAAAGAACGGGGCGCCGTCGTCCTGGAAGATGTAACCACTCTCGACGTCGAACGAGAGGATGGTCTTCCGCCCCAGGAAGTCCTCGTCGACCGTGAAGAACGACTGCCACCGTCCGGTGATGCGGGTGAAGGTGAAGTCCCCGCCGAGGGCGCCGAACTGGCTGATGGCCAGGTCCAGCTTGCTGCCGCGGGTGGGGAACAACGCGCTGTCGACCGTGCTGCGGCCGACGACGAAGCTGATCGAGTCGACCAGGTTGCTGCCCTGCACCGCGAACACGTCGATCGGGGCGCTGGCGGCGATGTCGTCGATCCGCACGGTCTCGCCGCGCACGCGGATCGAGGCGGACCACACGTCGCCGAAACGTTGCCCGATCCCGATCGAGGCGCCCAGCCGCTGCTCGTTCCAGTCGTCGCGCTCCCGGTCGAAGAAGAACAGGTCGGTGTCGAGGAAGAAGTCCGACTCGAGCAGGTACGGCTCGCGGAAGGAGACGCTGTACCGGCTGACCTCGTCGCCGGGCTGGAGGTTGAGGGAGAAGAACTGCCCGGCGCCGCGGAACGCACGCCCGGAAAAGAACTCGCCGAAACTCTCGGGGAAATCGGCGATGTCGAAGTTGCGCTGCAGCAGGTCGATGGCGCCGACCACGCCCGCGTCCGACCCCACGCCCACGCCGAAGTTGATCTGGCCGGTCTGGCCCTCCTTGACCTCGATCAGCACGTCACGGACCTCGTCCTGGGAGGTGCCCAGGATCGTCACGTCGCCCTGGCTGAACAGCGGGTTGTTGGCCAGGCGCTGGCGGGTCCGATCGACGCCCGCGCCGTCGAACGGTCGGCCGGGGTTCATCCCCCGGACCTGCCGCAGGATCACCTTGCTCTTGGTCAGCTCGTTGCCCCGCACGCTGACCTTGCCGACGGTGTACGAACGCCCCTCATCGATGACGATCCGCAGGCTGACCGTCGGGTCGGTCTCGTGGAACAGCCGCTCGATCCGCACGCCGGCCTCGATGTAACCCACCTTGCCGTACAAATCGCGGACCGCCCGTTGCGACGCTTCGAGCTGTCGCTGCGAGAACACCGCCCCCCGGTTGAGCTTCGCGTTCAACAGGATCTGATCGGTCGGGAGCAGCACGTTACCCTCGACCTCGACCTTGTCCACCAGGTAGAGCTGGCCCTCGGAGATGATGAACGTCACCACCGCGTTCTTCTCGTCGGGCGACAGGTCGATCCGCCGGCCGACCTGGGCGTCGAGATAGCCCCGGTCGCGGTAGAACCGCCGGATCGAATCGGCGTCGAGGCTCAACTGCTGCCGGCTCAGCTCGCCCTTGCGCAGGATCGGGAAGTAGGTCTTCGAGTCGATCTCCGCCGCGAGTTGACGGTCGCGGAACACGGTGTTGCCCTCGAACTCGAACCCGCGGATACGGACCCGGGGCCCCTCGCGGATGCGGTAGATCAGGATACCCTGCTCGAACAGCAGTTCGTCGTCGATCTCGGCGTCGGCGACGAAATAGCCCTCCTCCTCGTACGCCTCGATGATGCGTTGCCGGCCGCGGTCCATCAGGAAGCGATCGGCGGGGTCGCCCGCCCGGAGCTGAACCCGCGCCAGCAACGCCTGGTCGCTGATGACCTTGTTGCCCACCGTCTGGACGTCCGCGAGCAGGGGCTGCTCGTCCAGGACGTAGGTGAGGACGACCGAGCCGTCGTCCTGCGGGGCGACCTCGGCCTTGACCGAGCTGAACCGGCCCAGGTGGGTGATGCGGACGATGTCGCGCTCCACGACCTGCGGGTCGTATGGGTCGCCCGGCTGGGAGCGGATCTGGTTGACCACGAGTTGCCGGGGGACGAGGTTGAGGCCCTCGATCAGGACCTGCTTGATTGGCCGGTTGGCGGCCTCAACCCCCTGGGGATACGCGCGGAGCGGCACCCACAGGGCGGCGCAGAGGGCCGCAAACACCAGCAATCGAGTCGTCAGAGCCAAGCACGGATCTCCGGCCACGGATTGACGGGGCAGTGTAATCGAAAGCCGAAACAGGCGTCGAACATCGGTGAAGACGGGGGTTTACCGCCGTCCCCGCGCCCGCGGGAAAGCCCCCATGCACGGCGCCGCCAGCCCGGATTCGACTTGCTGAGGCCGAGCGCCGCCCCTAAACTGACTCATGGTGTCGGCCGATGCCGTCTCAGTTGGGCTCCAACCGCCGCGCCCGCCTACCGCCGTACCCTTCAGCCGGCCGTCACGCCCGTTCACGCCCTGACCGCGGCGGCGCCTCCCCTGACGCCCAACGCCGAAAGGACCGTTCATGACCACCGCCGCGACCGAGTCCAAAGCCAGTGACCCCCCGGCCACCGACCTCGGCCCCGACCAATTGCTCCAGAAGCTCTACGACATGATGCTCATCCGCCGCTTCGAGGAGCGGACGATGCAGTCCTACATGCAGCAGAAGATCGGCGGGTTCTGCCATATCTACATCGGCCAGGAGGCCGTCGCCGTCGGCTCCATCGCCGCCCTCCGCCCGGATGACTCCATCGTCGGCGCCTACCGCGATCACGGCATCGCCCTGGCCAAAGGCATGGACCCCAGACACGCCATGGCCGAGATGTTCGGCAAGGTCACCGGCTGCTCCAAGGGCAAGGGCGGCTCCATGCACCTGTTCGACAAGCCCAACCACATGTACGGCGGCCACGCCATCGTCGGCGGGCAATGCCCCCTCGGCGCCGGCCTGGGCTTCGCCATCCAGTACGAGAAGAAGGACAACGTCGCCCTCTGCTACCTCGGCGACGGCGCCCTCAACCAGGGCGCCTTCCACGAGTCGATGAACCTCGCGGCCATCTGGAACCTCCCGGTCATCTTCGTCCTCGAAAACAACATGTACTCCATGGGCACCCACATCGCCCGCGGCACCTCCATGGCCGATGACCTGCAGGCCAAGGCCCAGGCCTACGGCATGCGCTACGCCGAGTGTGACGGCCTCGACTTTATCGAGACCTACGCCTGTTTCAAACGCGAGGTCGCCAACACCCGCGGCGCCGAGAACCCCCAGTGGGACCGCGGCGCCCTCCCCGACTACCGCAAAGACGGCCGCACCCCCGGACCCTGCTTCATCAACGTCCGGACCTACCGCTACAAAGGCCACTCCATGAGCGATCCCCAGAAATATCGCTCCAAGGACGAGGTCGGCGAGGTCGAGCAGAACGACTGCATCCAACGCCTCGTCCGGTATCTCATCGACCGCGGCCTCGCGACCCAGGAACAGATCGACGACCTCGACAAACAGGCCAAGCAGACCTCCAGCGACGCGGTGAAGTTCGCCAACGAATCGCCGGACATGCCGATCGAAGAACTCTACACCGACGTGTACGCCCAGCCCTTCGGCCCGTTCGGCAAAGGCGAGGCCGCCGAAGGCTTCCGGGATTGATAAGGAACGTTGAACCATGAAATGGCTCGGACAGGTCTTCCCTGTGCTGCTGATCGTGCTGGCGTGTTTCTACACGCTTGAGAGCTTCGGCACTGAAGCAACCGGCGGCAGCGGCTACGCGATCGCCGCCGCTTTCCTCTTCGGCAGCGTCCTGATCTGGTCCGGCATCCGCGGCAAACACATCCACAAAGACTGACCCCCGCCACGACCCCAGCGAGCAGCAACCCCTATGGTCACCACCACCCGCAACATCCAGTTCCGCGAAGCCCTCCGTGAAGCGATGGAGGAGGAGATGCGCCGCGACGAGCGCATCTTCGTCATGGGCGAAGAGGTCGCCGAGTACCACGGCGCCTACAAGGTCACCGGCCCGATGATCGACGAGTTCGGCCCGCGGCGGATCGTCGACACGCCCATCTCCGAGACCGGCTTCGCCGGGCTGGGCGTCGGCGCGGCGATGTACGGCCTGCGGCCGATCATCGAGTTCATGTCCTGGTCCTTCTGCCTCGTCGCCGCCGACCAGATCATCAACAACGCCCCCAAGATCCTCTACATGTCCGGCGGGCAGTTCGGCGTGCCCTGCGTCTTCCGCGGCAACAACGGCGCCGGCGGGCAGCTCGGCTCGACCCACTCCTGGTCGGTCGAGTCCATGTTCTCCTCCGTCCCCGGCCTCAAACTCGCCGTCCCCTCCACGCCCCGCGACGCCAAGGGCCTGCTCAAAACCGCCATCCGCGATGACGACCCGGTCTTCTTCCTCGAATCCGAACGTATGCTCGGCTTCGGCCACCGCGGCGACGAAGACTTCTCGCCCTACCTCGCCGGCGGAAAGTGGGCCCCGCCCACCAACGAAGAGGACGACGACTTCACCATCCCCTTCGGCCAGGCCGACATCAAGAAGCCCGGGGCCGACTGCACCATCGTCACCGCCGGCCGCCCGGTCCACTTCGCCCTCGAGGCCGCCGAGGCCCTGGCCCAAGACGGCATCGACTGCGAAGTCATCGACGTCCGCACCTACCGGCCGCTCGACATCGACACCATCGTCGACAGCGTCCGCAAGACCAACTATTGCGTCGTCGCCGACCAGTCCTGGCCCTTCGCGTCGGTCGCCAGCGAGCTGGCCAGCCAGGTCTACGAGCGGGCGTTCGACGACCTGGACAACACGATCGCCCGGGTCAACAACGACGACGTCCCCCCGCCCTACAACCGCTCGCGCGAGCAGGACATGCTCCCCAACGCCCGCAAGATCGCCGAGGCGGTCCGGCAGACGACCTACAACGCGTGACCCATAGCCCGGGGACGGCCGTCCCCGGGCTTTAAACTTCCGAGGGACCTTGACTCACGACCGCAACCCCAACGCGTGGAACAATTGGTATCACGCGGTGGGCGGAACTTACGGCACCTGGTTGCGCGGCGATCCCCGAGGGTTCCGAACCTTTCATCATCGACAACATGTCGATGGTGATTACAAGCAACCGCCGCCGCCAGGCGCTTTCGCATCTGTCTTTGAAGACTCCAAGGCAAAGCTCCGATACCCGCCGGTCAAGCTGACCGGCCTGCAGCGGCGAGTCCTCCGCGATGCGATGATTGAGCGGCTTCATCAAGATGAAGTTGAAGTTATCGCCCTTGCCGTGGCGTTCAACCATTTCCATCTGCTCGCACGGTTTCCAGTTATAACGGCTCAAGACCGAAGCAAGCTATCGAAATCCATCCTCCAGGACGGACGCGATCCCGCACCAAGACACTATCTCGGACGCGCAAGGAAGCACGCTTCACATGTGCTTTTGGATCGGGGCCTCAAACCTGAAAGCCCTGTATGGGCGGTGCGGCCGAAATTAGATCCGGTCCGGGACCGTACGCACCAAGTGAACCTTGCCCAGTACATTGTTCATCACCGAGTACAGGACGCGGCGGTTTTCTACATCGGTGATTCATAAAGCCCGGGGACGGCCGTCCCCGGGCTTTAATCATGTTAGTTCAACGACTTGAAGAACCGCCGCCAGCGGGGGAGCCAGCTGTCGTTGAGCGACCAGGCGGTGGCGAACGCGTGGCCGGTGATGTCGCGGGCGTTGACCATCGCGCCGTTGTCCTGTTCCCGGAAAAAGCGCGAGTCGCGGCTGTTGTCGCGGTTGTCGCCCATGGTCCAGAACTCATCGGGGCCGAGCGTGATCGGGCCGTAGTCGCGCATGACCGGCCGGTTGACGGTGTACTGGATCGTGTGCTCGTTGCCGTCGATGTCCTCTTCGGCATCGACGATGGGCGAGCGCACCGGCCGGCCGTGGTTGTCCCTGAGGGTGACGTAGCGCGGCGGGTTGGGGCTGATGTCCTGGTAGGTGACGGGGACCGGGTTGCCGTCGGCGTCGGTGATGAGGAGCCTGCCGCCTTTGATCTCGATGGTGTCGCCGGGCACGCCGATAGTGCGTTTGACCATCCGAATGCCCTTGGTGGGCTCCCAGAAGGTGATGATGTCGCCGCGTTTGGGCTCAGACCAGCGGGCCAGACGCCAGGTGGTGAACGGGACACGCAGGTCGTAGGCGAGCTTGTTGACGACGATGCGGTCGCCCTCAAGGATCGTGGGGTTCATCGAGCCGGTGGGCACATCGTTCCAGTCCATGATCATGGAGCGGGCGACGGTGACGACGACAATGACAATCAGGACCTGCTTGACCCAGCCCCTCCACTGGCGGACGAAGAAGTTGGGGTGGGGCGCCTCTTTTTCGGGCTTCTCATCGGGCTGGGGGGCGTCAGCGTCGGTCATGGTGGGGGATTGTATCGGCCAGGGATCGAGCGTGGGCCCGGGGTTCGGCGGGAAACCCACGCCGACGCCTCGCAAGGCTTCAGAATCACGCCCCGGCCTCAAGATGATTGCCGCATCGAACACGTTGAAACAGAACGGGTTAGAGACCGCGTCGAACGGGGCTTGCCGCCCCAGTTTCGACGATTTATTAAATCGTCGAAATTAGACGTTTAAATCCTCGGCCCGGCTTGCTATACTGCATGAGGTCGGGCGGACGACGCCCCGCCCGGCCGCGCCCTGAAGACCGGTTCCCGGAGTCCGACATGCCCCCCACGCTCAAAGACGTCTGCAAGCTGGCCGGGACCTCGGACGCCACCGCGTCGATGATCCTCAACGGCCGCAAGGGCAACCGCTTCACGCCCGAGACACGCGACCGGGTCATGAAGGCGGCGCGGGAACTCGGCTACCGGCCGCAACGCGCGGCCCAGATGCTCCGCACCGGCAAGTCCAACAACATCGCCGTGCTGCTCAACGACCTGAGCAACCCCTTCTTCGGGCGTTACGCCTCCCTGATCCAACGCAAGCTCCTGGGGCACGGCTACACCGCGATCCCGCTGGAGACGCAGGCCGATGCGCGGCGTGAAAATGAGCTGCTGAACTGGCTGCCGCAACGCGCCGTCGACGGGGCGATCGATCTTCAAGGCATGCTCCACGTGGTTTCCGACACCTTCGACGAGGTCGCCCCCCGGGTCCCGCTGGCGATCCGGTGCGCAACCGCACCGCCGAAGCAACTCAAGGCGCACATCATCGATGTGCAATACGCTCACGGGATGCGGCTTTTGGCCGAGCACCTGGCCGAGACCGGCCGGAAGCGCCCGGGCCTGGTCGTGGTCGAGCGGCACGTTCCGGGCCACATCAAGGGCGGCCGGGACTCGGCCTGGACCCAGGACATCCGCAGCGCGTTCGAAACCGCGGGGATGCCGATCGCCCCCGAGCACTGGTGCGGGCCCGGCACGGAAAGCGACCTGCACGAGTGGTACGAGGGGACCCGCGCTTTCCTCGAAGCGCACCGCGAGATCGACTGCCTGGTGGCGCACAACGCGGCCCTGCTGCCGCCGGTGCTGCAGGGCGCGATCGACGCGGGCCGGACCATCAGCGCCGACCTGGCGGTCGCCTGTTTCGACGACCCGCCGGAGATGGCGTACCTGGCCGGGGGCGTCACCACGGTGCGTGAGCCGGTGGAGCGGATCGCGTCGTGGCTGGTGGAGGGGCTGGTCCATCGCATCAAGCGTCGGGCCAAGGCGCCGATGCGCGAGTCGGCGGCGCCCGAACTGGTCGTGCGTCGGTCAACGACCGCGGGCGCCGGGAAGCGGGCGAGGCAACACGTCTGACGATTCACGCCGGCCGCCGGTGAGGCGAAGCCGGCCCGTCAAGATCAAGGATCAAACGGAGCGATGAACCTGCAGGCCCTAAAATTTAGACGTTTAAATAGCGATTTTTCGCGCCCTTCTTGGCTCGTGGCCGGGGGCGCTGTAGAACAGATTCATGTCATGTCATCCGGCCGGGAATCGCCCCGCGCCATCGTCAGGAGAGATTCAATCATGGACCGAACGCACCGTCACCGCGGCTTCACACTCATCGAATTGCTCGTGGTCATTTCTATTATCGCTTTGCTGATCGCCCTCCTGCTCCCCGCGCTGGGCGCCGCGCGCCAGACCGCGCGGCAGATGCAGGGCATGACTCAACTGCGGGGCATCCAGCAGGGCTTCTTCATGTTCGCCCAGAGCAACAACGACCTCTACCCGGGCATGGTCTCGACGTCGACCAACGCCCGCGAGGCGCTGGCCAACGCGCCCGACATCGACACGTTCACCTCAGGCGGCCTGCAGGCCGGGGGGCGCGTCCAGGCCCGATTCATCATCGGGCTGAACGCGAATCTTTATCCCCCCAAATACCTGATCAGCCCCGGGGAGATCAATCCGACCGTCACCGAGTGGGAGCCGACCGGGACGTACAACGACGGCGCCTCGATCCACTCCTTCGCCCTGCCGCGGATCCTCCGCAATGTCACCAACGGCAGCCTGGCCCCCGGGCGGGCCGCCGAGTGGCAGGCGACGGCGGCCCCGACCGCGGTGGTGGTCTCGGACCGCCTGTACCGCAACACCGCCGGCGGCCCCGTGGTCAACCGCGACAACGCCGACACCCACCTGAGCTTGTGGAACACCAACCGGCCCGGCGCCTGGCTGGGCGGCGTCTCCTTCAACGACAACCACGTCAAGATGTACAACGACTCGCGCGTGGAAGAAACCCTGATCTACGACCGCGTCCGGACCGCAGCGCCCGACAACATCTTCTCGGCGGCAAACGCCGGCGCTCAGAATCTCCCGACCGGCGGTTGGGGCCAGTACAACGCCCAGCAGATCGTCCGCGGCTTCGACTCGGGCTTCCTGCTCGGCGAATAAGTTCACGCCGGGGCGTGAAGCCCTCCGTCAGCCATGTACGTTTGTTTTGATCAATTCATCCACCCTTTGTCTGGAGCCCCACGTGCCACGTCGCTTTCTACTGATTCTGCTCGTCACGGTTCTGGCCGGCCTGTTTCCTGTGCTGGGGGCCGACCGGGCGATTGCAGACCCGCAACAGCCCGCGCTGCGTCCCAACATCCTGCTGATCTTCACGGACGACGCGGGGTACAACGATTTCTCCTTCCAAGGCTCGAAGCAGTACACAACGCCTCAGATCGACCGCCTCGCAGCCGAGGGCGTGGTCTGCGAAAACGGGTATGTCAGCGCCGCGGTCTGCGGCCCATCCCGGGCCGGCCTCCTGACCGGGCGTTACCAGCAGCGATTCGGCTACTTCATGAACCCCAAGCCGGGCCAGGCCCTGCCGCTGAGCGAGACGACCTTCGGCGACGCCCTGAAGGCCAAGGGGTATCGCACCGGCTTGATCGGCAAGTGGCATATGGGCAACGCGCCGCAATACCAGCCGAATCGGCGCGGGTTCGATTACTTCTATGGCTTCCTCGCCGGGCACCGCAGCTATTTCCCCTACAAAAACCCCAACCACAAGAAGGGGCGGAACCCGACGTTCCGGCTCATGCACAACGACAAGCTGCTCGACGAAACCGACATGGATTTCTACACGACCGACCTGTTCACGGACAAAGCCATCGCGTTCATGGACGAGAGCCGCGCCGCCGGCCAGCCGTTCTTCCTGTTTTTCTCCCACCTCGCCGTGCACGGCCCGATGGAAGCGTTGAAAGAGGACGCGGCGCCTTACCAAGGCCTGGAAAACGCCAAGCGGCGGAAGCTGGGCGGCATGACCGCGGCCCTTGACCGCAGCACGGGCCGGCTGCTCGACTGGCTCGATCAGACCGGGCTTCGGGGGGACACGCTGGTGGTGTTCGTCAACGACAATGGCGGCGGGCGCTACATCGCGGCGAACAACTGGCCGTTGCGCGGCTACAAGGGCGAAGAATGGGAAGGCGGCATCCGCGTGCCGTTCATCGTCAGTTGGCCCGGCCGGCTGCCGGAGGGCGCCCGGTTTGAACACCCGGTGATTTCGCTGGACCTGTTCCCAACCTTCCTCACGCTGGCCGGCGGCGCCGAGGATGAGCTCAACCGGCTGGACGGCGTGGACCTGACGCCCTATCTGGCCGGCGAAAAGGCCGGCCCGCCGCACGAGGCGCTGTTCTGGCAACGCAACAACGCCGCGGTCCGCGTCGGCGACTGGAAACTGATCGAACGCAACACCGCGGGCGGGGCTTTTGAGCTGTACAACCTTGCCCGCGACGTCGGCGAGAAAAACAACGTGATCGAACAGTACCCGGACATCGCGGAAGACCTCAAGGCCCGGCTGAAAGCCTGGCAGGCGCAGAACGCCGAGCGGATGTAGCGTCCGCGCGGCTCTGCGGGCCAACGCCAAACGTTACTCGGCGAACATGGCTTCAACGAAGCGGGCGGGGTCGAAAGGCTCGACGTCGTCGGGGGTCTCGCCGGTGCCGACGAACTTGACGGGGAGGTTGAGGGCCTCACGGATGGCGACGACGATCCCGCCCCGGGCCGAGCCGTCGAGCTTGGAGAGGAAGATGCCGGTGACGTCGGTGGCGTCGGTGAAGACCTTCGCCTGGTTGATGCCGTTCTGGCCGGTGGTGGCGTCGATGACGAGGATGGACTCGTGGGGGGCGCCCGGGATCTGTTTCTGGATGACGGACTTGATCTTGGCGAGCTGGCGCATGAGGTGGTCCTGGGTGTGCAGCCGCCCGGCGGTGTCGACGACCAGAACATCGACCCCGCGGGCGACCGCGGCGTCGGCGGCGTCGAAAGCGACCGCGGCCGGGTCGCCGCCCTGCTGGCCCCGCACCACGTCGACCCCCAGCCGTCCTGACCACACCTCCAGTTGCTCAACCGCCGCGGCGCGGAACGTGTCGCACGCCGCCAGCAGCACCGACCGGTCCTCGTCCCGCAGCGACTTGGTGATCTTGGCGATGCTCGTCGTCTTGCCCGCGCCATTGATCCCGGCCACGAGGATGACCGTCGGCCCCGACGGCGCGAAATGCAGGGCCCGGTCCTCCTGGGGAAAGTAAGCGACGAGTTGGTCCTTGAGGTATTGCAGCGCTTCGTCGCCGTTGGCTATCTCGGACCGCTCCCAGCCGGCCTCGATGTCCTTGCGCAGCTCGATCGCGGTGCGGACGCCCACGTCGGCCTGGATCAGGGCGCGTTCGAGGTCGCGGAGCAGCTGTTTGCTCAGGGGTTTGCCCGTGAGGATGGTGCGGAGCGTGCCGGTCGAGCCCTCGCGCGTCTTGGCGAGGCCCTGAACGAGTTTCGAGAAGGTGGAGCGGAACAGGCCCATGGTCAGTTTCGGCGGGGTGCGGGTCAGGAACGGGGAGGCGTAGTGTAGCGTCCGGATTGGACGGGGGGTCGGGTTGCGGGCATGATGGCTCCTCCGCCAATGGTTTCGTCTTATCTACGTTCGTTTCTGCCCAAGAGCCAGCCCTACATGGCGCGGGGGAACTATACGCACGAGCTGGCGGCGGCCGCGACCCTGCCCGCCGCGCTGGCGATGCTCGAGGGTGGGGTGGTCAGCGTGCTGGCGAAGCTGGTGTTCGATGTGTCGGACCTGGCGTTCGCAACCATCATCGCGGCCCCGATGTTCGCGAACCTCACGAGCCTGTTCTGGCAGAAGCTGGCCCACGGCCGTCGCAAGACGCGGATGCTGGTCACGCTCCAGTCGATGATCCTGATCATCGTCGCGGGGATCGCGGCCCTGCCCAGCGACGCGATCGGCGGGGCGGTGCTGGTGGGCCTGGTGATCCTCGCCCGGTGCATCGTGGCGGGGATGATCACGGTGCGGAGCGTGATCTGGCGCGTCAACTACCGCCGCGCCAACCGCGCCCGGATCACCGGCAAGTTCATCCTGCTGGCGATGCTGATCATGGCCGCCGCCCCGCTGCTGGGCTACAAGCTGCTGGACTACAACCCCGACCTGTTCCGGCTGCTCTACCCGGCGGCGGCGGGGGTCGGGCTGATCGGCGTGATCGCCATGAGCCGGGTCCGCGTGCGCCGGGAGCGGCAGCTGCTCGACTACGAGCGGCGGCACCACGACGAGCCGGCGGATGATGACATCCCCCTCCAGGCCAACGGCCGGCCGCACGGGTTCGTGTCCGTGCTCCGCGAAGACCGGCACTTCCGCTCCTACATGATCTGGCAGTTCGCGGGCGGGATGGCCAACATCATGGGCAACGCCGCGATGCTGCTGGTGATCGTCGAGCTGGCCAAGGGCTGGGGGGACCACAAGTTCGTGGTGAGCATCCTGCTGGGCACGTCGGTGCCGATGGCGCTGTCGATGATGAGCCTGCCCTTTTGGGCCCGGCTGCTGGACGGCTGGCACATCACGCAGTACCGGACGATCCATGCGCTGTTCTTCATCGCGACGCAGGTGGGCAACTGGGCCGCGGCGGCGACGGGCCAGGCGTGGCTGATCGCCCTGCCGCGGGCGACCGGCGGCCTGATGATGGGCGGCGGGGCGCTGGCGTGGCAGCTGGGCCACAACGACTTCGCCGACCGCCGGCTGGCGGCGCTCTACATGGGGATCCACCAGACCCTCACCGGCGTCCGCGGCATCACCGCGCCCTACCTGGGCGTCGGCCTGCTGGCCGGGTGGAGCACCAAGTCCGCGTTCGGCTGGACCCTTCCCGCCTGGGGCGGCATCGGCGCGGACGTGTTCCTGATCACCACCGCCCTCGCGGTCGCGTCGTGGTTCGGGTTCGTGGGGTTGTATTTCAAGATCAAAGCGGAGGGAGAAAAAGCAGGAACGTAGAAAAACAGGAAAGCAGGAAATAAAGCGGAGCGAGAATCGGCGAATCGATCGGCCGCGGCAATGACGTGCATCTCACGCTTGCAGCGCTTGCGTCCATTTCCGCATTTCCTGCTTTCCTGTTTTTCTGCGGTTCCTACTTTTCAATGATCAATCGCCTGCCCGCCGACTTCGATCTGGCCCTCCTGGATGTCGAGCTCGGCGGCGGTCTGGATCTTGTCGACCTGGCCGTCGCGGATCCACAGGACGCGGTCGGAGTTGGCGAGCATCTTGTGGTCGTGGGTAGCGGTGATGATGGTGACGCCCTCGTCGACCGAGAGGCCCTTCATGATCTCGATGATCTCGGCGCCGGTCTTGAGGTCGAGGTTGGCGGTGGGCTCGTCGGCAAGGATGATGGTCGGGTCGTTGACCAGGGCCCGGGCGATGGCGACGCGTTGCTGCTGGCCGCCGGAGAGCTCATCGGGCCGGTGGTCGAGGCGGTGGCCGAGCCCGACCTGCTTGAGCCGCTCGGAGGCGACCTCGTCGGCCTTATCGGGCGCGAGCCCCATGAAGATCGCGGGCAGGGCCACGTTGCGGACCGCGGTGAGCGAGGGGATCAGGTTGTACGCCTGGAACACGTAGCCGATGTACTGGCAGCGGACGAACGCGAGCTGGCGCGAGGTGAGCCGAGGGAGGTTCAGCGGGCCGATCTCGACCGATCCCTTGGTGGGCTTGTCCAGGGCGCCGACGATGTTGAAGAGTGTGGACTTGCCCGATCCCGACGGGCCCATGATGGAGAGGTACTCGGAGCGGAAGATCTCGAGCGAGACGTCGCGGAGGGCGTAGACCTCATTGCCCTGCCGGCCGTAGACCTTGGAGACGCCGCTGACGGTGATGAGCTTGGCGCCGCGCTGGATGGTGGAGAGGGTCTGGGTCATGGCTTTACTCGGACGGGCGGGCCGGGGATTTTGGCCGCAAACAGGCGTTCAAACGCCATCGCTAAAACGGCAGCTGGAACACGCTCTTGGCGAGGAAGGTGAAGCCGATGCCGAGGGTGCCGATGAGCCCCATGCCGCAGGCGAAGCCGGCGGCGACAACGGGGATGTACTGGCGCCACTGCAGGCCCAGGCGTTTCTGGAAGTAGTACCGGCCCAGCAGGGCGCCGACGAACTGCGGGATCACGACGAACGGCAGGGTCTGGTTGAGCCCGCGCACCACGCCGTAGGTCAGGAACGTCGGCGCCCCCAGCCACGCGAGCCCGACAAACATGAACAGCCCGATCACCCCACCGGCGAGGATGTACCAGCCGTTGAGCGCCTGCTCGAACACGTTGAACGTGCCCAGCGTCGAGCTGTACGCGATCGACTGGTTGGCGGCGAAAAACTCCCACATCTCGGTCGCGAACGGGTACGCCGGCCCGGGGATGTCGCCCAGCTGCCAGATGAAGTGGGCGAACCCCAGCGAGCCCAGCAGGATGATCGGCGTGAGGATGAACTCGGTCTTCCAGATCGACCAGAAGCTCGTGCCCGTCAGCTCGCACGACCGGTAGAAGACGGTCATCTGCCCGTAGTTGTGCAGCGGCAGGGGCAGGAACCAAACCGCCACGCCCTGGTAGCCCGACAGGATGAAGCTCGCCTCGCGCACGAAGGGGATGTTGATCACCTCGCCGGCGATCCCCTCCAGACGCGCGGTCACGTAGCTGATGATGGGCGTGTACACAAAGGCGTAGAAGCACATCACCCAGACCACCGGCCAGTAGATCGCCCCGTCGGTGATCTGAAGCAGCCACATCGACACGGCGATGTAAAGCGCCGAACTGCCCAGGTACACCACGGCGATGATCCAGCCCCGGATGTCGCCGCGGCCCTCGGGCACGGCGTACATCTGGTGGTCGTCTTCGTGCCGCTCCCGACGCTTGCGCCGCATGGAGATCAGCGCCTTACCCACGGACCAGAACCCGACGATCGCGATCGCCAGGGCCACGCCGATGGAGAAGCTGAAGTAGAAGTCGACGTTGTTCTTGTATGCGGTGACCAGGACCTCGTCGCCGGGGCTCCACGAGTGGAGCAGGCCGAAGTTGTAGAGGAACGGGTTGGCGACGACGGTGACGATCAGCCCGACGAATGTGCCGACCATCGCCCAGAAGGGCAGGACCATGCCGATGACGACCTGGAAGAGGTTGAGCGAAACCGCGATGCCCACGGCAGGGAGGAAGTCGGAGGTCTGCTGGGTGTAGTCGATGAAGGGGATGGGGAGGATGGTGATGGGCGTGCCCAGCAGGGCGCCGGTGATGGTGGGGATGCCCAGGTAGATGGCGCCGAAGACCAGTCCGATGGTGGAGCCGATGGAGAAGACGCGCCACCGCCAGCTCTCGGCCTTGTTCTCCTGCTCGGGCAGGGGCTCATCGGTGGACGCCTTGCCGGACTCTTCCTCCTGCTCTTCGCTGAGGGCCAGAACGCCCTGGGCCTGGATGGGGGCCATGGGGAAGGGCAGGCGTTCGATGTCGGAGGTGAGCCGGAACAGGCCGTAGCCGAGGATCATGTTGTCCAGCCGGCCAATGATCATGGTGAAGGCGATCAGGCCGATCGCGGGCCACCAGGCGGGGTTGAGCAGGGAGCGCTGGTCGAGGGCGGCCTGGTCGTCGGGGGCGAACCAGAAGGGCAGCTCCGAGGCGATGCCAGCGCCGGCGGCGGCGTCGGACTGGATGTAGAACTGGTTCCAGATCACCTGCAGGCCGCCCTGGAAGTGCCCGCTGGCCATCGACGCGGTCGACATGATCGCGCCCGAGAGGTAGAAGAGCGTGAAGATCTCGGCCCGGCGCAGCATCTTGTTGGCGCGGCGGGCGACCTCGATGAACAGGATCAGCGTCACCCACTGCGCCGCGGGGCCGACCGCCTGGCCGGCGATCAGGCTCATGTAGATCGACCCGGGCACCATCAGCAGCGCGACGAAGAGGGCGCCGAGGAACGCGACCCAGTTGAAGCCGTCCTCGAACGTTGAGGGCGGCTCCATCAGGGTGCGGAACTCCTCCAGCTCCTTGTCCACGCGGGCCGGCGGTTTGTCCTGGTGGTGCTTCTTGCTCACGCCTGCTTGTCTCCAGTGCCGGCGGCGCCCGCTTGACCGTCGCCGTTGCCGCCGGCTTCACCCAACGCCTGCAGGGTCTGCAGGCGGTATTGCTCAATGACCTCGTGATTCAGCGTCCGCCACAGCAGGAACTGCTTCCGCAGATCGCGGAGGAACACCTTGTTGGCCCGGAACCAGTCCCCGGTCGCGCCGCTCCGGCGGGTCGCGTGGATCGACACCTCGTCGACGCCGGGGATCTCGCTGGGCACCGCGCTGAGCTCGAGCGACTGGGTCACGCCCAGGTCGAACGGCGCGAGCGCCAGCTCGCTGTCGAGCGCGAGGTTGCCCCGCTCGTTCTTGCGGATCGCCACGTCGGTCGCCGCGAAGTTGCCCAGCCCCGCGTCGTCGTGCCGGCGGAAGTGCTCGGCCAGGAAGCTCACCACCCCGGTGATGTCGTAGGCCGACACGGTGAACGGGAAGGTGAGCTTCAGGTCGTCGCCCTCCGGCGCGGGCAGCCGCCAGGTCCGCGCCAGGCCCGGGTTGGCGGACTTGCTCGCCCGCAGCGCCGGGTAGATCGCCGAGATGATCACCGTCGCCATGACCACGCCGATCGCGAACAGCGAGTTGGTCGACGAGTAGTTGATGCTCGCCGGCTGGATGTAGCCCGCCTTGCTCAGCACCGAAGCGCCCAGCGCCACGAACTGCGCCAGCAGCTGCCCGCCCATGCCCCCGACCACCGCGTACACCGTCGCCTCTGCGAAGAACAGCACCCCCACGTGCACCGGCGACAGGCCCAGCGCGCTGAAGGTGTAGATCTCCTTCTCACGGTCGCTGATCGAGCCCAGCAGCGTGCCGAAGATGATCAGCCCGCCGAGGATCAGCGGCACCGCCAGCGCCAGCCCGCCCGACACCTCGGTCAGCACGGTCAGGATCATCCGCTCGACGCCCTCGGGGCCCGCGGCCCAGATCGGCATGACCACCACCTCCGCCAGCCGACGGCCCAGTTCCAGCACGTCGGCGTCCCTCGGGTAGAGGTTGATGATGTGCAGCTCCCCGCCCAGCCGACGGACCAGCTCGTTGCTCGCCACCGCCACCTGGTCGGCCGAGAGGTGGACGAAGTCGCGCTCGACCTCTTCGGTGATCAACAGGTCGTCGCCGTCGGCGCCCGTTGAGGCCTGCTGCCCCGACGACGCCCCCGAGGCGTCCTGGAAGTCCACGGGGATCACCGACTGGCCGTCGAGGTTCCGCAGCCGCTGCAGGGCCGGGCCGTCGATCGTCCCGGCGAACTTCACACGATGGCCCGCCAGCAGCACCTCCTGGCCGACCTCCAGCTCCAGCAACTCCTGCACGACCGTGGGCAGGTAGACCCCTTCGCTCTCCAGCGCGGCGCGCTTCTCCTCGAGCGGTTGGGAGCCCAGCGCCTGGCTCAGCTGGGGCCACGCCTCCAGCTCGGCGGCGGAGACGCCCATCACCGCATCGAGCTGCAGCGACTGGCCGGTGTCCGGCCGGGCGATGGTGAAGGCGATCGTCGTCGCGTTGGCGCCCTCGGGCTGCTGCACCAGCCACCACTGCGTCGCCAGCACGCCCCCCGGTCCCGCCGCGCCGCGGAGCATGTCCAGCACGCCCGGCTGGATCGTCGAGAAGTCCAGCTTCCGCACCAGCACCGACGCCGCCGTCTCTTCGCTCAGCGGCCCCACCGCCACCGCACGCACCCCCACCGTCCGCGAGAAGCTCGCGAAGCACAGGATCGTGAACGTGAGCATCACCACCGTCACCGCGGTCAGGATCGTCCGCGTCGGCCGGCGCCGCATCGTGCTCATCCCCATCCCCACCGCCGCCAGCATCGTCCCCGCCTGCGACACCTCCACGTCGTGCAGCCCCACCTTCTGGCCCTGCATCGCCTTCAGCTCGGTCTGGAACTTGCGCACCAGGATGTAGATCACCATCGCCGAGAGCAGGATGATCGCGAACGCCAGGAAGATGATGATCGGCGTCGAGGCGATGGCGAAGCCCGGGTGCATGAAATACAGCAGCCCGAAGGTGACCAGGAACATCACCGTGAACCCGCCGATGCGCCCGTAGATCGACGTGGCGCAGATCGCCAGACGCTCCATCGCGAACGCGAACGGGATCGCCAGCAGCAGCAGCACGACGATCGCGTAGACCAGATCGTCCATGGACTGTCGCAGCGGCGCGTAGACCCGCTGCGACAGCGCCGCCGACCGTGACAGCGCCGCTTCGCGCTCGGCGACGTCTGCGGTGAGCTCGGCCTGCTCCAGGTTCCGCCCGCTGCGGCTGTGCAGGATCTCCAGGTCCGCGCTGGTCACGCCCCGCTCCCGCAGCTTCTCCAGCCGGACCAGGTTCAGGTCGTACAGGTCCCGGGCCGTCACCCCCGTCACCCGCTGCGGCAGCGTGAAGTCGTCCGCCGGGAAGCCTTCGCCGTACGGCTCGCCCGGCTCGATGTTCAACACCACCGGGCCCATCGGCTGGAACAGCTTCACGCGGTTGTCGGCGACCTGGTTCGAGATGAAAAAGAACGTCTGGTCGCGCAGCTGCCCGTGCATCGCCCGCGTGGCGCGGAACGTCGAGTCCGACGCGGCCCGCAGCACCTTAAGCCGCTGCGGCTGGGTCGCGTAGGTCCTCACGTCTGCGATCTGGTAGCCCTCGCCCTGAAACAGGTTGACGCGGATCGCCTGGTTCAGCCTCTGCACGATCATGTCCTGAGCGGTGACCGCCGACAGCCGGCCCTGCTCATCGAACACCGAGCCGAAGGTCATGATCTGCGAATCCATGTCGTTGCGCATGGCCAGGGCGGTGAAGTTGCCGTTGGCGTCGATGGGCACGACGTACATCGGGTCGTAGTCGGCGATCACCATCGCGTTCTGCATGGACGTCCACGCCTGGTTGAGCTTCCAGCTCATGTTGCTGGGCCAGAGCCCCATCATCCCGCCGGCGGCCGGGCGGTCTTCGGACATCTCCCCGGACACCGCGAGCCCGGCGTAATACCCCTTGGTGCGGGCGGGCAGGTTGGACTGGCCGGGCGTCCAGGTCGAGTACTTGCCGGCGGCGACCTTCTTGAACACCCGCGGCAACGAGATCGCCGACGCGTCGCCGACGCGGCTGAGCAGGTCGGTCGCTTCCGCCGCCTGGTCGTAGAGCCGGCGCCAGTCCAGGCGGGACACGGTGTCCGACGGCTGGCCGCCACGGACCCGGGCGTCGTAGCCGGTCATCAGCGAGAGGTTGTACACCCCGTATGCGCCGGCGATATACCCGCTCGACACGAACGGGCCCGGCGCGAACTCCAGACCCAGCGTCGGGTCGCGCAGCATCTGCGGGGCCAGGCCCGCCAGCGGCTCCCCGGCCTTGGACGCCTCGCTGAACGCCCGCAGCACCCGCGAGTAGTAACCCGGCGCGTCCGACGACGGCGCGGGGTTGCGGAACTTGAACAGCTTCGCCGACCAGTCGCCCACCACCGGCCCCCAGACCGTGCTGGCGTCGCCCAGGTTCAGGGTGGCGTGCAGCACGATCCAGCGCAGCTCAAGCTCATCCTTCGGGTTGGTCACGTACATCGCGTCCCGCAACGCCGCACGCTGCCGGTCCGACTCGATCAACGCATCCAGCTCGCCCAGGCGGGTCATCAGGTGACGCTGCGCCCGGGCGGTCAGTTCCGCGAAAATCACCTCGTAACGCTTGGCGTCCTCGACCTTCCCGGCCCGCTGCGCCTCGTCCCACCACTCGAGTTGCTCCTCGGTGAACCGGCCGGCGGCCAGGTCGCGCTGCTCGGTGACGAACGACGCGAGCGTCCGCGTGTGCAGCGCACGGCGGAGACGGTCCCAACGCAGCCGCAACTGGAACAGCTCCTCCTCCGTCGCACGCAGCGGCGCCTCGCGCCGGTCCAGCTCGGTCAACTGGGCGTCGACGTCGGCCGTCGACTCGTTCGCGTCCTTCAGGCGCTTCGCCTCGCCCTCCAGCGCCCGGCGCTGCTCCTCCCACGGCTTGAGGCTCATCCGCAGCAGCATCAGGTCCTTGGCGATGTCGGCGTTGGCGAAGTCGGCGGTGTCCTTGAGCGTGTCGTTGAGCGAGAACGCCTCGGGGCTCTGGTCGACGTCGAAGGTCAGCCCCTGGCTTTCGAGGATCACTCGTTTCTGCTCGACCCACGGCCGCTCGTCCGCGTGCTCCTCGGTCAGGCTCTGGCTCCGGTCGTCGGTCATGAACAGGGCCTCGTACACCGTGCGGGCGCCCTGATGCGACCGGGCCTGGTTGTCGAGGAACATCAACACGATGTCGCGTTTGGCGGGCTGGGCGACGAACCGCTCCGCGGCCGCCAGCGCCGCCGCCACGTTCGCGGCGGCCCGCGCCCCGGGGCTCAGATGCGGCACGAGGCCGAAGCTGTCGTAATGGACCGCGATCACCAGCGCCTCGGGCGCGTCGCGTTCGCTGACGCCGACCGGGTCGGTCCCGGGGATCCGCGCCACCAGGTTGCGGCCCCGGCCCAGCTCCCAGACCACCTTGCTGTGCACCTCGACCTGCGGCCGGTCCCGGCGCAGGTCCACGGCGGCCTGCGCCTCGGGCGACGCGTAGAGCCGGACCAGGTTCGACGGCACGCCGGCGCGCTTGGGGTTGGGCGACAGCTCCTGACCGTCGCCGAGGAAGATCACCGCCGACGCGCCGAGGGCGAACGCCCGCTCCCAATGGTCCTCGCTGTCGTATTCCATGACAACGATCGCGCCGGCGACCTCGCGGTCGCGGTACTCGGCGATCCCGCCCTGGCCGACGTAGAGCAACGGGCCGCGCAGGCCGATGTCGGGCGTGACCGACGGCTGGGTGATGTTGGGCCGCACCGGCGAGAGGGAGACGGTCTTACCGTCGATGATCAGCTCGCAGCGCTCGACGCGGGTCTGCCACACGGACATGTCGAGGGGGTAGACCTCGGTCACCCCGGCGTCCCTGAGCCGCCGCTCGATGTACGCCGCGGCGTCGCGGCCTTCAGGGGTCCCGGCCAGGCGGTGGGGCGCAGCGGTCAAGGCGTCCAGGTCGGCCTTGAACCGCGCCTCGTCGGCGCGGGCCGGGAAGAGGACGAAGCCGAACGCGAGGATAAGCGTGAGCCATCGCATCAGTGTTCTTCACCTCCGATGCTGCCGACCTTGATCTTGATGTCCTTGGCCTCTTCGACGCGTTCGATCGTGCCGTCGCGGACCCACATGATGCGGTCGCACACCGCGAGGAGGCGGTGGTCGTGGGTGGAGCAGACGATGGTGACGCCGCGTTCTTTGTTGATGCGTTGCATGATCTCGAGGATGTCCTGGCCGGTCTTGAGGTCGAGGTTGGCGGTGGGCTCGTCGGCGAGCAGGATCTTGGGCTGGTTGCACATGGAGCGGGCGATGGCGACGCGCTGCTGCTGGCCGCCGGACATCTCGATCGGGCGGTGGTCCCACCGGTCGGCCAGGCCGACCAGGTCGAGCAGGTTCATCCCGCGCCGCCGGGCCTCTTCGGGCGACACGCCGGCGAACGCCATCGGCACGGTGACGTTTTCCAGCGCAGTCATGTAGCGGATCAGGTTGTAGCTCTGGAAGATATAGCCGATCTTCTGGCAGCGCAGGAACGCCAGCTCGCTGGCCGAGAGCTGGGCGACGTCGACCTCGTCGATCAGGATGCGTCCGCCCGACGGCGAGTCGAGGGCGCCGATCATGTTAAAGAAGGTCGACTTGCCCGAGCCCGACGGGCCCATGACCGCGATGAACTCGCCCCGGTGGATCGACGAATCCACCCCCTGGAGGGCGTAGGTCGCCGCCTCCCCCTCGCCGTACACCTTCTTGACGCCGAGCGTGCGGATGATGACCGCCTTGCCGTCGGAAGACGGCGCCGTCGCGGGGGACTCGCTCATCGGTTGCTCCGCTTGGTTCATCTCATGTTATCCATCCGCTATCTTCATCCGCCACAGCCCGGCCCTGCGGGCCGGCGCTAAACAAAACGATTCTTCACTTGGTCCCATCTGCCATCTTCCATCCGCCATCTCACATCTGCCATTCAATCCACCCGCATCGCTTCCATCGGCGCGAGCCGGGCGGCGACGAACGACGGCCCGACCGCCGCCACCGTGGCCAGCAGCATGCCCACAATCAACGACAACACGATCGCGATCCCCACGTCGGCCAGCGCATCGCCCGCGTTGGCGAGCAGCCCGCCGTACTCCACGCCACCCCGCAGACCCGCGAGCAGCACCCCCAGCACGATCCCGATGATCCCGCCGATGATCCCCTGGATCATCGCCTCCACGACGAACATCATCATGACGAAGATGTCCATCGCACCCAGGCACTTCATGGTGGCGATCTCGGTGAACCGTTCGGTGACCGACATGAGCATGGCGTTGGCGACGCCGACCACGCAGACCAGGAACGACAGCGCGATCAGCCACTTGGTCCGCGTCGGCAGGCCGAGGATGCCCCCCTCGCCGGTCGGGGCCTCGGGGCCGGCCGCGGCCTGGAGCTGGCGCTCCCGCGCGAACTGCTCGGACAGGTCCAGCACCCGCTCGGGGGTGAAACGCGGGTCGGCGCCCCCGTCGATCAGCGTCTGGCTGAACCACCGCGCCCGGCGGTCGTTGTCGACATACAGCAGGGTCTGCTCGAGACTCACATCCGCGGGCGCAACGTCGGTCTGCCGGGCGACCGCTTTGCGGATCTCCGGCGTGACGACCAGCCGGGCAAGAGTGGCCAGGTCGTCCGCGCGGTCCGCGAACGCCTCGAGCCCGGGCAGGACGCCGTCGTCGAAGGCGAAGCCCGCGTCCCGCAGGCTCTGCCCGAACCCGGCCGGGGGCGCCGCGGCGAGCGCGCGGGCGGCGCGGTTGTCATAGGCGGCGCGGACCTGCCGGATCGCCTCGCGGTGCCCCTGGCGGATCTGGCGGGCCGCCTCGATCATGATCGGCCGGCGTTCGTTGACCAGCTCGGTCAACCGGTCGTAACCGCCAAGCGGCGGCGCGACAGCAAGGTTCTCGACCGTCTGGGTGAAATCGGCCATCGCCTCGGGGTCGCGCAGCCGCTCCAGCAGCTCGGCCGTCGACCGGTCGCCCACCACCGCTGCGCGCCCGGCTTCGGGCAGTTGGCCCAGGTACCGGTCGAAATCGCGGACCTGCTGGGCGGCCTGCCGGGCGTCGTCGAACGTCGGGCCGTCCACGCCGGACCAGGCGCGGTACTCGGCTAGGACGTCGTCATCGTCGTCGGCGAGCTGATCGAGAACGACCCGCATGCTGTCGGGGCGGGTGAGGCGGGTGATGATCTGCGCCATCTGGCGCGACTGCTGCAACTCGTGATAGGCGGCCGTCTGCGTCTCGTGGCTGACCAGGCCGTAGACCAGCATGTGGACCAGGAACGCGACCGCCAGCGCGAGGATGGAGATGGTGATCATGGAGCGGAACATGCGGTAGCTCATGCCCGACAGCGCCAACTGCACGCAACGGGCCGGCCCCAGACGCACCTGATTCTTCGCTTCGATCGGCTTCACCCACCGGCCTCCGTCGCCCGCTCGGCGGCGCGTGGGACGACCACGGCCATGACCTTGCGCTGCACCAACATCTTCAGGAACTGCATCACGCTGATCCGCGCCTCGTGGAACCGGATGCGGTGCCGGTCGGCGAACCGCTCGATGATGGTTTCGAGCGTGGTGTCGCCGTCACAGGCCTCCCACACCTCGGCCCCGAGCTTGTCCAACGCCACGCCACGCTCCTTGCGGTACGCCATCAGCCAGGAGAACGGCGGGCCCATCCACCACCGCGGCGCGATCGGCGTCTTCAGCAGCAGGCCCTCGCCGTACTTCTCGCTCCGCACCGCCTGGTTGCGCACCGGCACCGCGTCCAGGATCAGCTCCGGATCGATCGGTCCGGGGGCTCGCCCGGCCGTGCTCAGCGTGCGCGTCTTCACCGACTTCTCCGGATAAACGACACTTCAAACGCGGTCGGCTCGACCGGCCGACCCGACTTGCTCAAGGTGGTGATCTGGTACACCGCGTTCTCGGCGGGGCTCGACCACACCAGGTCCCGTCGATCCCGCAGTTTACCCATCAGCCGGGCGTACCGCTTGCCGGGCTCGAGGCTGAGCCCCATGGTCGCCGGGGCGCCGTGGTACTGCGCCGGGCCGAACTCGAAGGCGGCGTCCGGCTCTTGGCGCCGCAGCAGCTTTTCGTGGTCGCCGGCGTCCCACACGTCGGCCATGCCGCGGCGGCGGATCGCGGCCTCGTTACGCGTCGGCCGGGGCGGGTCGCCGTCGTGCTCGGTGAACCGGAAGGTCACGTCGGCGGGCTGGACCTGGGTCTTGCTCAGCCGCCAGTGGGGGGGGGCGGCGACGTCGAGGTCGAAGAGGCAAAACCGCCGGGCGTCGGCCGGGTCGCACACGGCCTTGATGTCGCCGAGCACGCCGCGCGTCAGCGCCGCGTCGTCGGTGTCGTTCACGTCACACGTCAGCACGGCTTCGAGCAGGCGACGGGTCGGCGCGTCGTAACGGGCGGCCCGCACCATGGCCCCGCCGGCGTCGAGCTCACGCCGCAACCCGACCCAGCCGGGCGTGTCGGGCATCGGGGAGAACTCCGCCGACGCGTCGTGCTCCAGCTCGCGGGCGCGGTGGTCGTCGAGCATGTGCTCCAGGTCCGGCGCGGCGTCGAGGCGGGTCCAGACCAGCTGCAGCCGCTGCCGCCGGCGATCGACCAGCACCAGCCGGCCCTTTTCCGGATCGATCCCGTGACGCACCACCTGCCAGTCCGGCGGGACCGACAGCCGCAGCCCCATCCACTCGATACGCTGGCGGTCGGTCGTCAGGGTCATCGGACGTTAAAGCCCTTTCGTTGCGCCGCGCCATTGGCCGGCGGTCGGGTCAGCTCGGGAAGATCCGATACGATGTCGGCGCCAGCCCGGTGATCCAGTAATACATCGCGCCGACGCCGATCCACAGGATCCCCATGAACAGTTCGCCGGCGATGATGCCGACCATCAGCGGCCGCAGGGCCTGGTAGCCCCGCGCCCCGCCGCCGCGCATCACCGCGGCCTTGATCGCCCAGCCGATCAGGAACGAGAACGCGAACTGTGTGATCGGGTATGTGCACCAGACCACAAACAACACCGGGTGCAGCGGCCACCACGGCAGCCGCAGCCGCGCGATCGCGGTCGCCAGGACCAGGACCACGCCCAGCCCCATCCAGCTGTAAAGCGTCGGGTCCAGGTCGATCGCCGACGCGTCGAAGCCCCCGGCCTGGACCGAGGCCGTCAAGGACCCCTCCGCCGCCGACTCCGAGAGGCTCGTGCTCAAACGATCGAAGGGCATCGACGGCAGCGCCTTCTTGGTCCAGCCGTCGACGCCGTTGACCCCTTTGTAATACTGCCAGGACAGCGTCGCGCCGCCCGCGGCGAGGAAGCCGGTGACGATCATCACCCCCAGCCAGGGCGCCAGCTTGCCGGGCGAGGCCTTGCCCGTGGTCTGGCCCATCTTCAGCCCGTTGGCCAGAAACGGCATCAGCAGCTCACGCGGGTCCACGATCAGCATCATGCTCGCGATCGCCAGCAGGATATAAGTCGTCGGACCGATCGCCTCGAAACCGAACAGGCCGGTGACGATCCCCACCGGGACCCAGCTCGCCTGGATGAAAAACAGGCCCGTCTCGCACACGATCCGGGAGATCACCACCGCGATCAGCAACACCAGCAGCACGAACAGGATCGACATCCACGCGCTGAGCCCCGACGTGGTCAGCAGCGCGACCGCCCCGATGAACGCCAGGACCAGCACGCGCGACGCCCAGGTCGCGTAAGCCGGCGTCTCCGCGTGACGCGGCAGGCCGAACGCCGAGGCGAAGACATTCAGGAAGTAACGCCGGCCGGTGTAAGCGATCATCGCGGCGACGCCCAGGTACGCCCCGAACCGCATCATGTTCGTCTTCTTCGACCCGGCGTAATCGAACTCCAGCGGGATCCCCTGCTTCAGCAGGAAGCTGCCGAACAGCATGTAAACGGCCTGGCTGATCCCCAGGCTGAACGACACCGGCGTCGTCAGGAAGAACGTGAACGCCACCACCGTCAGGAACAGCCGGGGGCTGAAATACGCGTTGGAGCCCCAGACCCGCGACGCGTCGGGGAAAAGCTGACGCAGCGGGTTGAAGTCGAACCACAGCGGGATCTTCGGCAAGGTGGGGAACCACGCACTCAACCCGTTGACCGTGTGCAGCACCACCAGCGACAGCACCGCGATCCAGAACAGCTTCGACCGCGCCACATCCGGCAGCCACGCCCCTTGCTGCCGCTGGCTCACCTCGTCGACAAACCGCGGGATCGGATAAGGCAGCAACTCCCGCGTGCTCCATTGCGGATGCAGCACCAGCGCCAGGCACAGCATGCACACCGCCAACAGCAGCATCATGCCCCACCACAAACGGATCGGTGGCCACCACGCGTACCACGGCAGGTCCCAGATCGCGATCGCGTCCTTCGCCGACCGCCCTTCCAGCAAAGAGTCGATCACATACGGATCGGGCCGGCCCCCGGCGACCAGCACGCCCCCGCCCCCGGGCATCGGCGCGATCGCCCCTTCAAACACCCCGACCAGACCCGATCGGTTCGCGCGGCGGACGAGCTCCGTCGCTTCGCCCCGGTCATAACCCAGCTCCATCTCCAACGCGTCGATCCGACGATCAAACGCCTCGATCCGGCGGTCCAACGCCACGGCTTCGGGTGAATCCTCCTCGCCCGCGACGCTTCGCCGTTCGGCTTCAACGCTTCCCCGATCGGCCTCGACACGCTCCAGCTCGCCCGCCAGCGTCTTGATCCGCGTGTCCAGCGTCTCCCGGATGCCGATCCAACCCTGGGCGGTGTCGTTCAGCAGCCCGGCGTCAGACAGCGCGGCGAACAGCGCGGGGGGCTCGCCCGGGGCGCCCGCCGGCTCGATCAGCTCGCGGTTGAGCGCCAGCAGCAGCCGGTTCGTCGCGTCCGGCTCGATCCGCGGCGCGTCCAGCATCGCGTTGAGGGTGATTATCGTCTCGGGCGACAGGCGCGACGCCACGATCGCTGCGCCCTGGTCCGAGTCCTCCCCGGCTTCCGCCGCCGCCCGCCCTTGCCGCAACGCCTCCCCCAGCGCGCGCCAGTCCGTCACCTGGCCCGGCGCGATCATCGGTGAGCCGCCGGGCACGTACGACAACGCCCCCGTCGCCCGCCAACTCGTCTGCGTCTTGTTCCAGTGCCCCGGCAGGCTCGCGATGGTCGTGAAGCCGCGGAAAAAACCCGACCCCGGGAAACCGCACGCCGCCAGGGCGATCGCGACGATCACCGCCATTTCCGATGCTCGCAGCGGCGCCCGCTCGCCCCCGGGCCGCAGCGCCGGGTTGACCAGGAACAGCAGCACCATCGCCCCGCCGAACACCGACAGCGGCAGCAGATTGCCCACCAGCATCGTCTGGCGGATGACAAAATCATTGAAATAGGTCGTTACGCTGACCGTCAGGCCCAAGAGCAGACCCAGGATGACCGCGCGTAAACTCACTAGAGACGTTTATCCAAGCCCAAGTCAATGGCGAACCCGTTTCGCCTGGAATCACACTCGCGCCTCAGCCCGAGACCCGGACCGGCAAGACTATTCTTTTACTCGATTTTTACTTCAACGTCGAATGTGTTGATCACAGGCCCGGCGCCGTTGATAACGACGCGGTGTTTGGCCGGCGCAAGCCAGCCCGGCCCTGCGGGCCGGCGTTAAACGTCTCGTTCGATTACCCCTCCCATCTGCCATCTGCCATCTGCCATCTGCCATCTGCCATCTGCCATCTGCCATTCAAGATACTCCCCGTCCCCGCAGCGCCCGGCGGTACGCGGCCGGGCTCCGGCCGGTCTGCCGCTTGAACGCCTCGTAGTAGCGGCTCACCGAGCCGAACCCGCTGTCGAAGCCGATCGCCAGCACCGGCCGGCCGGTGGTCGCCAGCAGCCGCTGGGCGTGGGCGACCCGCTGCATCGTGAGGTAGGCGTTGAGCGTCAGGCCGGTGTGCCGGCGGAACAACGCCATCGCGTAATTGGGGTGCAGCCCCGCCGCCGCGGCGATCGCGGCCGCGTCGATCGGCTCGGCGAACCGCGACGCGATGAACCGCGCCATCGCCTCCACGCCCTCCACCCCCCCGATCGGTCGGCCCGCCGCCCCCAGCCCCGCCGCGGACATCAGCACCCGCGGATGGTCGCCCATCAGCCGACGCACCCGGGCCTCGACCTCCAACGCCACCGTCCGCCTCGCCCCGGGCGCCCCGCCCGCCAGGTCGGTCGACCATTGTTCGATCAACTCCCCGTCCCGGGCCCCCTGGTCCCGCGGCCCGGCCGCCACCCCGCCCGACATCATCACCGCCAGCAGCCCCTCCGGCAGCGACCAGCTCAGGACCCACGACAGCGGCGCCGTCGCCCACCCTGCCCGGACCTCCCCCTCCACCCCGATCAGCCGGTGCGGCGCCCCGCCCCAGAACCCGCACAGTCGACCGGCCTCGATCCGCACCCGGCCGCCCCCGATCAGGTAAGTCAACGCCCCCGACCACAGGAAGTTCAATTCCAGATCGCCGTGCAGATGCGGCCGGTCCATCGGCCGGGGCTGGCCGATCCAGGCCCGTAATCCCAACTCCTGAATATCAGCATCCGAACGCGCCACGCTATTTATTAGAATACCGGAATTTTATCGTTCAAGTCAGGAAGAATTACAACTTTATTAGTCCAAAATGGCGGGAAGATCGGTCACTACAACCCCGAACGAGGACTCCCGCCATGTCTGACTTTCCCGAGATCGACGCGACTAAGCAGGACGCCATCACCAACGAACAGGCCCGGTTCTTCCGCGAGAACGGCCTCCTCATGATCCGCAACCTCTTATGCCCTGAAGAATTAAAAGCACTTCAGGATCAAACCGCTCCCCTGGTCGAGCGTGCGATGGCGTCGGAGGTCGACGACGTCGACTTCATGTACAAGCCGCACGCACTCACCGGCCGCAAGGTCCCCTTCCGGGTCGAGTACGTCATCGAGCGGACCGCCGCGGGCAAGGCCCTGCTCGGCCACCCGTTCATCCTCCGGTCGATCGAGAAACTGCAAGGCCCCAACTTCCTGCCGACGTGGGACAGCATGGTCTTCAAGGGCCCGGGCCAAGGCGCCGCGATCCCGTGGCACCGCGACGCCGGCCCCTACATCGCCGACGACGTCGATCAGGACGTAGCCGCCATCAACGTCGACTTTTACCTCGACGGCTCGGACGCGACCAACTGCCTCTGGGGCATCCCCGGCTCCAACCGGTGGACGCACCAGCAAGCCTGCGAACGGATCGCCCAGCTTAACGGCGGCGGGGACGGCGACACGAGCGGCTCGTTCCTGACCGACGGCGCCGTGCCCTTGCCGGTCAACCCCGGGGACGTGCTGTTTCACAACATCCTGGCAATCCACGGCTCGCCCGCCGCGGAGTCGGGGCTGCGGCGGGTGTTGTACTACGAGTTCCGGCCGATCGACGTGGAACGCCGTCACGGCCCGCACAAGCTCGAATACATCCCGCTCAAGCAGAAGGTGCTGGACGCCTGCCTGGCGCACCGGCGCGACGCGCCGTACGCCGCGGGCGAGACGCCGTTTGTGTACCGCGCCGACGACCCCGCCCGGCTCGCTGAGGGCGAGACGCTCAAGACGTATCGCTACCCGCACCAAAAATTCTGGCGCGAGCCCGCGGCGGTGTGACCGGAAAGCCATTTGATGAAGCCCGGGCGGACCCCGCCGCGAAACCGGTGGGTCTGATTGGCCCGCGGCCGGTTACAATCCGGGTATGGCGATAGCGATCTTTTTCCCAGCATTGCTCCTGGTTGCACTGCTGCTGGTCTTGGTGTCGATGGGCGTATGGGCCCAGTGCCGACGCCGGGCGGGCGTGAAGGCCGATGCGGGCGTGTGCGGCGCCTGCGGGTACACGGTCAAGGGGCTGACCACGTTCACCTGCCCCGAGTGCGGCGCCGACCTGCGGCAGGCCGGCATCCAACGCCCCGGCGGCCATTCGGGCAAGACAGTCATCTTCGGGATGCTGACCGGTGTGGCGGTTCTGGTCGTTTTCCTTTTCGTGCTGGGGGGGCTTTTATTCGTGGGCCGATCGGTGTCCGTATCGCCCGTGCCGGTCCAATCCGCGCCCCTTCAGAGCACCGCTCCGGCCGCCCCGCCGGCATCGCCCGCTTCCCCGTGACGGAGGCCGACCATGGAGATGGCCTTCGGGCTCATCGCGTTCTTCGTGCTGGTGTTTGCGGTGTTGTTCTGCGCGGTGGGCGTGATGACCGTGGCGTCCGCGGTGAACGCGTGGCTGGGGCCGCGTGAGGAGAAGGCGGACCCCTACGGCCACTGCGGGGCGTGCGGCTACTCGACCCGCGGCCTGCAGTCCGACGTTTGCCCCGAGTGCGGCGCCGACCTGCGTGAGGTGGGCCGGATCTACCCCCACGCCGACATGGTCCGCGACATGGTGGGGCTGGTGGTCGTGCTGACGATCGCCGTGCTGGCCATCCTCGCCTTCGGCGCCATCTTCGTGGGCGCGCGTTAGGCTCAGAAGCCCAGGGATTACAATCCCTGGGCTTCAGCGCTGTCGCGCGGGGCGGAGCAGCGCGAGGTATTCCAGATTGCCGCCCTTGCCGCCGCGGATCGGTGCGGGCGCACACCCGAGGACCTCGACCCCCAGGCCCGGCATCGTTTCCGCCAGGACGCGGGCGTTGACCGCTTCCGCTTCGTCGTCGCTGAGCCGATGCCGGCCCGACTCGTAATGCGGCTTGATGAGCGTGACGATCCGCCCTCCTTCGCCGAGCCATCGCAGAGCCGCGGGGACCGCTTTGTCCTGCCTGGTCCAGCCCAGATCGACCGTGACGAGCCCGCACGCCTCGCGCGGCTCGGCGTGCAGGGCATTGGTCCGCTCCATGACCACCACCCGCTCATCGTTGCGTAGCGTCCACGCCAGCTCGCCGTAGGCGGTGTCCACGGCGTACACCCGGGCGGCGCCGCGCTGCAGCAGGCAGTCGACGAACCCGCCGGTGGAGCAGCCCAGATCGGCGCAGGTCATGCTGGCGACGTCGAGGGCGAACGCGTCGAGCGCCGCCGCGAGCTTGAGCCCCCCGCGCGAGACGAACGGGCGTTCCGGGCCGCTCATCACACCTGCGCCAGGTACGCCGCGAGCAGGTCGCGGGCCGCGGTCATGTCGTCTTCGTGCACGGTTTCGGTCACGGTGTGGATGTACCGCGTGGGCGTGAGCAGCGTCATCACGCGGAAGCCCACGGCCGTGCGCTGCATGGCGCCGGCGTCGGTCCCGCCGCGGTGGAGGATCGTGCGCTGGTAAGGGATCTTCTTTTTCTGCGCCAGGGCCTCGAAGTCGTTGAGCAGGTCAACGTCCACGATCGCGGAGCCGTCCATCACGTTGAGGCCGACACCCTGGCCCTGCCGGGTCACCGACTCGTTGTCCGGCACGCCGGGGGTGTCGCAGCAGAGGGTGGTGTCGAGCGCGATGCCGATGTCGGGCTGGACCGCGTACGTCGCCGGCCCGGCGCCACGCAGCCCCACCTCCTCCTGGACGGTGAACACGCAGTGCACCTCGCACCGGTGGGTCTTGAGTTTCTTGAGCGATTCGATCGCCACCCAGCAGGCGATCCGGTTGTCCAGGCACTGGCCGGTCACCACGCGGCCGATCTCGTAGAGCGGCGCCTTGATCACGACCATGCTGCCCACGTTGACCCGCTTCTTGACCTCTTCCGGCGGCAGGCCCAGGTCGACGAAGAACTCGGTGGCTTCCGGGACCTTCTTGCGGTCTTCGGGGCTGGCGATGTGAACGGGCTTGCCGCCGGGGTTCATGATGCCGTCGAGGTCTTTCGATGGGTCGCGCACGTCGGGGACGACGGTGACGACACGGGCGAAGAGGTTGCGGGCGTCGAACCCGCCGACGGGGTTGAGCCAGAGGAAGCCCTTGTCGTCGATCGCCCGGACCATGAACCCGATCTGGTCCATGTGGGCGGCGATCATGACTTTTTTCGGAGACCTGGGGGCCTTCTTGCCCTTGGCGGGCCGGGGTTTTCGGACCAGGTGCAGCGAGCCAAGGGCGTCGGTGCGGCTGGTGTCGTAGAGGCCCTTGCACGCGTCGAGGATGACCTGACGGACGCGGTGCTCGCGCCCGGGCACGCCGGGGGTGGTGGTCAGCCGTTCGAGAAGTTTGAGGTTCATGGCGGGAGGATACCGCGCCGCGGCGGAGTGGGTCTGAATAACCCGGCAGCCCGCACAGCCGGCGCATCTTCCGGCGGATTGGCGGGAAACACAAAGTTTGATTTCGCCGTTGGGCGGCTGGATCGGAAGGTAGCGGTTGTGATGGCGATCGTTTAGCGCCGGCCCGCAGGGCCGGGCTGTCGCGCGAACGGAACGTGTGTCGGAGGATCCGTGATGGAAGCGAAGACCAGGGGCCGACGACGGCGTTGGCGTTACATCATGCTGAGCGTGCTGGCGCTGCCGGTGCTGGCGATCACGGGGGCGTTCGCGTTGACGCGGATGGAGCCGGCGCACTGGCGGGAGCACCGGACGTTCCTGGACCGCACGACCCCGTCGCAGCGGGTGGAGCTGGCGGACCGGGCCCGGGCGAAGATCGCCACCGCCCTGACCGACGAGCCCCGACAGACCGCGGCGACGGCCCCTGCGCCGCGGACGGGGGCCAGCGCCCAGGCGTTTCTCGCTGACCGGATCGCCTCGCAAACACCGACGACCGAGCCGGCCCCGGAGTCCCCGGAGGCCGCGCGGCAAGTGGTGATCACCCAGGATGAACTCAACGCGCTGGTCGAAGACGAGCTGAGCAACTGGGCCGCGGCCGCGGGCCACGAGATGCCCCGCGAGATCATCAACCCGATGGTCGGCGCCGCCCAGGGACGCTACGTCATCGCGTTCGAGTACCGCTCGGCCCGCTACTCGCAGGTGCTCTCGGCGTACTTCGACCTCGACTTCCTGGACAACGGCCGGGCGGTGGTGCGGATGGACGAGTTCGACGCCGGCCGGCTGCCCGTGCCCGCCGACCAGATGGGCCAGTACCTGGGCGAGAAGTTCGGCGACGAGCGGGCCCGGAAGATCGGCGACTGGCTGGCGAAGCTCAAGCGCTACGAGTTCGAGCCGGTGTTGAAGCTGAACAACGGCCGGCGCCTGCGCATCGAAAACGTGCGCACGACCGGCGCCGGCTATGAGCTGACGGTCCGCACCGACGGCCGCCCCGCCCCGCAGACGGCCGCCGCCCGCTGAGGGCGGAGAAACCCAAGCCTTGTGACAACGCCGCTGTCGCCGCGTCCCGAACCCGCGCGGCAGCGGCGTTTTTCAATGCGCCGCTCATCCCTAACGTCAAAAGAAAAGCCTCGGCAACAATCCAAGGGCGTAGGCAATCACCAATGCGATACTCCACCAAAACACATCCCACAACCGAAAAAGAGCTTGCGGGCTGTGGTCCCGGAGGACCGGGGTCTGAGCGGAATAGATGTAATCCTGGACCAGCCCGCGTTTTTCGGATGGGCTCAACTCAGCGATGCGCTTCATCACCAGGTCGTGGTGCGTCAGATAAGGCTCCGCCCCCTGATCGGCAAGGCCTCCATCCTGGCCGAGGCTGACCAGGACCGCCTGATAAACCAGTTCACGATCGTTCGCGACTTCGCGTGTGCTGACGTAATAGCCGCTTAACTGGCTGGCCAGGACGCGGCTGAACAGCAACACCACAAAGGTGAGGGCCAGAGCGAAACGTGCGGATTGAAACGACGGGTAGAACGGGACCCTGCGCACCAGGAGGCCGACCGCAACGCCGACCAGCGGGCCCGCCCAGACGAGCCGCGCCCCCAGGATGTTGACGAGCACCGCCCAGACGCATCCGATCCCGACGGCGATCAGAACCACCCATACCGCTTCCCGGTGTTCACCGATGAAACCTTGAACGCCGGCGTCTGGTTGATGCAGGTCCAAAAGCGTGATCGCCTAGCGTGCAATCTTGGGGTGAAACTTGTTGTGGGTCCACTCGCCGGTTCCGGTTATCTCGTCATACGTGCCGGGGTCGTACACGTCTTTCCTCCGGAACGGCTCGACGTGGCCGTCCACAAAACTCCACTGCGGAACGTTGCCGTGGCGGGTCACTTCGACTTGTAGTCGGAACTGAAAATCGATGTTTCCATCTACATCCGTGCCGAAATGAGGCGCAAAAATGTAATCAACGATCCCGCTGGTCTCGGTCAGTTCCCCGTAAACGATGGTGTTGCTCGGCACATCGATCTCTTCAAGGCTTTCTCCGAATCGGGGGACAGAGGGCCAGCGTCGCTCCAACAAAAGGACATCGTCTGACACGATGGAGTTGATCCCGTAGCTCACTTCGCGCACCCGGCCGGGGAACCAGGGCGGCGGCGTCTCCCAATACGGGCTCGCGTCGCTCGGACACACCGCCAGGTCATGCGTGTCAACATACGGCTTCATGGTGTAAACCCAGCTGTCGAAAGGATTCGTCGGGTGCCAGGGGGCGATCGGGAAACGGGCCTTGGGGAACCGCTTCCGGGGGTCGTCATTGACATAGATCAACGTGACGGTGGTGAGTTGTTTCAGGTTGCTGGCACAGACCGCCGCCCGGCCGCGGTCCCGGGCTTGCGACAGCACGGGGAGCACGAGCCCCATCAAAAGGCTGATGATCGCGATGACGACCAGAATCTCGATGAGTGAGAAGCCTTGGCCAAACGCCCCGCCCCCGGCGCCGCGATAGCGATGAGTGCGATACATAAAACCATTCCTTATGTTGCTGCGTGATCTACGGCACAACATGGCCCGCCGGACGTTTCCGCTTCTGCATCGATAAAATCACCGCGATGAACGCCGCTATCGTCATTATGACCGATACGCCGGCAAAAAACCACGCCCAACCGCTTCCCGCGGCTTCGGCGTTGACGGGGTTTCGGTCGGCAGGCCCATCGTTCGCCATAGGGGGAGCCGCCTATGGTTGACCCGTCCAGCGCTGGCGTTGAGCCTGATCTTTAAACAGACATCTTTTCTTACAGGCTCACGACCTGCTCGATCGCTTTCGCCATCGCCGCGTCGCTGTCGCTGATCTTGTCGCCGAGGTCGTGGGTGCACAGGCTGATCGTCACCCGGCTATAGACGTTGAACAGCTCGGGGTGGTGGTTCATCGCCTCGGCCTCGAAGCCGACGCGCACGATGAAGCCCATCGCCTCGCGGAACGAGCTGAAGGTATAGGTCTTGGTGAGCTTGTCGCCCTCGCGCGACCAGCCGGGCAGCGCGGTGAGGGCGTCGGTGATCTGCGGATCGGTGAGCGGAATGGGCATGGCGGTCTCCTTCAGAGGCGGGAGGGGGATACCGGTACAATAGCCCACATGCCGATGCAAGACATGCGCCGCGGCTACGAACAGGCAGCCCTGCGCGAATCCGACATGCTGGCCGACCCGATCGCGCAGTTCGAGGCGTGGTTCGAGCAGGCGGTCGCCGCGAACCCGACCGACTGGCACGAGCCCAACGCCATGACGCTGGCGACCGCGACGCCCGACGGCGGGCCGTCGGCGCGGGTCGTGCTGCTCAAGGGCGTGGCCGACGGGGGGTTTCACTTCTACACCAACTACGGCTCGCGTAAGGGCCGGGAGATCGCCGCCAACCCGCGGGTCGCGCTGACGTTCTTCTGGCCCTGGATCGAGCGGCAGGTCCGGATCGAGGGCGAGGCGGCCAAGGTGTCGCGCGAGGCGTCGGAGGCGTATTTCCATAGCCGGCCGCGCGGCAGCCAGCTCGGCGCGGCCGCGTCGGCGCAGTCCAGCTTCGTCCCCGACCGTGACGCGCTCGAGGCCCGGCTCGCCGAGCTGGAGCGTCTTTACGGGCAAGCGCAGGTCCCCCTGCCGGACAACTGGGGCGGCTACGCCGTGACGCCGACGCGGATCGAGTTCTGGCAGGGCCGGTCCAACCGCCTGCACGACCGGCTGGAATACGTGAAGCAAGAAGGCGGCTGGGCGATGCGGCGGTTGTCGCCGTGAGACGAACGTTCGGCGCCAAGCCCCGGAAACGCTTCCGGGGCTCCGGGAACGCGGCCGTCACCGGGTTTCGTGAGGGTTTACAATGCGGCCATGTTGCCAACGATGCGACAGCGGCTGTTGATCGGGATCGTGTGTGCGGCGGGGACGGCGTGCTGGCTGTGGGCCCTGCCGTGGCTGAGGCCGGTTGACGCGTCGTCGGGCATCACGCTGTTTGACGCCGGCGGCGGTTTTGTCGCCGCCGTCCTGATGCTGGGGCTGTGCGGCCTGCCGGCGCTGGCGGGGGCGGGCGTGGTCGCCGCGGCGGGCAACCCGTTGGCCGGGGTGTTCACCGCCGCGTTTGCGCTGATGATCCTGGCGGCGATGGGCGGCGGGTCCCAGGGGTTTCTCTGGCGCAACGCGCTGCCGTCGGGTTACGGCTGGCTGATCATCGAGGCGATGATCTGGCTCGCGGCGGTCGTGGGGCTGTTCTTGACGCTGATGCACGCCGCGCCCCGGCTCGGCCGGCTGTTGCCGCCCACCATGAAGAACGAGCAGCACACGGCGCGGCGGGTCGATTTCAAGGCCGGCGGGCTGCGGTCGCTGATCTCCGGGGCGATCGCCGGCGGGATCGGGGGGTTCCTGGCCAGCGTGATGATCCAAAGCACCACGACGGGGCAGATCGTCGGGGCCTTGCTGACGGCGTTTCTGATCGGCGCATTGATCGGCCAGCTGATCATGCCGCAGAGCAACCCGGTCGTGATCCTCATGAGCCCGCTGCTGGCGGGTGTCGTCGCGTACGGGATCGTGCTGTTGCGAGGGTACGCGACGACCGACGAGGTGCTGCTGCGCGAGTACGCGGGGCAGTTGCCCGGCGCGGCCCTGGCGCTGCCGCTTCATTACGCCTCGGCGGGCGTGCTGGGCGCGTGCCTGGGCGTAGGTTTCGCGCAATCGCTGGATCACGTCCGCGCCGCGGAGTCTTAACACGTGTTTGAAAAGCCATCCAACCGACCTTCTGGCGAAGCCGGCCCTGAGCGGAGCGAAGGTCCGGATCGCGCCGACAAAACCCATCCGGACCTTCGCTTCGCTCAGGTCCGGCTTCACACATATGTTCTTCGCACTGTGTATTAGCCCGGGCTTACGAAATCAAGGGAGTGCATCATCATGTCGAAACGTTTGGCTTTGTGCGCGCCGGCGCTGATCGTCGCCTTGGCCGGCTGTTCGCAGCGGCCGGTGACGTTGAGCAACCCGTCGTTGAAAGCGACCGTCAACCCGAGCGTGGGCCGGCTCGTGCGGTTCACGCCTGCGAATCACGCGAACCTGCTCTACCTGAGCCGGCAGAGCCTCGACGCCAACGTGCTCGCCAACGACGTCGACCCCGGCGGGTCGTGGGACTGGGGCGGCGACAAGGTGTGGAACAGCCTGCAGGCGGACTGGAAAGACAAGTACCCACAGGGGAAGAGATGGCCCCCGCCCGACACGGTCGACGGCTTCAAATGGTTCATCGACGGCCGGGACGAGCGGTCGGTGACCATCCGCAGCCCGCGGCTGGGCGACGTCAACGCCGTCGTCCGGCGGCGATTCACGCTGGACGAAAAAGCCCCAGCGATGACCGTCGTCAACACGATCCGCCGCTTCGCGGCCAGCGACATCCCGGTGCACGTGTGGTCGGTGTCGCAGGTCGACCCGCCCGCGTTCACGCTGATCGACCGGGCCGCCGGCGAGCCGGTGGAGCTGATGGGCGAGCCCGCCGCGGCGATGACCCTCCTCGACGGCGGGTCGGCGATCCAGCTCACCAACGCGCCCGACGGCTCCAAGCTCGGCGTCATGGGGCGATGGATCGCGGCGGTGTATGACGACCTGATCCTCGTCCAGTCGGCCCCGCTCCACCCCGACGCGTTCTATGGCGAGCAGTCGAGCGTCGAGTTGTTCACCGGCAAGCGCTACGTCGAGCTGGAGACGCTTTCGCCCCTGGTCGACCTGCAGGCGGGCGAGTCGTTGACGCACGTGGTGACCTGGCGCGTGCTGAGCCGTCCGCGCAGCGCGGCGCCCGAAGCGCTGGTCCGCCACATCCGTAAGAAGCTGGGTGAAGCGCGGGACGGGGGTTGATCGAAGAAGCCCAGGGATTGCAATCCCTGGGCTTCGCAAACCATGGGCTTCGCGGTTCAATCGCGACTGGGCGGCAGGCCGGGCAGGCCGTCGATGCTTTGGGTGTTGTGCTTCTGTTGGAAGTCGCGGATGCCGTCCTCGCCTTTGCGGGTTGACCATTGAACAAAATTGTCTCGCTGGCCCTGATACGCCATGAGCGGGACGCCCCAGCCGCAGGATGTCGAGACCCGGTCGATGTGGACGAGGATGATCGACCGAACCGCGGGCAGGTCGGGGAAGTCGGGGCGCAAGGATTCGAAACGGGGCGTGTCCGCCTCGAGCACCTCGCCGCGGCCGTGGATGCGGAGGATGTCGGGGCTGCCTTCGAAAGCGCAGAACATGACGCAGATGCGTCCGTTCTGCTTCAGGTGGGCGATGGTCTCGATCCCCGAGCCGGTCAGGTCGAGGTAGGCGACGGTGCGTTCATCGAGAACGCGGAACGTCCCGTCGAGCCCCTTGGGGGAGATATTGATGTGTCCGTCGTCATTGCGGGGGGCGGTCGCCACGAAGAACATGCGTTGCTGCGTGATGAAATCGCGGTGTTGGGGGCTCAGGTGTTCAAAAGAAACGGCCATGGCGGAGTATAGGCGTAAAAACCCCATCGCGATCCGTATTACACTTGACGGTGATGTCGAAGGCAGCGCGGATCCGTGTGCAATGGTCACGGGCGTTCAGCCGGCTCGGGCTGACGCGCGAGTTTTATCTGATCCCGCTGGCCGCGATCGTCGGGGTGCTCGCCGGGCTGGTCGCGACCGGGTTCGACTGGCTGGTCGAGGCCTCGGGCGGGTTCTTTTTCGGGTTCCTCGGCAAGCAGCGGTTCCCGCAGTCGGACCTGCTGATGCTGATCATCCTGCCGACCGTGGGGGGGCTCGCGGTCGGCCTGATCACCCGGTTTTTCAGCCAGGCCCGGATCAGCCACGGCATCCCCGACGTCATCGAGGCCCTGGCGCGCCGGCACGGCCGGATGCAGGGTCGCCAGGCCGGGGTCAAGATGGCGACGGCGTCGCTGACCATCGGCTCGGGGGGCAGCGCCGGGGTCGAGGGGCCGATCATCATGGTCGGGTCGATCCTGGGGTCGGTGGTCAGCCGCTGGCTCCACGTCAAGCGGGAGCACGTGCACGTGCTGATCGGCTGCGGCGCGGCGGGGGGGATGGCGGCGATCTTCAACGCCCCGATCGCCGGCGTGCTGTTCGTCCTCGAGGTGATCCTGCGCGACTTCTCGATCAAGACCTTCATGCCGATCGTGGTCGCGTCGGTGTTCGGGACCGCGACGTCGCAGACGTTCCTCGGCGAGAACGAGGCGGTGTTCATGGTGCCCGAGGCGATGCGGCAGTACACGTTTGTGCTCTCGGAAGTCGGGCCCTACGCGGTGCTGGGGGTGGCGTGCGGCCTGCTCGGCGTGGCGTTCTCGCGGCTGCTGCGGGAGAGCGAGACGGTCTGGGAGAAGATCCGGCTGCCGTTCTGGTGCAAGCCGGCGATCGGCGGCGCGTTGCTGGGCGTGCTGGGGATCGTGCTGGTGCTGGCTTACGGCGGCAAGGTGGTGCCGGGCTATGAGCCGCCGGCGTTTTTCGGCAACGGCTACCCGGTGATCGAGGCGTTCCTGGACCCGGTGTCGTACACCGCCGACGCCCCGCAGGCGGTGGAGGCCAAGGCGGAGGAACAGGCCACGCAGGTGTTGACGCGGGTGAGGCAGCCGGTGGCGGCGGCGTCGTTCGCGCTGCTGGGCGCGTTGCTGTTGCTGAAGCTGATCGGCACGACGTTCACGCTGGCGTCGGGCGGATCGGGGGGCGTGTTTGCGCCGAGCCTGTTCATGGGCGCCATGCTCGGCGGGATGGTGGGGATAGCGGTCAATGCGACCGGGTTGCTCGCGCCGATCAACCCCGCGACCTACGCCCTGGCCGGCATGGCCGGCGCGATCGCGGCGGTCGCCCACTGCCCCCTCACCGCGTTCCTGCTCGTGTTCGAGATGACCCGCGACTACAAGGTCATCCTGCCGGTCATGTTCGTGGCGATCGTCGCGACCGTGGTGGCCCAGACGTTCAGCCGCGACTCGATCTACGCCGCGTGGCTGCGGCAGATGGGCATCCGCGTCGGGCTCACCTCCGACATGACCCTGCTGCGCCGGCTCGAGGTCGCCGACGTGCCGCTCACCCCGCCGGTGGCCGTCAACCCCCAGGACCCGGCTCAGCGGCTCATCGAGCTGGCCGAGGACTACGCCGCGACCGACTTCGTGGTCTGCGACGACGCGTCCCGCTACGTCGGCATGGTCTGCGGTGAGGACCTGCGCACCACGCTGGTGCAGCGCGAGGCGATCCCGCTGATGATCGTCGAGGAGCTGATGCGCACGAACCTGCCCACCTGCGAGGCCGGCGAAACCCTCGACGTGGTGCTGGACAAGTTCAGCCAGCACGATGTGGCGAGCCTGGCCGTGCTGGACGAAGAGCAACGGGTCCGGGGCGTGATCAGCCGGTCGCGTCTGATGCGTCAGTATCACAAGCTGCTGGACCAGTAAGGACCGGTCACCAGGAAGGGTGGGCCGATAGATGGGATTGGCATGACGCAGAGCCCTCGACATCACATGAGTTGGCGCGGCCTCATGTCGCCGAACCGGCGGACGCTGCTCGTCGCGCCGCTGGTCGGGCTGGTGGCCGGGTTCGGGGCGGTCGCGTTCCGCTGCCTGACGACCGTGATCGAGCAAGTCGCCCTGGTCGACGGCGCGGGCTGGGACCAGGGCCGGCCCGCGAACGAGGTGAACATCGCGGCGCTGTTCGGCTGGACGGGGCCCGACGGCGGGCTCAACGTCTGGGTCCTGCTGGGCGTGCTGATCCTGGGCGGGCTGGTGACGGGGGTGCTGGTCTACACGCTGGCGCCGGAGGCGGAGGGCCACGGCACCGACGCGGCGATCCGGGCGTTCCACCAGCGCGCCGGCCGGGTCCGCCCGCGCGTGGCGCTGGTGAAGCTGGTCGCGTCGGCGGTGACGCTCGGCACCGGCGGCTCGGGCGGCAAGGAAGGGCCCATCGCGCAGATCGGCGCGACGTTCGGCTCGTTCATCGCCACCCGCCTCCGGCTCACCGACTTCGAGCGGCGCATGCTGCTGGCCGCGGGCGTGGGCGCGGGCATCGGCGCGATCTTCCACGCGCCGCTCGCCGGCGGCATCTTCGCCATGGAGGTGATGTACCGCGACCTGGAGTTCGAGAGCGAGGCGCTGGCGCCCAGCTTCATCGCGGTCACGGTGTCGTACTGCACGCTGGGCGTGTTCTTCGGCTTCCAACCGTTGTTCGCGGTCATGCCCATGTCGTTCACCTCGCCGTGGCTCCTGCCGCCCCTGCTGTTGCTGGCGGGGGTCTGCGCCGCGGCGGCGCGGGTCTACGTGTGGACGTTTTACACCACGCGCGACGTGTTCAGATCAATGCCGGTCCCCAGGATCATCAAGCCCGCGATCGGCGCCGGCCTCGCCGGGCTCGTGGCGATCGGCGGCTACTCCCTCATGGGGGGCAGCAGCGAGCCCATGCAGCGCGCGGCGCTGGGCACGCTCGGGTTCGGCTACGGCTTCCTGCAAAGCATCTACGGCGGCGGCCCCGGCGATCACCTCGCCCTCACCCAGAACGCCGGCGCCGCCCTGCTGCTGCTGTGCATCGTCGGCGTCGGCAAGATCCTCACCACCTCGCTCACCATCGGCTCGGGCGGGTCGGCGGGCGTCTTCGGCGCGTCCATGGTCATGGGCGGCGCCATCGGCGCGGCCTTCGGCGTGCTCGGCCACATCGTCGCGCCCGGACTCATCCGGCCCGAGCACGTGCCCATGTTCGGCATCTGCGGCATGGCCGGCTTCTTCAGCGCCGCCGCCAAGACCCCCGTCTCCACCCTCATCATGGTCGGCGAGCTCACCGGCTCCCACGGCCTCACCGTCGCCTCCATGCTCGTCTGCGCCGTCAGCTACCTGCTGGTGCGCAAGGCGCCGTCCATCTACTCCGAGCAGATGCCCGCCCGACGCGATTCGCCGGCCCACTACGGGGACTTCCACCAGGACACCCTCGACCGCCTCACCATCCGCGACGCGCGCGACGCGGTCCGGCGCACGTTCGTCGCCTTCCGCGACACCGACACCCTCGACGACATCCAGCCCCGCCTGTTCGCCCCCCGACAGGAGTGCTTCCCCGTCCTCGACGCCGACGGCCGGTACGTCGGGCTGCTCGGGCTCGACGACGTCCGACAATTCCTTTACAACCACCGGGACCGGACCGACACGCCGGTCCGCGACATCATGCGCACCGGCGAGATGGCCGTTCCGCTCACCGCCGAATCCGATGTCAGCCAACTCATGAAACGCTTCGCCGACGAGCCTTTCGATCAGCTGCCCATCATCGACATTGACGATCCGGAACGGATCATCGGCCTGCTGGACCGCCACGACATCCTCGCCCTGTACAACCGCGACGAGATCGCCCGCCGCGACCAGGCCCATGGCTGAGACCCGCCCCCGATTCACGTTCACCCGGGCCCAGCGCCTCAGCGGCCGACGCGCCTTCACCGCCGTGTTCGACGCCCGCGGCCGACGCAACGCCGGGCCTCTGGGCGTGTGCAGCCGGCCCAACGGCCTTAACCACTGCCGGCTGGGGCTCTCCGTCTCCCGGCGCGTCGGCAACGCGGCGACCCGCAGCCGCATCAAACGCCTGCTCCGCGAAGCGTTCCGGTTAACCCAGCATGGCCGGCCCGTCGGCTATGATCTGGTGATCGTCGTCCGGCCACACGAGCCCCTGACGCTCGCCGAGTACCAGCGCCTGCTCGACGAAGCCGTCCGCGGCGTCGACCGGCTCTGGACCCACCGCCGAAGCAAACGACCGCCCCGCGACCCGTCATGATCCGACGCCTCCTGGCCAACACGCTCATCGCCCTGGTCTACGCCTACCGCGCGACCCTCGGCCCGGTCATGGGCGGGCACTGCCGCTTCCACCCCACCTGCAGCCAATACATGATCGACGCCATCCGCAAGCACGGCCCCCTCCGCGGCGCCTGGCGCGGCATCAAACGCATCGCCCGCTGCCACCCCCTCGGCGGCAAGGGATACGACCCGGCCTGAGAGATGGCAGATGGCAGATGGCAGATGGCAGATGGCAGATGGCAGATGGCAGATGGCAGATGGCAGATGGCAGATGGCGGTAGTGTATCGATGCTTGTCA
>JANQFR010000007.1 GCA_028277745.1 Phycisphaeraceae bacterium
GTCGGCGATGGTGGCGTCCTCGGTCTCGCCCGAGCGGTGCGACAGCACGGCCGAGTAGTTGTTGCGCATGGCGAGGTTGACCGCGTCAAAGGTCTCCGACAGCGAGCCGATCTGGTTGACCTTGACGAGGATCGAGTTGCCGCAGCCCTCGTCGATCCCGCGTTGGAGGAAGGTCTTGTTGGTGACGAACAGGTCGTCGCCGACGAGCTGGACCTTGTCGCCGAGCTTGTCGGTGAGCTTCTTCCAGCCGGCCCAGTCGTTCTCGGCCAGGCCGTCCTCGATGGAGCGGATGGGGTACTTGTCGCACCACTGGGCCCAGGTGTCGATCATCTCGTCGGCGGTGACGACCTTGTCGGGGGCGGAGGAGAAGAAGCAGTAGCCCTCCTTGCCGAGCTTTTCGGCTTCGTTCCACAGCTCGCTGGTGGCGGGGTCGAGGGCGACGAAGATCTGCTCGCCGAACTTGTACCGGGTTTTGCCGACGGCCTCCTCGATGACCTGAAGGGCCTCTTCGTTGGAGGCGAGGTTGGGGGCGAAGCCGCCTTCGTCGCCGACGGCGGTGGAGAGGCCCTTGTCGTGGAGGACGGCCTTGAGCTGGTGGTAGATCTCGACGCCGGCCTGCATGGCCTCGAAGAAGTTGTCGAAGCCCCAGGGCTGGATCATGAACTCCTGGAAGTCGACGGTGTTGTCGGCGTGTTTGCCGCCGTTGAGGATGTTCATCATGGGGACGGGGAGGATCTTGGCGCCGGCGCCGCCGAGGTAGCGGTAGAGGGGCAGGCCGGTGGCGGCGGCGGCGGCGTGGGCGACGGCCATGGAGACGCCGAGCACGGCGTTGGCGCCGAGCTTGGACTTGTTGGCCGTGCCGTCGAGGGCGAGCATGGTCGCGTCGACCTCTTCCTGGTCGCGGGCGTCCACGCCCAGCAGCTCGGGGGCGATGACGGAGTTGACGTTTTCCACGGCCTTGGCGACGGACTTGCCGAGGTAGACCGCCTTGTCGCCGTCGCGGAGCTCGACGGCCTCGTTCTCGCCGGTGGAGGCGCCGGAGGGCACCATGGCGCGGCCGGCGGAGCCGTCGACGAGGTGGACCTCGACTTCGACGGTGGGGTTGCCGCGCGAATCGAGGACTTGGCGGCCGTGGACGACTTCGATTTCAAGACTCATGGTGGGGCCTCATCTAGGGGCGTGGGGGGGTGGGGCAATCCGTCGGGGCCGGGAGTTTAGCAGATGGCCATGGACAGCGCCGGGCCTCGCCATGAACCGGCATCCTTCTAACAATTCGTGCCGGAAAGGCGGTTTTTACGGCCGATCGGGGGTTTGACTTCAATTTAGTACAAATGTACTATACATTTGTACCAGACGATCAAGCCACCCCGGAGCCACCCCATGGGCACCGCCAAAGACAGTCAACGCACCCAGGCGGCGATGATTCAGGCCGCCGGCGAGCTCTTCGCCGAGAGCGGCCGTCACGGCGTGACCGTCCGCGACATCATCGCCCGGGCCGGGGTCAGCCTCAGCGCGCTGCACTATCACTTCGGCGACAAGGACGGCCTCTACCGGGAGGTGCTGCTCGAGGCCTGCCGCACCGACCAGCCCTGGGACACGCTCGGCCAGCACATCGCCGGGTTGACGGCTTATCAAGCCCTGTGCTTCGTGATCCGCATGTCGATCGAGGACTATCACGCCGATGCCGTCGACTGGCGTTTGCGGCTGATCGAGCGGGAGCTGCTCAATCCCTCGGCGGCGTTCCGGGAGGTGGTCCGGCGGCGGCTGAAGCCGGACCTGGACCAGATCTGCGACGTCGTCGGCGCCGCGGCGGGGCGGCCGGCGTCGGACCCCGCGGTGCGGTTCGGGGCGATGTCGATGTACATCCTGGCCTCGAGCTTCGCGACCCGGCGGGAGGTCTTGCAGGAACTGGCGCCCGAGGTCGTGGACGCGGTCGACCAGCGGGAGCGGTGGCTGGACGTGTTGGCGCAGCTCACCCTGGACGCGGTCGAGCGTTTCGGCGTTCGGGAAACCACGGCGCCGCGCGGCGGGGCGGCCCGCTCATGATGCGCATCGCGTTCAAGATGCTGCTGCATGACACGGCCAAGTACCTGGCGCTGGTCGTGGGGATCGCCTTTGCCACGCTGCTGATCAGCCAGCAGTCGGCGATTTTCCACTCGGTGCTGCACTCGGCCGCCCGCGAGATCCTCGGCGCCAGCGAAGCGGACCTGTGGGTGATGAAACGCAGCGTCGAGACGATCGACGAGCCGGACCAGATGAGCGAACTGACCGTCGGACGCGTGCGTTCGGTGGCGGGCGTGGCGTGGGCGGCGCCGTACTACCAGTCGATCGCTCAGCTGAGGACCGAAACCGGGCGCACCAAGGCGGTGCAGCTGATCGGGATCGATGACAGTTCGATGACGGCGGCGCCGCGTGAGATGCTGCTGGGCTCGCTGGAGGATCTGGCGCGTCCGGACGCGGTGATCGTGGACGCGGCGGGGTTCGCGGCGATCTTCCCGGGCCTGTCGATGCAGACCGGCCTGGCGGTGGAGATCGGCCAGCGGCGGGCGCTGATCGTGGGGGTCTGCCACGTCGGTTCATCCTGGAGCGGGCTGCCCCGGGTCTACACGCGGCGGAGCCTCGCGGTCGAGATGGCCCGCGAGACGGTCAACCCGGTCACCTTTGTCCTGGCGCGGGCCGAGGCGGGCGAGGACCCGGCCGCGGTCGCCGCCGCGATCCGTCGCGACACCGGGCTGCGCGCCCGCACGCGCGACCGCTTCATCGCCGAGACCCAGGCCTGGATCCTCAAGTACTCCGGCGTCGCCGAGAACTTCGGCATCACCATCCTCATGGGCGTGGTGATCGGCGTGGCGATCGTCGGCCAGACGTTCTACATGTTCAGCGTCGAGAACCTCAAGCAGTTCGCCGCCTTGAAGGCGATCGGCTTCGAGAACCGCCACATCCTGAAGATGATCGGCGCCCAGGCGGTCTTCGTGGCGGCGGTCGGGTACGGCCTGGGCGTGGGCGTCGCCGGGCTGTTCTTCGCGATGTTCAGCCCGTCGCTCACCGGCGGGCTGCGGGGGATGTTCATGCACCCCGTGATCTTCGGCGGGACGGGGGTGTTCATCCTGGCGGTCACATTGACGGCGTGCCTGGTGAGTGTGCGCAAGGTCCTGATGGTCGATCCAGCGCTGGTGTTCAGGAGTTGAAGCGTGAACGGCGTGATGTGCCGGTCGGTCGAGCATGTGTTCAAAACGTCGGCGGGGCCGTTGAAGGTCCTCAAGGGCGTCGATTTCGACGCCGAGGCCGGGCGGTTGACGATGCTGGTCGGCCCCAGCGGTTGCGGCAAGACGACGTTGATTTCGATCATCGCGGGCCTGCTCCGCGGGGCGAGCGGCACGGTCCGGGTGTTCGACGAAGACGTGGCGGCGTTGCCCGCGGGCCGGCTCGTGGCGTTCCGTCGGCGGAACGTCGGCTTTGTGTTTCAGCAGTACAACCTGCTCGCGGGCCTGACGGCGGCGGAGAACGCGGCGGTCCCGCTGGTCGGCGCGGGCGCCCCGTGGCCGGCCGCGCTCGACCGCGCCAGGGCTTTGCTGGACCGGATCGAGATGACGCCGCACGCCGACAAGCTGCCGCGACAGCTCTCCGGCGGTCAGCAGCAACGGGTGGCGATCGCGCGGGCCCTGGCGCACGAGCCGCGGCTGTTGCTGTGCGACGAGCCCACCGCGGCCCTGGACGGCAAGTCCGGCCGGGCGGTGATGGCGCTGCTGCGTAGCCTGGCGGTCCGTCCCGGCCGCGCCGCGATCGTGGTCACGCATGACCCGCGCGTCTACGCGTTCGCGGATCGTGTCGCCCATATGGAGGACGGCAAGCTGGTGAAAGTCGAAGCCGGCCAGGCGTGCGCCGCTTCGGATCAGACGTGAATGACCGTGAATGGATCGGAGCAGAACGATGTGGATCAAGTTCGGGGCGCCGCTCCTGGCGGCGGGTGCATTGGGCTTCGGGGCGGCGACGACGGTCATCCTCACGCCGCAGGAACAGGTGACCGTGCCGCCCAACCCGCCCGCGGTGACGACCCTGGGCCCGGCGACGGTTGCGGGCCTCGGGCAGGTCCAGCCGCCGGGCGAGACCACGGCGATCGGCGCGCCGGTGTCCGGCCTGGTCCGGGAGGTGCATGTGGTGGATGGGCAGGCGGTCCGGTCCGGCGACCCGCTGTTTGCGCTCGATGACCGGCAGCTGCGGGCGGAGTTGCGGGTGCGTGAGCAGACGCTTGCCGCGGATGAGGCGGGCTTGGCCCGGCTACGCGCCGCGCCGCGCCCGGAAGACCTCCCGCCGGCGCGGGCGGCCGTGGCCGCGGCGCGGGTCGGCGTCGACCGCGCCCGCGACGCGATGATGCGCGCCCAGCGCCTGGTCCGCCAGAACGCCATCGGTGAAGCCGAGCTCCGCGCCAGCCGGTTCGACCTGCGGCAGACCGAGGCGGGGCTGGAACACGCTGAGTCCGAACTGCGCCGGCTCGAAGCGGGCGCGTGGGAGCAGGACATCGCGGTGGCCCGGCAACAGGTGCGCTTGTCCCGGGCCCGCGTGGATCAGGTGCGCGTCGAGTTGGATCGCCTGATCGTTCGTTCGCCGATCGACGGGGTGGTGCTGAAGATCAACGTCCGGGCCGGCGAACTGGTCGACGCCAGCTCTGCGGCGGCGCCGCCCGCGCTGCTGGGCTCGGACGGCCCGTTGCAGGTCCGGGTGCAGGTCGACGAGGAGGACGCCGGCCGCGTGCGCGCAGGGGCGGCGGCCGAGGGGTATCTCCGCGGGCGCGACCGGGCCCGGGTCGGCCTGCGGTTCGTGCGGATCGAGCCCCGGCTGACCCCCAAGCCGTCGCTGACCGGCGGCATCACCGAACGCGTGGACACCCGCGTCTTGTTCGTGGTGTATGAGGTGGTCGATCCGCCCGAGCGGGTCTATGTCGGTCAGACGCTCGACGTCTTTATCGCCGCGGACCGCGGCCGCGGCTTGTCCGGCGTCCAGCCCCGCGAGGGCGGTTGAGGTAGGATGTCGCCGATGCAGGCGATCGCAGACGCGGGGCAAGTGGACGTGTTGATCGGCGAGATGGCCGAGCGGGTGGGGCGTTGGGTCGCAGACGGCGGGGACTGGGCGGTGATCGGGGTGAAGCGCCGGGGCGATGAACTGGCCCGCCGCCTGGCGGGGCGGGCGGGCGTGCAGCGGGTGGGGGCGCTGGACATCACGCTGTACCGCGATGACCTGTCGGAGATCGGCCCGGAGGCGGAGGTGCGGGCGACGGAGGTGGCGTTCGGGCTCGACGGGCTGGACGTGGTGCTGGTGGATGATGTGCTGATGACGGGCCGGTCGGTGCGGGCGGCGTTGCAGAGTTTGATGGACCTGGGCCGGCCGCGCCGGGTGTGGCTGGCGGTGCTGGTGGACCGCGGCGGCCGGGAGCTGCCGATCGCGCCGGACTGCGTGGGGCTGGACCTGAGCGATCGGGGCGTGGGCCAGGTGCGGGTGATGCTCGAGCCGGTGGACGGCCGCGACGCGATCGAGGCCGACGGGAAGGGGGCGGGCGGATGAGCAAGGGCTACCGCTGGCCGCACCGTCACCTGCTGGGGCTGGAAGACCTCTCGGCCCAGGACATCCGGCATCTGTTGCGCACGGCGGTGGGGTTCGAGGGCGTGTCGACCCGTAGCGTGAAGAAGGCGCCGACGCTGCGGGGCAAGGTGGTGGCCAACCTGTTCTTCGAGGACTCGACGCGCACGAGCAACAGCTTCGCGCTGGCGGCCCAGCGCCTCTCGGCGGACGTGCTGCACTTCTCCGGCAAGGGGTCGAGCGTGTCGAAGGGCGAGACGCTGCGTGACACCGCGCGGACGATCGAGGCGATGGGCGTGGACGTGATGGTCTGCCGGCACCACCACAGCGGCGCCGCGGTCCAGCTGGCCGGGTCGGTCGGCTGCTCGGTCATCAACGCCGGCGATGGCCAGCACGAGCACCCCACCCAGGGCCTGCTCGACGCCTTCACCATCGCCAAGCGGCTCGGCCGGCTCGAGACGCTGGACCTCGACGGGCTCACCGTCGCGATCGTCGGCGACATCACTCACTCCCGCGTGGCCCGCTCCAACATCCACGGCCTGCTCAAGCTCGGCGCCCGGGTCGTTCTCGTCGGCCCGCCCACCCTCGTGCCCAAGGCGTTCGTCGACATGGGCTGCGAGGTCAGCAGCGACTTCGACGCGGTCCTGCCCCACGTCGATGTGGTGAACATGCTGCGGGTTCAGTTCGAGCGGATCGCCGGCCACGCGTTCCCCAGCGTGCGCGAATACGCGGCCTGCTTCGGCCTGACCACCCGCCGGCTCGCCAAGGCCCGGCCCGACGTGCTGGTCATGCACCCGGGCCCGATGAACCGCGGGCTCGAGATCGATTCCGCCGTCGCCGACGGGCCCAACTCCGCCATCCTCGAGCAGGTCGCCCACGGCCTGGCGGTGCGCATGGCCAGCCTGTTCCTGGTCACGTCCGTCAAGCCACGGACCAAACGGTCCGCCTCGAATCCGGTATAACAGGCGGATGGAACGGAGTCCCGGGCCTCAAGGCTTTCTCGTCATCATCTCCGGCCCGTCCGGCGTAGGGAAAAGCACGATCACCAACGTGGTGCGCGAACGGCTGGACGCGGCGCTGAGCGTCTCGATGACCACCCGCCCCAAGGCGGCCGACGACGTCGAGGGTGAGCACTATTTTTTCGTCGACCGAGGCCGGTTCGAGAGCGCGATCGCCCACCGCGAGCTGCTCGAACACGCCGAGGTCTACGGCAACTACTACGGCACGCCCCGGGGACCGGTCCTCGACAAGCTCGCCGCCGGCCGGATCGTGATCCTCGAGATCGACATGGAGGGCGCGGCCCAGGTCAAGTCGAACCTCGCCGGCTGTTTTGCGATCTTCATCAAGCCGCCCAGCTACGACGCGCTGCTGCAGCGGCTGCGGGACCGCAAGCGGGAGGACGAGGCGACGATCCAGAAGCGGTTCGCCCAGGCCAAGAACGAGATCGAGGCCGCTGAGGCCGGGTCGGTGTACGACGTGTTCATCGTGAACGACGATCTGAACCGGGCGGTGGACGAGGCGATCCGCCGCATCGGGGCGGAGGTCGAGCGTCGCCGGGCGGGGGCCCATTCCTGATAAACTGTCGGCATGAAAGCGGCCGTCTTCCTCGATCGCGACAACACGATCATCCACAACGACGGCGACCTGGGCGACCCCGAGCAGGTGGTGTTGGTGCAGGGCGCGGCGACGGCGATCGCGTCGCTCAAAGGGCTGGGCTACCGCGTGGTGGTGGTCACCAACCAGGGCGGCGTGGCGCGGGGCCGGTTTGGCGAGAAGGACGTGATGGCGGTTCACGACCGGGTCTGCCAGATGCTGCACGAGGCGGCGAACGGCGCCCGGATCGACGCGTTTTATTACTGCCCCTATCACCCCCAGGGCCGGCTCAAGCAGTACAAGAAGGAACACCCCAACCGTAAGCCGCAGCCGGGCATGCTGCTGGAGGCGGCCGAGGACCTGAACCTGGACCTGGGCCAGTCGTGGATGGTGGGGGACCAGATGCGGGACGTGCAGGCGGGGGCGGCGGCGGGGACGCGGACGGTCTTGATCCGCCCGGACGCCGACCGTCTTTCGCCGCTGGACGTGGCGAACCTGCCGGGCGTGGAGGAGGAGCCGGGCGGCGACCCACCCCCGCGCCCGGACTTCATGGCGACCAACATCGTGGAGGCGGTGCGGATCATCGCCCAGCAGCGCACGCCCGAGGCGGCGCGGGCGGCGGAGCAGCAGCCGCCGGTGGTCAAGAAGTGGGACGCGGCCGCGGTGGCCCGGCTGCAGCGGGCCAAGCCCAAGCGGCCCGCCGACCAGAAGCCCGACCCGGACAAGGACGCGCCCGGCCCGTCGCCCAAGCCAAAGGGCGCCAAGGGCAAGCCGGCCCCGCCGTTCCGGCCGTGGAACGCCCCCGAGCCCCGCCGCCGCCGCGACGAGGACGCCGCCGCCCCGGCCGAAGCGCCGACCGCCGAGCCGTCCGCTCCGGCGCCGACCCCGACCCCGACCCCGACCGAAACCGACCCGCCGCCCAAGCCCGCGGACCGGCCCCCGCCCCCGCCGCCTCCGCGCACGATCCAGTCGCCCGGCATCGAGAAATCGCTGCGCCTGATTCTCCAGGAGCTGCGCGCCCAGCGCGGCGGCGAAACCGACCTGTCTTATCTCAAGACGTTCGCCCTCGTGCTCCAGATGGTCGCGGCGGTCTGCCTCATCGGCGGGCTTTGGATGGGCGCGGGCGATACCGACCTGTTCCTGCGTTGGACCGTATCGGGCCTGATGGTGCAGTTGGGCGCAATCATGTGCCTGTTGTACGCCCGTTCGCCGTGAAACGGATTGTTTGCTCCCTCAACGGATATAATCACACCGATGCCTGAGGGTCTGGACCCCCATTCCATCGCCCGCCTGTTGGTGGTGATGCCGACGTGGCTGGGCGACTGCGTCATGGCCACGCCGACGCTCCGCGCCCTGCGGCGGACCTTCCCGGCGCCGGACACGCAGATCACGCTGTTGCTGCGCAAGAACGTCCGGCCGACCGTGGCGGGGTCGCCGTGGTACGACCGGCTGGTCAGCCTGCGGGGCGATCGGCGCGACGGCTCGGTGGGCCAGGCGCGGCGGCTGGCGAGCCGGAAGTTCGACGCCGCGGTCCTGCTGCCCAACAGCTTCCGCACCGCATTCATCGTCGCTGCCGCGGGCGTCAAGCGGCGCATCGGCTACGACCGCGACGGCCGGGGGTTCCTGCTCACCGACCGGCTGATCCCTCGCCGCAACGGCGACGGGTTTGTCCCCGTGCCGACGCTCGACTATTACCTGGGCCTGGCCCGGTACATGGGCGCGTCCGATCCCGACCCGACGATGGAGCTGTTCACCCGGCCCGAGGACGACGCGGCCGCCGATGCGCTGCTCGCTTCCGCCGGCTTCGGTCCCGACGACCCGCGCCCGCTGGTCCTGCTCAACCCCGGCGCGCAGAAGAAACCCAAGCGCTGGCCCGCCGAGCGGTTCGGCGACCTGGCCGACCGGCTCGCCGATCGCTTCGGCGCGTGCGTCGCCCTGACCGGCGCGCCCAGCGAGCGGCCGATCCTCGACGATGTCGCCCACGCCGCCGAGGCGCCGGTGATCAACCTCGCCGCCCGGCCGATCAACCTGACGCTGGTCAAGAGCATCGTCCGCCGGGCCGCGCTGATGGTCACCAACGACACCGGGCCGCGCCACATCGCCGCCGCCCTGAAGGTGCCGGTAGTCACGCTCTTCGGCCCGACCGCGCCGCAGTGGACCGAGATCGGCTTCGACCGGGAGCGCCAGGTGATCTCCCCCGGCGTCAGCCCCGAGCACGACCGGGAGCGCGATTACATCAGCGCCCGCCGGTCGATGCACCGCATCACGGTGGACAGCGTGTTCGAGGCGGCGCTGGACTTGCTTTCGTCCAGCCCGCACCGCCGGCCGCGGGGGGTTGTCGCCGCGCCGTGAGCGAATCGCCCAGCCCATCCGCGATGCACGTCGCCGTCGTGATCGAACGGTTCGCGCCCCAGGCCGGGGGCAATGAGAAATCGACCGCCCAGATCGTGGACGAACTGACCGCGCGCGGCTGCCGGGTCACGGTGATCACCGGCGCGATGATCGACCAGGACGCCCCGTCCCACGCCGCGGTCATCGCCATGGGCGAGCGTCGGCTCAAGTCGGCGTTGCAACTGCGGCGGTTCGCCCGCTGGGCGCAGGACCGGTTGAATGAGCTCGAGCCGGACGTGAGCCTTTCGGTCACGATGGCGGTCCCCGCCGACGTGATCCAGCCCCGCGGCGGCACGGTCCGGGAAACCCTCGAACGCAACATCGCCCTCCGCGGCGCCGCGGCGGCCCGCGCGGCCAAACGCGTGTCGCTCAAGCTCAGCCCCAAGCAGCAACTGCTCCTGGCGCTTGAGCGGCGTTGCCTGGCCGACCCGCGGGTCAAACGCATCGTCGCGGTCAGCGATTACGTCGTCCGGCAACTCGATCGACATTACGGCATCCGCGACGACCGCGTCGTGGTGATCCCCAACGCCTCGACGATGCCCGACGCCGACGACGCCCAGCGCGCCGCGTGGCGCGACAGCGTGCGCACCGCGTTCAGCGTCCCCGATGAGGCGGTGGTTTATCTGTTCGCCGCGGTGAACCCCCGGCTCAAAGGCGTGCGCACGCTCATCGACGCGACCCGCCTGCTGATCGATCGCGGCAGCGCCCCCATCGTCCTGCTCGCGGGCAGCACGTCCTATGCGCTGCAGCGCCGCGCCGCGGCCCGCGGCGTGCGCGACGCGGTGCGGTTCGTCGGCCCGACCCAGCAGATGCCGGCGTTGTACGCCGCCGCGGACGTGACCGTGCTGCCGACGTTCTACGACCCGTCGAGCAAGGTCGTGCTCGAGTCGCTGATGGCGGGCGTCCCGGCGATCAGCACCGCGTTCAACGGCGCCAGCGACTTCATCGCGCCGCCGGCCGGCCCGCGCCGCGGGCGCGTGATCGACGACCCGGCCGACGCCGAGGCGTTGGCGCAGGCCATGGCCGAGCTGGCCGACCCCCAGGCCCGCCAAGCGTGCGCCCGCGCCACGGCGGGCTTGTCGTCGCGGTTGTCGATGCGCTGTCATGTCGACGCGCTGGAGCGCGTGTTGCGCGAAGCGCAGCGGGAAACGTCCTAAGAACGTGTGTGGGAAGTGATCCAATCGAATTGGTGATCAAGCCGGTCCTGAGCGGAGCGAAGGTCCGGATCGAGTCGGCGAAATTCATCCGGACCTTCGCTCCGCTCAGGACCGGCTTCTCACACATGTCCTAAGGCCCCGCCCCCGCATGCGGGCGGGGTTCCGGCGGCGAAGCCTCACGGGAAGATCCGGTACCCCGTCGGGGCCACGCCGGTGGCGGCGTGGTAGGCGCCGCCCACGATCATCCAGCCCAGCGCGCTGAGCAGTTCGCCGGCGATCACCCCGATCGCCAACGGCAGCACGACGTGAAACCCCGCGATCCCGCTGCCGCGCACGACCGCGGACTTGATCGCCCAGCCCAACAGGAACGAGAACCCGAAGTGGGCGATCCCCCACGTGCCCCAGATCAGAAACAGCACCGGGTGCAACGGCCACCACGGCAGCCGCAACCGCGCCGCCGCGGTTCCGATCACCAGCGCCATCCCCAGGCCCAGCCACCACCACGACCCGTCGGTCGGGTTCAGGCTGATCAGCCGCTGCGCGTCGGTCAACGCGGTCGACGCCGACAGCGACCCGTCCGCCAGCGCCTCGGACGCGAACCGGCTCGTGCGCACAAACGGCTCGGACGGGACCCGCCGCGAGGCGTACCCGTCCGACAGGTTCGCCCCGTGCTCGTACTGAAGCCCGAGTGTCACCACAATCGACACCGCCAGGCTCACCACCACCATCACCGCCAGCACCGGCGCGATCCGGCCCGTGGCCGTGCCCGAGCGGTCGGTCATCCGCAGCCCGTTGACGATGAACGGCATCAACGACTCCTTCGGGTCGATGATCAGCATCTGCCCCGCGATCCCCAGCATGATCAACTGCGTCGGGCCGATCGCCTCCAGCCCCAACAGCCCCGGCAGGACCCCCAGCGGCAGGAACGGGCCGGCGATCAGGAACATCCCCGTCTCCGCCACGATCCGCGCCATCACCAGCCACACCAGCAGGCAGAGGGCGACCAGCACCACCACCATCAGCGGCGAGAGCCCCGACGACGTGAGCAGGCCCCCGCCGCCCAGCGCCGCGATCACGCCCAGCCGCGTCGCCCACACCGACGCCGCGGGCGTGTCGCCCGCCCGCCGCCCGCCCAGGGCCGACCGGATCACGTTCAGGTAGTACCGCCGCCCGGTGTACGCGATCATCGCCGCCATCCCCAGGAACGACCCCAGCCGCAGCATGTTCATCTTGTTGGGCGTGAACTTGTCGTACTCCATCGGGATGCCCTGCGCTACCAGCACCGCGCCGACCCCCACGAACAGAAGCTGCGAGACACCCAGCGTGAACGACACCTGGCTGCTGATGAAAAACGCAAACGCGACCACGCTCAGATAGATCATCGGGTGGAACACGCTATGCGACAGCGCGACCCGGCTGGCGTTGGGGAAGATCACCCGCATGGGGTTGAAGTCCAGGCGCAGCGGGATGTGAAGCGGGAACTGGGGGAACCAGGCGTGCAGGCCGTTGAGCGCGTGCAGCACCACCACCGCCCCGAGCCCGATCCAAAACAGCTTGGACCGCGCCGCGTCGGGCAGCCAGCGCCCCGGCTGTCGCCGACTCACGTCCGCGACGAACCGCGCGATCGGGTAGGGAAGTATCTCCCGGTCCGACCACTGGGGGTGCACCACCACCGCCAGCGCCAGCGACGCGAGCCCCAGCAGCGCCGCCGCGCCGCCCCACAGCCGGATCGTCGGCCACCACTTGGCCCACGGCAGTTGCCCCCACGTCGCCGCCAGGCTCTTGTTCTGGAGCCCCGCCACGAGCAGGTCGACCACCTCCGGGTCGCTGCGGTCGCCGGTCACCAGCGCGTGGCGTCCGCGCGGCGGAGGCAGCACCAGGCCCGTCGCCTCGACCAGCAAGGCGCGGTTGCGCCGCACCGTCTCGGGGGCGCCCGGCGCGGTCGCCGCGTCGCCGAACGCCGGTTGCTCAAGGACGCGGTTGATCGCGGCGGTCAGGCCCGTCACGTCCCGCGGGTCGCTGACGCCCTCGGCGAACGCCGTGTCCCAGGCCCGTCGGTCTTCCTCGCTCGCCATCGCGTACAGCCGGCCGATCGCGCCGTCGTGGCCGCGCTGCTCGTGGACCAGCTCGACCAGCGCCGCCCAGTCGCGCACTTGCCCCGGCGCGATCAGCGCCGAGCCGCCGGGCAGGTACGACATCACCTGCTGGGACTGCCACGCGGGCTGGTTCTTGGCCAGGTGGGGCGGCATCGCCGCGATCGTGGCGAAGTACCGGCAGAAGTTCGCCCCCGGATAGGCGCACGCGGCCAGCCCGATCGCGGTGATCACCGCGATCTCGCTCGCCCGCAGCGGCCACCCCCGGCGGACCGCCCCCAGTAGCGGATTGCCCAGCAGCAACAGCAACACCACCACGCCGAACACCGAGACCGGCAGGAAGCTGCCGATCAGCAGCGTCTGCTTCATGACAAAGTCATTGAAGTACGTGAATCCCGAGATGAAAAGGCCCAGCGCAAGCCCCAACAGGATCGCCCGACGCGTCATGGCCGGATGATCCCACAGTTCGCGGCCGTCGGCAAAGCCGCTGGACCCGGCGCGGCCATCGAACCCCGCCGGGTTGACATACATTGTGATGCTATGTAATATACATGGCGTTGCAACGTATGCAGGGGTTCGCCGTGGCTTCCAAAGAACTCGTCGCCGCCTCCACCAAGCCGATCATCCTGGCCATCCTTTCGCGGGGCGAGAGCTACGGTTACGCCATCATCCAGGAGGTCCGTCAACGCAGCGGCGGCGAGCTGGACTGGACCGACGGCATGCTTTACCCCGTCCTGCACCGCCTCGAACGCGACGGCTTGGTCAAGGCCCGCTGGGGCAAGAGCGAGACCGGCCGCAAGCGTAAGTATTACCGCCTCAGCAGCCAAGGCGGCCGAGCCCTCCGGGTGGAAAAGACTCAGTGGCTCAATGTCCACAACACGCTCGCCGACTTATGGGGAATCAAGCCATGCCCGACGCCTTGACGCCGAACGCGCAAGTGGATGATGTGGAAACCATGATCTGTCATTGGCGGGATCGCCTGGCCGCTCGCGGGGCGCTGTCCGGTGAAGCGATCGAGGAGTTGGAAGATCATCTCCGCGCTGAATGGCAAAACATCGTTTCATCGGACCTCACTGCTGAAGAGCGCCTGCTGATCGCATCTCACCGCCTCGGTGATGTGGATCGACTCGCGGAGCAGTTCAAGCCCGTCTGCGGGGCGCAGCTTTGGGCCCGGCGGCTGCGGTGGATGATCGCGGGTTATGTCTTGGTTTTCGCCTTGAATCTCGTGGTGTTCACGCCGCTGAAAAATCTTCAGATCGTCGGCTACCAGATCTTCTTGGATCTGGGCACGGTCTGGAGCATCGCCCTGACGTGCCTGGGCGTCTTTCTGGCCATGGCGATCGGTTTGGCGGTGGCGATTCCCTGGTGCGCGTCGCGATCCCAGCGGAGAGGAGGGGTGAAATCGCCTTGGTCTGTGATGACCCGGCCGTGGTTTCTTTACACCGCCATCGTCGGGATGCCGTGGCTGGCGGTGCTGATCCATCGATTGGGGTTTTCCATTTCTCTAAGCCGGTTCACCTCCGCCGCCGAGTTCGGCCGTTTCGCTTTGGCCGATCAAATCACCTCACTGATGATCCCGTTCGCCGCGCCGCTGATGGTGTTGATCGTGGCGTCGGCGTTGCAGAAAAAAAGTCAATCGAGCAATGCCGAGATGTGAAGACGGGCGAGCAAGCTCGCCCGCTACGCGGGATGGGGTACGATCGGCGGGTGGTTGTTGCGTATCACCTGATTCTGACGGCTTACGGGTTCTGGCTGCCGAATGACCCGCGGGGGTCGTGGTCGGACGTGGTGCGGGTGTTTGAGCTGCGGCCCTTTGGCCCGGCGACGAAAGTGAACACGACGCGGTCGCTGGCGGGCGCCGTCCACGGCCGTCCACGGCCGTGCGCAGCGTGACGCGGCGAAGCGTGCGTTGCGACATGCGCCGGTGCGGTTCAGCGGACGCCAGGCGCGGGCCGTCGCCCGGGGCGTCGGCGAATTGGTCGAGCCGCACGGCGTACGGGTTTATGCGGCGTCGGTGATGCCGGACCATGTTCACCTGGTGATCGGCCGACATCCCGAACTGACCATTGAAGCCCTGGCCCGCCGGATCAAAGCGAAAGCGACCCAGCGACTCAACGCCGAAGGCATCGGCTTGGGCCGATCGCCGTGGGCGAAGGGGCACTGGTCGGTGTTTTTGCGGAATGAAGCCGCGGTGCGGCGTGCGATTCGTTACGTCGAACAAAACCCCGTGAAGGCGGGGTTGAAGCCGCAACGCTGGCGTTTTGTTACGCCGTTTGGTGTGTAGCGGGCGAGCTTGCTCGCCCGTCGGCGCATGCGATAACGGCCGAGCAAGCTCGGCCGCTACACGCGCGGATCAAGCGGTGAACGATGAGCCGCAGCCGCAGGAGCTGGTGGCGTTGGGGTTGTTGAAGACGAAGCCGCGGCCCATGACCTCGTCCTTGAAGTCGATGTTGGTGCCGTTAAGGTAGAGGTAGCTCTTGGGGTCGCAGACGATCTTGACGCCGTGCTGCTCGAACTCCTCGTCGGTGTCGCGGTGGGTCTCGGTGAGGTCGAGCAGGTAGGAGAAGCCGGAGCATCCCCCGCCCTTGACGCCGACGCGGAGCCGGATCTTCTCGGCGTCGAGCTCCTGCTGCTCGATGATGGTCTTGATCTCGCGGGCGGCGGTTTCACTCAGTTCGATGGCCATGGTGTGGGTGTCCTTGTTCGGTTAGTGGGCGTGGGCTTGCTCTTCGACCTTTTCGGCCTGCCCGTTCTTTTCTTTGTAATCATGGATCGCCGAGCGGATGGCGTCTTCGGCGAGGACGGAGCAGTGGATCTTCACCGGCGGGAGGCTCAGCTCCTGGACGATGTCGGTGTTCTTGATGGCCAGGGCCTCGTCGACGGTCTTGCCCTTCATCCACTCGGTGGCGAGGGAGGAGGAGGCGATGGCCGAGCCGCAGCCGAAGGTCTTGAATTTGGCGTCTTCGATGACGCCGGTGTCTTCGTTGACCTGGATCTGCAGCTTCATGACGTCGCCGCACTCGGGCGCGCCGACGACGCCGGTGCCGACGTTCTTGGCGTTCTTATCGAGGCTGCCGACGTTGCGGGGGTGCTCGTAGTGGTCGATGACTTTATTGCTGTAAGCCATGGTGTGGTTCCTTTCCGACGCCGGGGGATTGCGATCCCCGGGCTTATGTTAAACATTTGGTTTAGTGATGTCCCCATTCCACGGTCGAGAGGTCGATGCCTTCCTTGACCATGTCGTAAAGCGGGCTCATGTCGAGCAGGTGGTTGACGCTCTTGACGACCTTCTCGACGGTGTAGTCGATCTCTTCTTCGGTGGTGAACCGCCCGACGCCGAAGCGGATGGAGGAGTGGGCCAGCTCGTCGCCAAGGCCGAGGGCCTTGAGGACGTAGGAGGGCTCGAGCGACGCGGAGGTGCAGGCCGAGCCGGAGGAGACGGCGATCTCCTTGATGGCCATCATGAGGGACTCGCCCTCGACGTAGGGGAAGCTGATGTTGGCGGTGTGGGGCAGGCGTTTGGTCTTGTGGCCGTTGAGGACGGCCATGTCGAGCTGCCCGAGGATGCCGTCGACCAGCCGGTCGCGGAGCTTGGAGAGGCGGATGGCCTCGTCGGACATCTCCTGCTTGCAGATCTCGGCGGCCTTGCCCATGCCGACGATGCCGGTGACGTTGAGGGTGCCCGAGCGCATGCCGCGTTCGTGCCCCCCGCCGTCGAGGAGGGCGGTGAGCCGGACGCGGGGCTTGCGGCGGCGGACATAAAGGAAGCCCACGCCCTTGGGCCCGTACATCTTGTGGGCACTGGCCGAGAGCAGGTCAATGTTGTCGGCCTCGACGTCGGTGGGCATCTTGCCGACCCACTGGGTCGCGTCGGTGTGGAAGATGACGCCTTTCTCGTGGCAGACCTTGCCGATCTCGGGGATCTCGTTGATCGTGCCGAGTTCGTTGTTGGCCCACATGATGGAGACGAGGATGGTGTCGTCGCGGATGGCGCCGGCGACCTGGGCGGCGGTGATCAGGCCGTCTTCGCCCGGCTCGAGCCAGGTCACGTCGTAGCCGCTGCGCTGGAGGCGCTTGAAAGGATCGAGCACGGCCTTGTGCTCGTGGATGGCGGAGATGATGTGCTTGCCCTTGGAGGCGTACATGTCGGCGACGCCCTTGATGGCGAGGTTGTTGGACTCGGTCGAGCCGGAGGTCCAGACGATCTCCTTGGGCGTGGCGCCGATCAGGTCGGCGACCTGCTTGCGGGCGAGATTGACCGCGTCCTCGGCCTCCCAGCCGAAGCTGTGGTTACGCGACGCGGCGTTGCCGAACATCTCGGTGAAGTAGGGCAACATCGCTTCGACGACGCGGGGGTCGCAGGGCGTCGTGGCGTTGTTGTCGAGGTAAATGGGCAGCTTGACGGCCATGGTGGTCAATACTCCTTCAAGTCGCGGCCGCGGCGGTCACGGCGGGTGTCTGGGCGTGTATGGGAAGATTATTGTCCTGCAGGTCGGCCAGGGTGGTGTTTTCGAGAAAATCATTGATCCGCTGGTGCAGTTTGCGGATCGGCCCGCGGATAGGACAGCCGTTTTCGATCGGGCAGCCCTGACCCATGATGGGCAGCCCGTCGGCGCACATCGCGAAACGGACCGGGCCCTCGGTGGCGGTGATGACCTCGAGCAGGGTGACGTGATCGGGGTCGGCCGCCAGTTCGTACCCGCCGCGGGCGCCTCGGGTCGAGGTGAGGATCTTCGCCGCCGCCAGCTCCTTCATGACGTTCATGAGCAGGGCGGTGGGCAGGCCGAAGGCCTCGGCGATGTGCTTGGCGCTGACCGCGCCCTCGCCGTCGCGGCGGCGGTTGGCCAGGTGGATCAGGGCCACCAGGGCGTAGTCGGTTTTGCGGGTCAGGTTCAGCATGCGGGCCGCTCCGGCGTGTTCCGTTGATAATAGTACTGTATCGGTACGATATCAAGCGGCCGACCAAACGAACGGCCAAAACGTGGTTTATCGGGCCTATGCGACGCCGTTTGCGCCGTATAATCGCGATCTTTCCGCCGGACCCCGGCCCCGCATCTGAGCCCGCAGGATCATCTTATGGCCGACGCCATCCTTCCCGATCACGACCGTTACAAGTCCGTCCTTCTCTTCGGCGCCCCCGGCGCCGGCAAGGGCACGCAGGGCGCGATCCTCGGCCGTATCCCCGGTTTCTATCACACCTCCTGCGGCGATGTCTTCCGCAACATCGACATCCACTCCGAACTCGGCCGGGTCTTTTACGAATACTCCTCACGCGGCGAGCTGGTCCCCGACGAGATCACCGTCCGGATGTGGGCCCAGACCATTCACGCCCGAACCGTGCTGGGCGACTACAAGCCGCACGACGACCTGCTGATCCTCGACGGCATCCCACGCACGCTGCACCAGGCCGAGCTGATGGACGACCACATCGAGGTGCTCCAGGTGATCCACCTGATCTGCCGGGACCACGACGCGATGTTCCAGCGGCTGCGTCGACGCGCGCTCAAGCAGAACCGCTTCGACGACGCTGATGAAAAGGTGATCCGCCAGCGGTGGCAGGTGTACGAGCAGGAGACGTTCCCCGTCCTGAGCCACTACCCCGATGAGCTGATCGTCGAGATCGACTCGATCGGGTCGCCCGGCGCGATCCTGCACCAGATCCTCAACCAGGTCGTGCCGGTGCAGAACACTCACTTCGCGGCGTTCGCGGGCGCGTGAATGTCATGTTCAGCCGGGCCGAACTCATCCTCCACGTCCTCTGGTTCTTCTGGGTGATCCAGGCGGCGTTTGCGTTTCGCAACGTCTACATGTTCCTGCGTCGGCAGAAACGCCGCGCCAAGCGTGGGGACCTGCCGGCGTTTGCTCCCCCCGCCGCGGTGATCGTGCCGGTCAAAGGTGACCGCGGCCTGCTCGCGCACGTGCGGGGGCTGCTCGAACAGCGATACCCCCAGTACCGGTTGATCTTCGCGGTCGAATCGATGGACGACCCGGCTTACCGGGCGATCCGCGACTACTGCGGCGTGGGCGGGCGTTTCGCCAAGGTGCTGGACCTGGGCCGGCCCAATGGCGATCGGATCGCCCCGGGGCTGGTCGGCGTGACGCTGGTGTCGGCGGGCCCCGCCTACGCCCGGGCACAGAAGGTGCACAACCAGGCCGCGGCCCTCGAGCAGTTGACCGATCATGACGAGGTCGTGGTGTTCGCCGACGCGGACGCGGTGATGTCGCCCGACTGGCTGACGCGGCTGGTGCAGCCGCTGGGCAAGCGGGCGATCGGGCTGACGACCGCGTGGCGGTGGCTCGTGCCGGTCGATGGCGGGGGCGTCGCGAACGCGTTCGTGTCGATCGTCAACAGCTCGATCGTGACGCTGCTGGGCCGCGACCGCCGCAACCGGGCGTGGGGCGGATCGATGGCGACGCGGCGTGAGGTGCTCGAGGAGATCGGGATGCCCGACCCCTGGCGGGACGTGTTCAACGACGACGTGACGCTGTCGAACGCGGTGCGGTCGGCCGGCTACCGCGTGTACCTCGCGCCCGACCTGCTGGTGGCGGCGGATGCGGACTACACCTGGGCCGGCGCGTTCGAGTTCGGCCGGCGGCAGTACATGCACGGGCGGTACTACGTCGGCCCGTCCTGGATGTGGGCGCCGATCGGCACCACGCTTTACCTGGCCGGCTTCCTCTCGGCGGCGATCAAGCTGCTTTCGTTCACGCCGGGATGGGGCTGGGCGTTGGGGGCGCTGGCGCTGGTGTTCGCGCTGGACCTGGCGCGGGCGGTCACGCGCGAGGCGGTGGCGCGGGCGGCGTTTGACGAGCCGGTGCTGGCCCGGCTGGACCGGGTCTGGTGGTGGGAGCGGCTGGGCACGCCGCTGTGGATGGCGTTTCACGGGGCGGTCTGCGTGTCCGCGATGATCGGTCGCCGGTTCACCTGGGGGGGGATCACCTACGAGGTGCTGAGCCCACGGAACATCCGGATCATCCGCCGCGCTTCCTGACCCGCCGCACGGCGCGTCGCCCCAGCAGTTTTCGACCCAGCTTCCGGGCCCGGCGCTGCACGCGCTGCCGGCGCTCGGCGGCGCGTTGCCGGGCCGGTCCGGCGTGGGGCGTCCCCGCCAGCGCCGCGTCCAGGACGGTCAGGTCGTTGATCTCACCCAGCCATTCCGCCAGCCTGGCGTACCGCCGCCGGGCGGGGGCTTTGGGGCGGAGCACCTGGGTCTGGTAGAGCAGGTCTTTGACGCGTTTGCGCCAGGTGTGCCAGCGCTCGGCGTCCTCGGTGACCAGGGCCTGCTTCATGGCCCGCCGGGCGCTGCGGTGGGACCGGGCGTAGGCCTGTCGGACCCGCCGACCGGTGAGCGGCAGTTGCTCCCAGGCGGCCAGTTGGGGGCGGGCTTCCAGGAGCCGGCGGGCGATGGCCTGGGTGTCGGGCGTCGGGCGGATGGGGTGGACTTCGAGCGCCTGGTCGACCGGCATGTCGTCGCCGGATTTGATGAAGCGGCTGAGGTTGTCGCGGAGGACCGCCGCGTCGCGCGACCCGGCCAGGGCCCGGCCGGCGTCGCGGAACTCGGTGTTGAGCCGGGCCGCCTCATCGCCCAACGGCTCGCGCAGCAGCCGGACCATCGCCCGCAGCCGTTTGAACGCACGGCGGGCCTGGTGGATCGAACGGTCATCCGCGGGCGGGCTCAGCGCCTGGACGGCAAGATCGAGCTGCCGCGTCGCCGCTTTCGCCAGCCGGGCGGCGATTCGTCCCCGGGTTTTTGGCTCAACGGGCACGGTTCATCGCCTTCCAATTCCATTGTAGTCGCCGGGGCCGCGCGATTCCGCTTAGAATTCCCTTAGGGGGTTGTCTTGCTTTTTGGTCCGACATGTCAAGAATCAACCATAACTTCCGCCCGATGGGGCGATCATTTTCCGAAACAGGAAACGTGGGCTGATGACGAAATGTGTGGTGGTGATTGGCGCAGGGCCGGGAGGATTGGCGGCGGCGATGCTGCTGGCCAAGGCCGGGCTCGGGGTGACGGTGGTCGAGCGTCTGCCGCGTGTCGGTGGGCGGACCTCCACGCTGACGACCGACGAAGGCTTCCGGTTCGACATGGGTCCGACGTTTTTTCTCTACCCCGGGGTGCTCGAGCAGGTGTTCGCCCACTGCGGCCTGGACCTGCACCAGGCGGTCGAGATGAAGCGGCTCGACCCGCAGTACCACCTCATCTTCGAGCAGGGCGGCGACCTGCGCTGCACCAGCGACATCGCCCGGATGAAACAGCAGGTCGCCCGGATCAGCCCGGCCGACGCCGAGCGGTTCGAGCACTACCTCGCCGACAACCGCGCCAAGTTCGCCAAATTCAAGCCGATCCTCGAATCGCCGTTCAACGGCCCGCGCGACCTGTTCCGCCGGCACGTGATGTCGGCGCTGCCCTGGGTCCGGCCGTGGGCGAGCGTGGACGGCGACCTCAAACGTTGGTTCAGCGATGAGCGCGTCCGCCTGAGCTTTTCGTTCCAGAGCAAGTACCTGGGCATGAGCCCGTTCAAGTGCCCGAGCCTGTTCACGATCCTCTCGTTCCTGGAATACGAGTACGGCGTGTGGCACCCCACCGGCGGCTGCGGCGCGGTCAGCGAGGCCATGGCCGACGCCGCCCGCGCGTTGGGCGTCGACATCCGCCTGGGCGAAGAGGTGCAGGAGGTCCTGGTCGAGGGACGCAAGGCCGTGGGCGTGCGGACCCACGCCGGCGAGCACCGCGGCGATGCCGTCGTCGTCAACGCCGACTTCGCTCACGCCATGCAGAAGCTCGTCCCCGATCACGTCCGCAACCGCTGGACCAACCGCAACCTCGCGAAGAAGAAATACAGCTGCTCCACCTTCATGCTCTACCTCGGCATCGAGGGCGCCTACGACGACCTCGAACACCACACGATCTTTCTGAGCAAGGACTATGCGGACAACCTGCGCGAGATCGAGACCGACCACGTCCTGTCGGACAACCCCTCCGTCTACGTGCAGAACGCCTGCCGCACCGACCCGACGCTGGCGCCCGACGGCATGAGCACGCTCTACGTTCTCGCCCCGGTCACGCACCAGCACCCCAACGTCGACTGGCCCGCGCAGCAGCAGGCGTTCCGCGCCCGCGTGATCCGGCAGCTCGAAAAGTTCGGCGTCACCGACCTCGAACGCCGCATTCGGTACGAGAAGATGCTCACCCCTGTCGGCTGGGAACAGGACATGCACATCTACCGCGGCGCCACGTTCAACCTGGCTCACAACCTGACCCAGATGCTGCACATGCGACCGAAGAACCGTTTCGACGACCTCGATTCGATGTACCTCGTCGGCGGGGGCACGCACCCCGGCTCGGGACTGCCGGTGATCTATGAATCTGCGCTGATCAGCAGCAAACTGCTGATGGAGGACCTCGGGGTGAGCTTTGACTGGTCGCGGGCCGCCGCGCCGGGCTCGCTCTCCAGTTCGCCGCCGGTCGAGCGGCCGGCGTTGGTGGGGGCCCGTTGAGATGAACGCCTCGCTGCAGGCCGACCGCCTCCCGGGGGCCGACGCTTCATCGATGGAGGATCGGCTGCGGCGCGCGCGCGAGGAGCAGCACGCCTGGGCGGCCCGGCCGCTGCACGACCGGCTCGCGGTCCTGCGCAAGATGCGCTTCGCCCTGGCCGACGACGCCGACGCGCTGTGCGATCGGGTGACCGCGTCCGTCCCCACCCGCCGCAGCGCGGCCGAGACGATGTCCAGTGAACTGATTCCGCTGCTCGACGCGATCCGGTTTGTCGAACGTGCCGCGCCGCGCTTGCTGCTGCCCAAGGCTTTGGGCTTCAAGGGGCGGCCGGCGTGGCTCTTCGGCGTCGCGTCGCAGGTGCACCGTGACCCGCTGGGGGTGGTGCTCATCATCGCCCCGGGCAACTTCCCGCTTTTCCTCGCTGGCGTGCAGGCGGTGCAGGCGGTTGCGGCGGGCAACGCGGTGCTGATCAAGCCCGCGCCGACCGGCGTCGAGGCGGCCGAAGCGGTGCGCGACGCCGCGGTCCGCGCGGGCGTGGCCACGGACCTCGTGCAGGTCCTCGACCCGTCGGTCGATGCGGCCCAACAGGCGATCGCGGCGCGCGTGGACCACGTCGTGCTCACCGGCTCGGCCCAGACCGGCCGGGCCGTGATGCGCCAGCTGGCCCAGACGCTCACGCCCTCGACCATGGAGCTGTCCGGCTGCGACGCGGCGTTCGTGCGCGAGGACGCCGACCTGGACCTGGTCTGCCGGGCGTTGCTCTGGGGCGTCGGGCTCAACCGCGGCGCCACGTGCATCGCGCCCCGCCGCGTGTTGGTGCACGAGGCGGCGGCGGACGAGCTGGAGCGCCGACTCGACCGGGCGTTTGGCGAACTCGGCCCGGTCCCGGTCGATCCGCCCGTGGGAGCGCGTCTGGATGAACTGGCCCGCGATGCGGTCTCGGGGGGCGCTCGCCGTCTTCACGGCGCGTTGACGGGAGACGGCGACGTGCTGCCGTTTCTCATCGCCGGCGCGACGCCGCAGATGGCGTTGCTCAAGGCCGACGTGTTCGCGCCGGTGTTGTCGCTGGTCGTGGTGAAAGACGACGACGCGGCGCTGGCGGCGGACGAGGCGTGCCCCTACGCGCTGGGCGCCAGCGTCTTCGGCGCGCCCGCCGGGGCGCGGGAGCTGGCCCAACGGGTCGACGCCGGCGTGGTGAGCGTCAACGACCTGATCCTGCCCACCGCGGACCCGCGCCTGCCCTTCGGCGGGCGGGGCGAGAGCGGGTTCGGCGTCACCCGCGGCGGCGCGGGGCTGCTGGCCATGACCCGGCCGCGGGCGGTCACGGTCAGCGGCGGCCGGTTCCGGCCCCACTACGACGAGCCCGGCGACGCCGAGGCGCAGCTCTTGAGCAATTACGTCGCCGCCGCCCACGGCCGCCGCCTCGGGCGACGGCTCGCCGCCGGCTGGCGCATGGCCCGGGCGATGATACGGATCAATCGAACACGACGGAGTCGCGGATGAGCAACAGATCGGATCAACAGGCGGAACGGGTGGTCGTGATCGGCGGCGGGCTCGCGGGGCTCGCCTCGGCGTGCACCCTCGCGGCCCGGGGCTACGCGGTCACGGTGTTCGACAAGAACGGCTGGTTCGGCGGCAAGGCCGCGGTGCTCGCGGCCGAAGGCTTCCGCTTCGATATGGGGCCGACCATCCTGACCATGCCCAAGGTCCTCCGCCGGATCTTCGGCGAGGCCGGCCGCAACTTGGACGACGCGATGCAACTCGTCCGGCTCGACCCGCAGTGGCGCTGCTTCTTCGACGAGGACGGCGACGGCCTGAGCGTGCTCGACCTGCGCGAGCACGTCGACGAGATGAAAAAAACCCTCGCCGCCTTCGGCAACGGGGAGGGCGCCCAGCTGGCCGAGGGCTACGAGCAATTCGTCCGCTACGCCGAGAACCTCCACCGCATCAGCGAGCGGTTCTACTTCTGGAAGCCGATCGGCGGCCTGGCCGACATGTTCGACGCGCGCACCGCGATGGACGTCTCGACCCTCAAGGACGTGATGAGCATGCGCATGGGCCGCAGCGTCGCCAGCACGATCCGCAAGTACGTCCACGACGAACGCGCCGCGCAGATGCTCGACCACTTCACGCAGTACGTCGGCTCGTCCCCGTTCGGCTCGCCTGCGATCCTCTGCGGCATCGCGAGCATGCAGGTCAACGAGGGCGTGTGGTACCCCATCGGCGGCACCCGGGCCGTGCCCGAGGCGCTGGTCGAGCTGGCGACCCAGCTGGGCGTCGAGTTCCGCGCCGGGCAGGGCGTGAAGAAGATCCATACCGAGGTCGACCGCGTCACCGCGGTCGAGACCGATGACGGCGCGGTCACGCCCTGCGCCGCGGTGGTGTCGAACATGGACAGCGTCCGTACTCACCGCGAGCTGCTCGATCCGCACGTGGCCCGAAAGTTCGACACCCGCCGACAGTACGAGCCTGCGTGCAGCGGCGTGGTTCTCTACCTCGGGCTCAAAGAGCGCTACGAGCACCTGGCCCACCACGACTTCGTGTTCAGCCGCAACGCGGAGGAGGAGTTCGACCACATCTACCAGCGCGGCGAGCCCGCGCCTGACCCGACCTGCTACCTCGCGGCGCCCGCGGCGACCGAGCCTGAGGTCGCGCCGCCCGGCGGCGAGGCCCTCTACGTGCTCGTCCACACCCCCTTCCTCCGCCCGCACCACGATTGGGACCGGATGTTCCCCCCGTACCGCGAGGTCATCCTCGACAAGCTCGAACGCGCCGCCGGGCTGACCGGCATCCGCGACCGCATCGTGTTCGAGGACAAGCTCACCCCCACGGACATCCACACCCGTTACCACGTGCTCAACGGGGCGATCTACGGCCTGGCCAGCCACGGCAAGTACATGGGGGCGTTCAAGCCCAGCAACCGCAGCCCGGACGTGTCGGGCCTTTATCTGGCGGGCGGCGCCGCGCATCCGGGCCCCGGGATGCCTATGGTTCTAATGTCGGGATGGATCGCCGCCGACACGCTGGACCGTGACGGTCGGGTGGCGAAAACCCGCGAGGCCGCGAGCGCATGACGCTGACGCAGACCCAGATCGACCTGCCCGCCCCCGCTCCGCCGCAGACGGCGCGGCCGCCCGTGGTGCGCCGGGCGCCCCGGACCGAACCCGGCGACGTCCCCGCGTTTTCCCCCCGCGTCTGGCAGGTCTTCAGCTGGTACGTGCGGCGTTACCTTCGCCGGCACTTCCACGCGGTGCGCATCGCGCGCGACGGCGTGCCCCAGACCCTCGACGGCTTGCCGGTTGTGGTGTACATGAACCACCCGTCGTGGTGGGACCCGATGCTGGCGATCGCCGCGGCCGACGTGCTTTTTGCAGGCCGGCGCCACGCCGCCCCGATGGACGCCGACGCGCTGGCGAAGTACCGCATCTTCGAGAAGATCGGCGTGTTCGGGATCGAGCCCGGCACGACGCGCGGCGCCGCGCGGTTCCTGCGCCGGTCGCTGTCGATCCTGGCCCAGCCCGATCACATGCTCTGGATCACGGCCGAGGGCCGGTTCACCGACGCGCGCACCCGGCCGGTCCGGCTGCGGCCGGGGCTGGCCCACCTGGCGCGGCGGATGGACCGCGGGGTGCTGCTGCCGCTGGCGATCGAGTACGCCTTCTGGAACGAACGCTCCCCCGAAGCGCTGCTGCGGTTCGGCGAGCCGATCGACGCCCGGCGCCTCCGGGACGTCGCCGGGGCGCAGCACCGACTCGAAACGTCGCTCGAACAGACGATGAACGACCTCGCGGCCATGTCGCTCCGCCGCGAGGCCGATCGGTTTGGTACGCTGGTCGACGGGGTCACCGGGGTGGGAGGGGTGTACGATTTGTGGCGGCGCCTGCGGGCGGCGGCGCACGGCCGACGGTTCGACGGCTCTCACGGTCTGGGCTGAGGCAGCGGGATGATGTTCACATGGGCGGTGATCGCGGCGGGGCTGGCGTTGCTGCCGGCGGCGATGATGGCCGCCAACCGCCGCCGCTTCACCCGGGCCCCGCGCCCCGTCGCGGATCGGCCCGGCGTGTCGCTGCTGATCCCGGCCCGCAATGAAGAGAACGCCATCACCGCCTCGCTGGAGGCGGCCCTGCAGAGCACCGGCGTCGAGCTGGAAGTGATCGTGCTCGACGATCAGTCCACCGACCGCACCGCCGAGCGGGTGCGTGACGCGGCGCGTGAGGACCCACGCGTCCGGCTTGAGACGGCGCCGCCCCTTCCCGAAGGCTGGTGCGGCAAGCAGCACGCCTGCTTCAGCGCCGCCCAGCTCGCGCGGTACGACCTGCTGGCGTGGATCGACGCGGACGTGCTGCTCTCGCCCGAGGCCTTGTCTCGCATGGTCGGCTTCCTCCGCCAGAGCGACGCGCCGCTGGTCACCGGCTTCCCGCACCAGCAGACCCTCACCTGGATGGAGCGGCTGGTCGTCCCCCTGATCCCGTTTGTCCTGGTGGGGTATCTGCCGATAGGACGGATGCGCGGCGGCGCCGACCCCCGGTTCGGCGCCGGGTGCGGCCAGCTGGTGATGGCCCGGCGGGACGCGTACGAGCAGGTCGGCGGCCACGGCAACGACCTGGTGCGGGCGAGCCTGCACGACGGCGTGACCCTGCCCCGCGCTTTCCGAAAAGCGGGGCGGATGACCGACCTGTTTGACGCGTCGGACATCGCCCGCTGCCGGATGTACCGCTCGGCCGAGCAGGTCTGGCGGGGCTTCGCCAAGAACGCGACCGAGGGGATGGCCACGCCGGTGGGCGTGTGGGTCTGGTCGGTCTTGCTGGCGGGCGGCCACGTCCTGCCGTGGGTGTTGCTGGCCGCGGCCTGGGGATTCGGCGCCGGGGCCTGGACCTGGACACTGATCTGGCTGGCGTGCGCGGCGGCGGCGTATTGCTCGGTCGTTTGCGGGGTCTGGTTCAGGCAGGACGGGCCGAGCGTGGCGTTGCGTCCGCTGGGCGTGTTGGTGTTGTTGGCGATCCAGTGGTACGCGTATGGGCGTAAGGTGCTGGGCCGCCCGTCGGGGTGGCGCGGCCGGGCCTACCCCGCGGCCGGCGGCTCCGGGAGTTAAGGAACGATCCGATGCAATGCAACATCGACGCGAAAGGCAAAGCGATACGGCTGGTGTGCGGCCTGGCGACGGTCGTTGCGGGCGTCGTGCTGCTGATCCTGGCCGCGACCGGCGTCCTCACGCCGTGGTGGGTCTGGCTGATCGCGTTGGCGGCCCTGGGCGGCGGGGCGTTCCAGGTCTTCGAGGGCTGGTCCGGCTGGTGCGTGATCCGGGCCATGGGGTTCCGGACGCCGGTGTGAGATGGCCAGAGCCCCGCGTTTCCGGTCAGGCCGCCTGTGACGCCTGAGTGGGATTCATCACCGCGCGGATCGGGAACCGGATGACCACGGCCCGGCCGTGTTCCGGCCGGATCGTGATCTCGAGGGACCAGGCGATGCGCTCGTCCGCCCATCGACGGAACCGCGTGCTCGGCCGCCGTTTATTTCGCGGCGTTTCAAAGGCGTGCTCCACCAGAACCGTACGTCCGGCCCGCAGCCGTTCACGCCCGGCCATCGGGGTCGAACCGATGAACAGCCGCTCGGCGCCGAACACCCCGACCCGTCGGCACACCAGCGACAGCCGGACCTCGGCCACGTCTACGTCGCAACGGATCGGCAACGCGGCGCGCACGATCATCGGCTGACGCAACGGAGCCTCGCTCAGCGTGGTGCTGACCCGCACCGGCCCCAGCGCGCGGGTCAACCGGTGCAGCCGCACGGCCCGAACCAGGGGGACCGCGCACAACGCGACGTAAACCAGGGCGAACCACGCCGACGCGTCGACCGGCCAGCCATACGCACGCAGGTAGCGGCCCGCCACCACGGCGCCCGCGCCCAGCCCGAGCGCGGTGACCGACGCGCCGATCAGAACCCGGTCCGGCGGCTGGACCGTCGGCCGCAGGGCGTACCAGTCGTGCGGGTTGGCGAGGCGGACGGCCGGGGCGCGCTCGAACAGCCCGCCGCGGGACAGCGCGCCCAGGCCCACGCCGATCACGGCCAGGCCCAGCAGCATCAGCAGGTACGGCCGGGCCTGAGGCGCCGGGCTGAGATAGCTCACCGCCGGGTCGTGCGGATCGACGTACGCCTCGACCTGATCGCCCGGGGCATACCGCTCGACCATTTCCTTGGCCCAGCGACGGCTCCCCGCGGCGTCGAATGCGGTGTAGCGGTCCGACTCGTAAGCGGTCCCGCTGACCCGGTAGGCGTAACGGATGACGGGCCGGTGGCCGCCATACCCGTTGCCCGCGATTTCGGCGTCGAGGACCTCGGCCGGCACGGGTGTAAACGTGCTGAGCATACGCTTCTGCTGCGCGGCGCCGCTCACGCCCCACGCCATCAGCCCGACGCCGAGGCCGGCCACGAAAATCAGACAAAAAAAGATCCGCATCGGTCTAAATCCTCACCGAAGCCCGAACACCCCGTTGTTATCGGCTCGCTCGGGCGGGCACGTTGGGTATGATCCTCACGAAATGATTGCCCAACTCCAAGGCCGACTCGAATCGCTCGACAGTGACGGCGCCCTGGTCACGCCCCCAGGCGGCGTGACGTATCACGTGATGCTGCCTTCTTTTACCGCCGCGCAGCTCGGGGGCTCGATCGGGCGCGACGTCACGCTGTACACCGTTTATTTCCTCGAAAGCACCGCGCAGGGCGCGACGATTTTTCCCCGTTTAGCTGGCTTCCTCAGCCCGCAGGACCGGGCGTTTTACGAGCTGTTCGTCACCTGCAAGGGCATCGGGCACCGCCGGGCGCTGCGGGCGATGACCCTCGGCTCGGCCCAGATCGCCGCCGCCATCGCCGACCGCGACCTCGCGACCCTCCAGTCCCTGCCCGAGGTCGGCAAGCGGACCGCCGAGACGATCGCGGTCACGCTGCGCGGCAAGGTCGATGCGTTCCTCGCCGGCCCCGCGCCCGCCGGCGAGCCGGGCGCCGCCGACGCGGCCGCGACCCCGCCCGGCTCGCTGCAGCGCCTCGCGCTGGATGTGCTGACGCAGCTGGGCGAGAACCGATCGCAGGCGCTGCGATGGATCGAGGCAGCCATGAACGCGGACGACCCGCCGCAGGAGGTCGAGGCCCTCGTGGCCGCGTGCTTCCGCATCAAGGGCGGCGGGTAGGGGATGGCAGATGGGCGATGGCAGATGGATTAAGGTCAGGCGCCCTTGGTTTTGCTGATGAGTTGGACCGCTTCGAGGCGCAACCGCTTGTCGACCGCCTTGGCCATGTCGTAGAGGTTCAGGCCGGCGACGGTCGCGGCGGCGAGGGCTTCCATCTCCACACCGGTCCGGGCCGTGGTCGTGACCGTCGCGGTCACCCGCAGGCGGTCGTCGGCCACCCGCTCGAAGTCGATCCCGACATGGTCGAGCGGCAACGGGTGGCACAGCGGGATCAGCTCATCGGTCCGCTTGGCCGCCGCGATCCCCGCGACCCGCGCGACCGCCAGCGCCTCGCCTTTGGGCAGCTGCCCCGCCATCAGCCGGTCGAGCGTGTCCGCCGCCGCCACAAAGTCCGCCGCCGCGACCGCCGTCCGCCTCACCGGCGGCTTCCCGCTCACATCCACCATCCGCGCCCGGCCCTGGTCGTCGAGATGGGTGAGGTCTTCCGCCATCGCTCGCCTAGGGTGTCGGTTCACCGGACCGCTGTCAATGTGAGCCAACCCGCCACGGCGTGGCGCTGTTTCAAATAAATCACGTCAGCTCCGCAATTAAGATCGCCGTGTATTTTAGAATTTGCAATTCATTTTCAATTGCATTAATATCCGGCTCAACTGATTTGACGCCTTGATTAGGGAGGAAACCCATGATGATTGCCCGATTGACCCCGCTCGCGGTTGTTGCCACAGGACTGATGCTTGGCGGCGGCGTGACCGCCTCGGCGGCAGACCTGGCGCTGACCGGGACCGCCGATGGCGACAGCCGGTGGTACGACTTCTTCTCCGACTCCTTTGCCCAGTTGGACCGGACGCCGGACGGCTTCTACCTGATCAGCGCCGAGACCGATCCGTTCAATCCGGCGGCGTTTCAGTCGGTCGGCGGCGGGGCGGACGTTTTCCCCGACCCGGACGAGGCCCTGTTTGATCTGGGCGTCGTGAGCTACGACGACAGCGGCCTGACCGGCACAGGCGTTGAGACCGTGGCCATCACCGGCTACACGAACCTCGATTTCCAAAAGAACATCGCGGACGACGACGCCCTCACCAATTCAGGCTACGGCACGTCGCTGAGCAACGTCGTCGGCACGGTGACGTTCACCGACGGGGCGCTGACCGGCATCAACCTGACCAGCGACATCGTGTTCACCTACGACTTTTCCGGGTTCGGCGCCGGCGACCTGACGTTCTCGGGGACGTATTCGATCGCCGGCGATCGCTTTGATCTCCTGGTCAATAACGAATCCTACCCCTCGGGTTTCGGGGATATCCGATTTGTCTGGGACAGCCAGGGCGTGGTGAATCAGGTTATTCCCGAACCCGCGTCGGCGTTGCTGCTGCTCGCCGGGTCGCTCGGTTTCGTTCGGCGTCGCCGACGCGTCTGATGTCACGGCCGGTCGTGCTTCACGCTATCCCTGTAAGGCGGGTTTCACCCATGATGACCACAACCCCATTGGCTCGGTTCCTGATCCCGTGCTTCTTTTTGATGGCGGAGAACGAATAGAAGGGAGGCGGCCGGTGCGTTTCCGGCTGCTTCGAGAATGGAAACCTTGATGGGCCGAGTGCCCCAAAGGGAGGTTTGGATAGTGTTTTGCGGCGTAAATGTTCTGAAGCGATCCTGTTTGTCGGCTGCATTGATGTCGGCCCTGTCGGCCGGCCCGGTTTTGGCGGCCAGCTTTGACATCACCGGCTCCGACGCCGATGGTTACTTCGCCATCGTCGGGTTCAACCAGGAAGGCAACACGACCACGGGCGGCATCAGCAACGACCCTAATGATCCGAAGTTTTTCGACTATCCCGCTTACGTCAATCCCAATAACACCAACAACATCTACATCATGTCGGTCGAGCCCTACAAGTTCGGCCTGGTCTACCCCAACCCCCTGCACCCGGTCGACGCGACCACTTACCAGGATGTTTCCGCCACCTTGGTGGAGGCGTTTACTGAAGACGCCGACTTCGCCGATTCGGACATCGGCGGGTTTGATTTCGACGCCGGGCTGGTCACCGGCGTCGGCGTCGAGGTCGTCGGGGTCAACGATCTGACCCTGAACCTGGACGGCGCGGAGTTTGAATCGACCAACCGCACGAACTTGAATCCGGCCGATGTCGGCCCCTTCGGGCCGGATGGGCGGTCGAACCGCAATGAGTTTTCCAACGCGGTGACGCTGACGCCCAGCAACCTGTCGGGCACGGGCCTGACTTTCGTCGACGGCGTGTTGACCTCGATCGACCTCACGGCCGACGTCTCGGTGTTTGCCGCCCAAGACGCGTTCGGTGGGCTGGGCGGCTTTACCGGCGACGGCACGCTGACTTTCTCTAATAACACCTTCACTTTTGATATCGACGACTTCAGCAGCGGGTTTGTTTCCGCGAGGCTGATTCTCAACCGTACGGCCACGATCGACGCCGTCGGCACGTACGTGATCCCTGAGCCAGCGAGTCTCGCGCTGCTTGGCCTCACCGGTCTGATGGTGCTGAGGCGGCGTCGGCCTTCGCGAAGTTGAGCCCGTTCGATGAAGTGGAGCTTTTCAACACCGACCATCGCGTGATTGAGCCATGCGCCGCGACAATGCTTTTACCCTGATCGAACTGCTGGTGGTGATCGGCATTATTGCGCTGCTGGTGGGCATCCTGCTCCCGGTGCTGGGCAGCGCGCGGGAGAACGCACGGTCGATGCAGTGCCTCTCGCGCATCCGCCAACTCGCCCAGGCGTCGTACATGTACATCAATGACTACGACGGGGCGTTGCCGCCGCACAACACCATCGATCCCAAGTTGGAAGACCCGCTTGCTCCCGGGGCCGGGGCGAACCTCGCGTGGTGCTGGGCCCAGATCGCCGGCGATCTGGAGTTCGCGTTTCAGAACGGCTCGGTCTCGCGGTATCTGCAGGACGTGACCGTGATGGCCGGTTGCCCGTCGTGGGAAACCCCGGCCGACGCGATCGACTGGGGCAAAACTACCCCGTTCTTTAGTGCATTCGCGCTGCCGATGGTCGTGCATTACGGCTACAACGGACGCATGATGGGCGTGCAGCGCCCCTCCGACCCCGCGAATTGGGTCCCCTATCGGATCGAAAACCTGGCGACGCCCTCTAAAGCCATCCTGTTTGCCGACAGCGGAAAACCCAGCACCGACCTCGACCCCGGCGCCGATTTCGCGGTCTGGCCGGAGTGGGAGTTACAGCCGGCCGCCGACGACGACCTGGGCCGCGTCTTGGCGGGCAACACCGTGCACGGCCGACACTACGGCGGCGAGCGGGCGAATGTCTCGTGGGCCGACGGCCACGCCTCCACCCAGGAGATCACCGAAGCATTCTCAAGCACCAACCAGGCCGCCCTGGACCTGGGCACACTCGACCCCGACCCGTCCGACGGCGCCAGCAACGAGTGGTGGGACCACCAATAGCACCCGGAGCGTATTTTATGAAACGGCTTGATATCACGGTTCTCTTACTTGCCCTGCTTGGACTCGTCGGCTGCTCCGCGAGCAACCCCCCGAAGTTCCCCGCCGATGCGACGCTCGAAGAAAAGCTGGAGATCACGCAGGAACACCTGGCGCTGCCCGGCGCGGTCGTCGCGGTGTATGAAGGCGACGAGGCGCGGGTCGACCGCGCGTTCGGCGTCGCGTCGCTCGAGACCGGCGAGCCGATGACCACCGACCACCACTTCCGCATCGCCAGCATCACCAAGCCGTTCGTTGCGGTCGTGCTGCTCCAGATGGCCGATGAGGGCAAGGTCGACCTGGACGACCCGGTCAGCAAGTATCTCGACGGCGTGCCCGACGGGGAGAACATCACCCTGCGCATGCTCGCCCAGCACACCAGTGGCCTGAACAACTACATCGCGCACCCCCACGTGAAACAGGCGTTTGCCGACGAGCCGCATCGTCAATGGACGCAGGAGGAGTTGCTGCGGTTCGCGTATGACGCCGGGCCCTATTTTGATCCGACCGAGGGCGGCTGGATGTACGCCAACACCAACTACATCCTTCTGGGCCAGGTGATCGAGAAAGTCGAGGGCGAGCCGCTGAACGACGTGATCCAGCGGCGGGTCTGCGAGCCGCTGGGGATGCGCAACACGTTCTACTCGGTGGAGCCGTCGCTGCCGACGCCGTCCACGCGGGGGTATCAGTACGGCGACGAGGCCGGCCCGATCTTCTGGAAGGGCCGGGGACACGTGCCCTACGACGTGACCGACGCGTCGCCGAGCATGTGGCACGCCGCCGGCGCCATGGTCTCCACCCTCGATGACATGCGCACCTTCGTCAAAGCCGCCGCCACCGGCCAGCTTGTCAGCGAAGAAGCGTTCGCCGAGCAGACGCGCTGGCGCGACGCGGGATACCCCGTGGACTACTGGTACGGCCTGGGTCTGATCAAGTACTACGACGGCGTCGGCCACAACGGCCACGTGCCCGGCTACCAGGTGTCGGCGATGCACGACCCCGGCCGCGACCTGACCATCGTCGTGCTGGCCAATCTCTACAGCAGCCCGAACTACGAAGGCCCCGCCAACGCGATGTACTTCGTCATCATGCGCCACCTGACCGGTAAGAGCGTCGCCCCGCCCGGATGGGAAGGCTGGTGACCCCGGGAGGGTTGACAGGACCTCGTCCCCGCCCGAGGATGCTCGGATGCGTGACGCGATCGCGGTGTTGGTGCTGGCCGGGCTGCTGGGCGGCTGTGTCGAGCGGACGGTGACGATCACCTCCGAGCCGGCCGGGGCGCTGGTCCATCTCAACGACCAGTCGGTCGGGCGGACGCCGGTGACGGTGCCGTTCACGTTCTACGGCGTTTACGACGTGCGGCTGGAGAAAGAGGGCTACACGCCGCTGTGGACGACCCACAAGGCCGAGGCGCCGTGGTGGGAGTTCCCCGGGCCGGACATCGTCGGCGAAGTGATCCCCAACAACCGCGTGGAGCTGGCGTGGCACTTCGAGCTCGAGCCGGAGACGCCCGTGGACGAGGTCGACCCCGACGACCTGCTCGAGCACGCCCGGCAGATGCGGGCGCTGACCGCGGAGCAGTGACGCAGCGTCTGTCTTGGTTTGTTTGAACCGCCGAGGCGCAGAGGACGCAAAGCCGGAGCCCCGCATGCGCATGCGGGGCTTAGCGCGTTTCAACTCGACCCGTATCGAGTGGTGAGGGCCAACATTAGCCGGGCCCCTACGCGGCCCCGGACCAGTCCCTTTTCCGGCTTTCCGCTTCTTCCCTCTGTGCCCTCTGCGCCTCGGCGGTTGTTTCAAGCGCGCGGCGGCAGGTCGCGGCCGTCGTCCGGGTCGCAGGGGCGGGGGGACGTCAGGGACGCCAGCGTGATCAGTTCGTCAACCGACTTGTTCAGTTGACCCGTCGGGCCCGCGTCGGCCTCGCGCGCCAGGCGGGCGGCGGCGGCGGCGAGTTCGGCGTAGCCGTGGGTCGCGGCCGAGCGTTTGATCTCGTCCGCCAGGTCGTGAAGCGCGTCGAGGTCGGCCTCCGTCATCGCCTGGTGCAGCGCGATCAGCCGATGCGGCAGCCGGCCGATGAAGTGGTCCAGGAAGCCGCGGAGCTGGGGATACACCGCGAGGTCGCTCGCGATGCCCACCGGCGCCGTCTGGTCCGGCGGCTCGGTCGCCGCCAACTCGGCGGCCCGGCGGAGCAGCCCGACGCGGTCGCCCAGCAGGCGGTCGTCGACCACCAGGACCGGGCCGACGTGCCCGCAGCGGCGGAGCGTCGCCCCGGGGGCGGCGGGGGTCGGGTTCAGCTCGTCACGAAGGGTCGCGAGGTCGAACGGTCCGCCCCGGTCCGCCGCCGACCGCACCATCGGCCGGGCCGCCTGCACGCTGTCGGCGAACACGATCTCCGCCCCCGCCGCCGACAGGGTTCCCGCGACCGCGAACTTGCCCGTCGGCGTGTCGTCGATCACCAGCACCCGCACCCCCGACAGGTTGATCGGCGTCGGCCCAACAGGCTCCTCCATCGCTTCAGGCGTCAGCGTCGCCAGGATGTCCGAGTCGTCGATGTATCGCATGGCGCCGGTTCCGTCGCGGGGCTCGATGTGGCCGGACCGTCTATCTGCATGGGTATCGGACATTCAAAGGGCCGGCTGTAGCCGTACCAGGGAGTCACCGGCCATTTTTTTCGGACCCCGCGGAACTCACCACAGAGGACACCGAGAACATTGTCGTGGTGCGTTGCACCTGGTTCTTTCCGTTAGCCCCGGGCTCTGCCCGGGGGTTGTGTTGACAAGCAATCCCCCCGGCAAAGCCGGGGGCTAATAATCATTTCAGGTGCAATGCACCAGCAGCGCGAACCAGAAACACATATGCCAACCATTCAGCCACGTCGTTCACCCGAACAGCACGCGCCAGCCGACGATGAACATGCCGATGTTGACCAGCGCGTGGCTGACGTAGCCCGGCCAGATCGAGCCGAAGCGGAGCATCATCCACGACCACCACGCGCCGCCGACGAAACACCCCAGCGAGCCGATCACGGTGACGGTCCAGCCGAACTGCGCCTTGAGGGCGAAGACGTGGTGGATGGTGAAGAACGCCGCCGCGAGGATCACCGCCGCCGCGCCGACGTGCCGGGCGCCGCTCAGCAGCGCCTCGCACTTGCGGAAGACGAACCACCGCCAGACGTACTCTTCCATCAGCGCGTTGAGCAGCAGGATGAAGCCCGCAAACGCGATGTACCGGCTCGGGGAGTCGAGGCCGTTCTGGGCCGCCTTGTCGCGGAAGACCTCGGCGTCGATCCAGCGGTGAGCGAGCCACTCGTAGCTGGCGACGATCACCGCCGCGATCAGCAGCCCGGAGACGACGCCGGTAACGAACCCGCCGCGGGTCGGCTTGGACCAGCTGATCCGCTGGCGGTCCGCCAGCACGTGCCACGCCACCGGGAAGACGGCGAGGAGGACCTTGCTGGCGAAGTAAATCCCCTGGCCGACCGCGCCCGGCCAGACCCACAGGGCCGCGACCGTGCCCACGGTCGGGATGGGGATCAGCAAGGCGAGCGCGAGGGCGGCGTGTTTTTTTATGGATTTCGATGAACCCGGCATGACCGATGAGCGTAGCAGAAAAAGGCCGGCGTGGGGCCGGCCGCACTTCACCGGGTTTCAGGGTTGACCGCACATGCCCCATCCGCAACGTCCCGGCTTTGCCGCTCCGCTCCGCCTGAGGCCGACGCCTCGGACGCCTCGCCGGACCGGTCCGGGTCTTTTTACGCCCGGGTGACGCCCGGCCGGCGCGCGGCTCCTTTCCGGGGAGAGCCACGCCGCATACGCGCCCCGGGGGCCGTACCCGCCGTCCGCTTCCACGCGGCCGGCGGGCTTTTCACCTCTGCTCCGCCGCCCCGCGCCAGCCGTGTCTCCATAGGCAAGTGCAGCGCGCGACTCTAAGCCCCGCATGCGCATGCGGGGCTCCGGCGCGATCAACGCCGGCCGCTCCATGCCTCAGATGTGTCGGATTGGATGACGAAACGTAATGCCCGATCAGGAGGATGAAAAGGAGAATGATCGCCGCGGTCCCAACCGCAAACCCGGACGAGCTGACGCGGCGCCACTTCGTTTTCTGATCGCCAAGCCCCCGGAGGCATAGCCATAAACCGACCCCATTAATTGAAGCCACCACAAAAAGACGCCACGGCTCCGTATCGGTAGGGATGACAACACCCAAAGTAACAAGCACCGCGGACAGGACGCATAAAAGGAGTCCTATGACAATCGAGACTGCATGACCACGATGGTTTGGCATACTTGTTTGGCCCTCGGCGTCATGTCGTCTCGACCACGGGCCTGTCGCCTTCGATTCTCCCACTGCTCAAACCGCTTCCACCACGGGTCATACAGCGCGGCCGTGCCGTCAGCGCAGTTTCCACCAACGCCGCCGTTTGCGGTGAATCATTTTCTTGATGCGCAGGTTGATCTCATCCGTCGGGTCCAGCGCCAGCGCCCGATCAACCGCCTTTGCCGCGTCTTTGATCTTTTCGTTCTCCAAGAGGCAAGCCGCCAGATTGCCCAGCGCCCCGACATGGGTGGGGTCCAGTTGCACCGCCTTCTCTGCAAACGGCAGCGCCTCGCGTCCCCGGCCTTGGCTTCCTAAGCACAGCACCAGTTCCAGCAACGGTTGCAACGCCTTGGGGTGGAGCACGTATGCGCGGCGATACGCACGTTCGGCGTCCTCCCAACGCTTGAGCATCCGCAACGCCAGGCCGTGCACATACTGCGCATACGCATCCTCCGCGTGCCATGGGCTGTCGGCGATCCGTCGGGCTTCCGGCTCGAGTTCGTCTTCAAATCGCTGAAGAATCGACCCCGCGCCCGATTCGTCGCCCGATGCCGGCATCGCGCCGAGTTCCGCCTCCAGGGCCAGCAATTCCCGGCAAATCCCCTTCAGGCGAAACTTCACCGCCGAAGAGCCCGTGTCCTTGCTTGTCCGCCCCAAGTAAAGCTCCCGGCCGCTCTCACGGTCCTGAAACACGTCCAGGCCCGCGTCGTGCCGAAGGTAGACAAGCCGCCGCGCCACGTCCTCCAGCGTCAGGTGCTGCAAACGATCCTGCGCCCCCTCCTGCGTCCACCCCTCGGGAACCGCCAGTTCCCCCGGCTCTTCCCCCGCCAGCCAGGCCGCCGCCGCCTCGGACAAGCCGCACGTCACCGTCCCGCACACCAGCCACGGCGTCGGCCGGCTCGGCTCCAGATCCTGTTCCACCACCGACAGGTCTACGCATATCCCGTCTCGCAGATGCTCCAGCCCGCCTCCCGTCAACTGCTCCACAAACACCCGGGCGTCCTCCGGGCTCATGAAACCCACCCGCGCCAGCCCCTCATCAACGCAGAGCGTCCGGTTCGGCACGGCCCGCAGGAAACCTTCCCAGCCGCCTTCGAACTTCGTCGCCAAGGCCCGCCGACGAGCCACCACCGAAATCCCTTCAATCAAGACCGCCATACGTGTCCTCCAGCATACCGCCGCCCGCCTTGGCCTTGCTTTTTCCCCCTCTGCGTCCTCCGCGCCTCTGCGGTTCATCCCCCTCCCCCCCCCCTCGATTGCAAGCGATACGAGGCTTGACAGAACACAATCAAAAACCTAACATATAGAGCCGGCGCGCTACGCGTCCGGCTCGTTCTTTGACATTCCGGGGTTTGTGTTTTTCCAGCGTGGCCGGGGCGGTCAGGCGAAGCGGACCGCGTACACCGGGGGGAGGTGGGCGTGGACGTGGGTCCAGTGATCGCCCTGGTCCTCGCTGATAAACAGGTTGCCGGTGGTGCTGCCGAAGGCCAGGCGTTGGCCGGCGGGGTCGATCGCCAGGGCGTGGCGGAACACCAGGTCGTAGGCGTGGTCCTGGGGCAGGCCGGCGGTGAGCTGGTCGAACGATTGGCCGCCGTCGCGGGTGCGGGTGACCACGAGTTGGCCGTCGACGGGGATGCGGATCTCGTCCTTGACCGCGGGGACGAACCAGGCGGTGTCGCCGTCGTCGGGGTGGACCGCGACGGCGAAGCCGAAGGAGGAGGGCGCGACGGGCGTGACCTCGCGCCAGGAGGCGCAGCCGTCGGTGGAGCGGAAGATGCCGTTGTGGTGCTGGGTCCAGAACGTGTCGGGCTGACCCGGGCACTGGACGACGCGGTGGGGGTCCTGGAGGGCGGGGTCGCCGGCCTTGTCGGGCGGGACGTAGGCGGCGTGCATGCCGTCGGCGCAGAGGGCCCAGCTCTCGCCGTCGTCATGGGACTCCCAGACCCCGCCGCAGGAGACGCCGACGCGCACGGTCTTGCTGTCGCGGGGGTCGACGAGGACGGAGTGGATGCCCGGCAGGTCAAACCCGCCGCCGAACCACTTGGCGCGGTCGGGCTCGTTCCAGAGGGGCATGTTGAGGGTCCAGGAGTCGCCGTGGTCGTCGGACCGGAAGAGCCCGCCGGGGATGACGCCGGCCCAGAGCCGGCCGGGCTGGTCGTCGCCGCCGTGGTCGAGGGACCAGATCATCTTGACGTCCCAGGGGACGGGGGCGTTGCGGATGGGTTCGCGGATGTCGGGGGCGTCGTCGGGCTTGGGGGGATAGGCGGGGGCGGGGACTTCGCGCCACGGATCGCCGTGGCCGTCGCAGCGCTGGAGCTTGGCGCCGAAGTGGCCGTGGTCGAGCGCAGCAAAGAGCCGGCCGGTGCGCGGGTCGTGGAGGACCGCGCTCACCTCGACCCCAAGATGGGCGGCGGCGACGATGCGCCACTGGCCCTTGATGGGTTCGAGCGTGAAGAGTCCTTTTCGGGTGGCGACGAGGAGCCGGTCGGGCATGGGTTTATCCCCCTGAGAGCGCCTGCATGATATAGACCTCGGCATCGTTGTCGAGCGGGTCGGTGAGGCGTTGGCGGTCGCGGGCGGCGGCGCCGTCGATGAAGACGGCGATGTGTTTGCGCAGGGCGCCCTGGTCGTCGAGGATGTATCGCCGGGCCTGTTCATCGAGTCCGTTGCGGAGGGCGTCGGCAAGGGTCGGCCCGTCGACGCGGCGGGGCGCGGCGTCGATGTGTCGGTCGAGGTGCGGGGTGAACACGAGTCGGGGCATCGCGGGCATTATCGCACAGCGGGGCGGCCCGGCGGAAGCTATAATCCCGCGCCATGCACGAAAACATCCCCGCTCTCATGAAAGAGCTCGAGGCGCGGATCTTAACCATCCGCGACTCTCTTTAACTACGACCGCAAGATCGAGCGTCTGGGGGAGCTGGAGGCCGAGATGGGCCGGGCCGACTTCTGGGACAACCAGGAGCAGGCCAACGCGGTGGTTTCGGAACTCAAGAGCATCAAGGCGATCACCGACCCGGTGAAGAAGATCGCGTCGCAGATCGACGACACGGTGCTGCTGTGGGACATGGCCGAGGAGGCCGACGACCAGGAGAGCCGGGTCGAGGCGGACGCGCAGATCGACCCGCTGATGGCGGAGCTGGACCGGATCGAGACGCTGAGCCTGCTCTCGGGCAAGTACGACAGCCGCAACTGCTACGTGTCGATCTACTCCCGCGAGGGGGGGACCGAGGCGCAGGACTGGACCGAGATGCTGATGCGGATGTACCTGTATTACTTCGAGAAGATGGGCTGGGACGTCAGCGAGGTGAACAAGACGCACGGCGAGGAGGCGGGGCTGAAGGACGTGACGCTGTACGTGAAGGGGCCGATGGCGTTCGGCTACCTGTCGGCGGAGCGGGGCACGCACCGGCTGGCGCGGGTGTCGCCGTTCAACGCCCAGGGCAAGCGGCAGACGAGTTTCGCGGCGGTGGATGTGGTGCCCGAGTTCCCCGAGGACAGCGGCGCGGAGATCGACGAGAGCTGTCTGACGACCGAGGCGTTCGCGCGGTCGTCGGGCCCGGGCGGGCAGAACGTGAACAAGCTCGCGACGGCGGTGCGGCTGGTCTACAAGACGCCGGAGATGGCCGAGCCGATCATGGTCGTCTGCTCGGCGGAGCGGAAGCTGGAGCAGAACAAGAAGCAGGCGATGTCGATCCTCCGCGGCCGGCTGGAGCTGCTGGAGGAGGAGAAGAAGGCCGCCGAGCTGGACGCGGCGACCGGGGGCAAGCTCGACATGGGCTGGGGCACGCAGATCCGCTCGTACGTGTTCTACGACAACCGCGTCAAGGACCACCGCACCGGCTACGAGGTGGGTAACCCGCAGACGGTGATGAACGGGGACCTGCAGGGGTTCATCGACGCGGAACTGCAACGCCGGGCCAAGGCGAAGCAGTCGGCGGCGTAGGGGAGAATGGCAGAAGGTTGATGGCGGATGGACCGGAAGGGGCCATAGGGCGATCCGTGCGTTTAGCGCCGGACACGTCCGAAGCCCGGGGATTGCAATCCCCGGGCTTCCCCACGCGCCCGATAAGTTCAAGCGGGGCCGGCGGGTTTGACGATACGTCCAAACGTCAAACCCGATGCAGGAGCGCCCGATGTCCGCAGCCGTCCCGCCCCCGATCCCCTTCACCGACGCCGCCCGGTACGCCGGGCTGCCGATCCCGCCCAAACGCTACAAGATCGGCGAACTGGTGCAGTTCACCGGGCTCACCCGGCAGACGCTGCACAACTACACGCGTTGGGGGTTGATCCATTCCGCGGGGTGGACCGCGGGGGGGCACCGTTTTTATGATGAATCCACGTTCGGCCGGCTCGCCCGGATCATGGCGCTGCGCAAGCGGCACACCGTGGACGAGATCCGCCGCCTCCTCGACGCCCAGGACGACCCCGTCCCCGCGGCGTGACCCGGCGATAACGCGCGATGGCCCAGACCGTTTCCCCCAAACCCGAGGAAGAGCTCGCCGCGCCCCGACCCGCGCGGAGCCCGCTGGATGAGCTGTCGTGGTCCCAGGTCTGGCACCTGCCCGTCCTGCTCCTGGGGATGGGCCTGTTCGCCACCGGGATGTACTTCGCCCTCGCCGCCGATGGGCCCGAGCACAACTTCCCCGACGCGCTGACCACCGTGGGGATGTACCTCAAGGCCGGCAACCTGGAGGAGGCGCACGCCAAGCTCGACGAGATCGGCGCCTCGCTCGACGACCCGGCCGCGGTCGACGCGGACCGAGCGCGGTTCTGGCAATACTACGGCGACCTGAACTTCCTCCAGAACAAGGCCAACGGCAACGCCGCGACCAAAATCGTCGACGCCAACAACCGCCGCGTCCTCGAATACTACGACCGCTCCGAGACATTCGGCCGCGAGATCGATCCGCTCTCGCGGCGGCGCTACGCCCAGACGCTGGTGGCCCTGGGGCGGGAGGACGAGGCGCTGACCATGATCGATCAGCTCCGCGATGAGCCGGCCCGGCGGCGCTACCTGGTCATCCGGTCGCTGATCGAGCACCGCCAGATGAGCGGGGGCCGCGACCCCGGCGGCCGGCTGGCGCCGCTGATCCTGCGGTTCCGCGAGGAGATCGCCGGCGAGACCGACCGCGACGCCCGGCTGGACCAGGACATCTGGGTCACCGGCGTCCAGGCTCAGCTCATGCTGGAGGCCGGCGACCCGCAGCGCGCGATCACGTTCCTCCTCAAGCGGCTGACCCGCCTCAAGAACGAGACCGACGACCGCCGCCTCGCTCCCCTGATGGTGCAGTTCGCCCGGGCCTACCACATGGAGGGGTCGTTCGACGACGCGGAGCGCTGGTACCAGCTCGCCCAGCAGTGGCTCGAGGCGGCCGACCCGCTCAACGCCGAGATCCTCGTGGGCCTGGGGCAGCTGGCCCTGGCGCGGTCGGGCCGGGACAACGTCGGCGTGGCGCTGGAGCTGTTCTCCCACGCGGTCCGCAACCACCCCTCGAACCCCAAGACCTTCCCCGACGCGCTGATCGGCGCGGCCGACAGCCAGGCCCGGCTGGGCGCTTACAACGAGGCCCTGGGGCACTTCCGCCTCGCCGTGGCCGAGTTGAGCGAGAAGTCGCGCCCGACCGATCCGCGGCGGCAGACGCTGACGCAGACCGTACGTTCGCACATCGACCACGCCCGCGACCGGGGCGATGATGAGCTGGCGTTGGACATGCTCGAGCTGCTGCTTCCGATGTATCAGCCCAAGCTGCCGGCGGACCTCGTGCTGAACCTGGCGGTGACGCACGAGGCGATCGCCGAGGCGCGCACCACCGAAGCGGCGCAGCGCGACCCGATGAAGACCGGCAGCCAGGCGGCCGAGGATGTCCGGGCCACGCGGCTGGCCAACCAGCAGGCGAGCGCCCATTTCGCCAAGTCCGCCGATTATTACCTGCTCCACAGCAAGATGGTCACCCGCAGCCAGGACGACGCCCACGGCCTGTCGCTGTGGCGCGCGGCCCGCAACTACGACCGGGCCCAGCACTGGGACCAGGCCATCGAGGCCTACAGCGATTTCGTCGAATACCGCAAGAGCGACCCGCTGCGGCTCCGCGCCACCAACCACCTCGGCAAGGCGTACATGGCCAGCGGGCAGTTCGAGAGGGCGATCACGCTGTTCCTGCAAATGGTCAAGGACCACCCCCACGCCCCCGAGACCTACGACAGCCTCGTCCCGCTCGCGCAGGCGTACATGGCGATGGACGAAAAGGACGCGGCGGTGCGGGGGCTGGAGCGCGTGGTTCAGGACCACCCCGCGATCACGCCCGAGTCGCAGCAATATAAGGATGCGCTGATTCAGCTGGGCAAGCTGTTGTACCGGATGAGCGAGGACGACGGGGCGTATGCCGTGCCCGCGATCGAGCGGCTGACCGAGGCGGTCACCCGCTACGCCGACGACTCGCCCGAGGGCCCCTCCTTGCGGTTCCTGCTCGCCGACGCCTATCGCAAGTCGGTCCCGACGCTCGACCGTGAGCTGGCTTCGCGGATGTCCAACAGCGAGCAGATCGCGCTCATGGCCGAGCGCAACCGCCGCCTCGAGCAGGCCCAGATGTATTACAACCAGGCCCTCAACGAGCTGGAGGCCCGCAACCCCGCGACGCTCACCCCGCTGGAGCGGCTGTACCTCCGCAACGCGTATTTCTATCAGGCCGACTGCGCGTTTGACCGCCAGCGCTACGAGCAGGCGATCAAGCTCTACGACACGGCCGCCCGGCGTTGGGAGCACGATCCGGCGTCGATGGTCGCGCTGGTCCAGATCGTCAACGCCCGCTGCGAGCTGGGTCAGTTCCAGGAGGCCAAGGTCGCCAACGACCACGCGTTGTGGCAGCTCAAGCGGATCCCGGATGAGAAGTTCGATGACCCGTCGCTGCCGATGTCCCGCGAGCACTGGGAGGACTGGCTGCGGTGGACCAGTGAGCTGGACCTGTTCGCGGGCGCCGACGCCCGCTGAGGCGAGATGGCGCAAGTCTTGCGCCATCAAGCGATTTTCTGCCGGTTTCGGGTAAAGAATTCCGCCCGGCGCGGCCGATAACCTCCGCGGCGGGCCGCGCGCGCCGGCCCGATGCGACAGGACGTCGCGTTTTACTCGAAAGGTCAAGGATGACCGTCACCACCATCGCCCCCCGCCAGCAAGAGCCCCCGGCCTTGATCGCGCTGTTGACCCGGCAGCACGACCTTTACCTCCAGTTGAAGCGGCTCAGCGACGATCAGATGGGACACATCGCCGAAGGCCGGACCGATGCGTTGCTCGGCGTGCTGTCGCAGCGGCAGGCGGTGATCGAGAGCCTCGGCCGGGTCAGCGCCGACCTCACGCCGTTCCGCCAGGACTGGGAGCAGCACACCGGCCGGCTGCCCGACGGCGACCGCCGCCGGGCCCGCGAGCTGATCGCCGAGGTCGACGCGATGCTCGCCGACATCCTCCGGCAGGATGAGAAGGCCCGCGCTTCGCTCCAGGAGGCGCAGCGTAAGGTGGGCGAGGAACTCCAGCAGACCGCCCACGCCGGCGGGGCGCTCAACGCCTACAAGGTCGCCGCCCGCCCCGCGCCCCGTTTCGCCGATCAGCAAGGTTGAGTGTTCGCATGACCCCGCCACCGGACCATGTCGCCGCCAAGCCCGAGCCCAGGCTCGACGACCTTGCGCAGATCATCGGCGCCTACAACGAGGTGACCGACCGTCTCCAGCGCAGCCACGAGACCCTGCAGCAGGAGGTGCTGCGCCTGCGGCGCGAGCTGGCGTCCACCAACGCCCAGCTCGAACGCTCCAAGCGGCTCTCCGCTTTGGGCGAGATGGCCGCGGGCATCGCCCACGAGATCCGCAACCCCCTCGCCGCCATCCAGCTCTACGCGGGGATGGTCGTCGAGGACCTGTCGTTTGACCCGCGGCCGGACATCGCGATCGAGAACACCCGCAAGATCGAGGCGGCGGTGCGCGGGCTCAACGCCATCGTCTGCGACGTCCTGAACTTCGCCCGGGAGTTCAAGCCCCAGCCGCGGCTGACCCCGGCGGCGGGCCTGCTGGCGTCGGTCGTGGAGGCCCACCGGCCCGCGATCGACGCGGCCGGGGTCGAGGTCGTGTGCGAGGCGGACGACAGCCTGGCGTTCCACGCCGACCCCGACCTGCTGCGCCAGGCGCTGCTGAACCTGGTCCGCAACGCGGTGGACGCGATGGCGCCTCACGCCGCGCCGCGCCGGCTGACGCTTGTCGCCGGGGATGAAGGCGACGGCGTGGAACTGGCGGTGTCCGACACCGGGCCGGGGATCGACGGCGGCACGGTCGACCGCATCTTCAACCCGTTTTTCACCACACGCAACACGGGAACCGGTCTGGGCCTGGCGATTGTCCACCGCATCGTCGACGCTCACGGCGGCGCCATCGCCGTCCGCAACGCGCCCGGCGGCGGCGCGGTCTTCACGCTGAGCCTGCCGGCCCGACCGGCGGCGGCGGCCGAGCCCCCGGCGGTGCCCTCGGGAGTCGCCGCATGAGCAGCCATCCGCCCAAAATCCTCGTCGTCGACGACAAGCAGATGATGCGCGACTCGGTCGGCGCCATCCTCCAACGCGCCGGGTACGCCATCGTCGTCGCCCATCACGGCAAAGCCGCCCTCGGCATGGTCGCCAAGCACCGCCCCGCGGCGGTCATCACCGACCTGAAGATGCCCGAGATGGACGGCCTCGAACTGCTCGCCGAACTCAAACGCGCCGACGATCAGCTCCCCGTCGTTCTGATGACCGCGTACGGCAGCATCAACGACGCGGTCGCCGCGATGAAGCACGGCGCCTTCGACTTTGTGCAGAAGCCGTTTGAGGGCGAGCAGCTCGTGATGGTGATCCGCCGCGCGGTCGAGCACCGCCAGCTGGTCAATGAGAACGCGGTCCTCAAATCGAACGCCCGCAACCTGGAGGAGGCGCCGTCGCTGGTCGGTCATTCCCCGGCGATGCGGCGGGTGGCCCAGCAGATCCACCAGATCGGCGGGTCGCACGGGACGGTGATGATCTCCGGCGAGTCCGGCACCGGCAAGGAAGTGGTCGCCCGCACCCTCCACGCGCATTCCCCCCGCCGCGAGCGGGTGATGCTCTGCCTCAATTGCGCCGCGCTCTCGGCCAACCTGCTGGAGTCGGAGCTGTTCGGCCACGAGAAGGGGGCGTTCACCGGCGCGGACGCCCTGCGCAAGGGCCGGTTTGAGCTGGCCGACGGCGGCACGCTGCTGCTCGACGAGATCAGCGAGATCGACCCGAAGCTGCAGGCCAAGCTGCTGCGCGTTTTGCAGGAAGGCCAGTTCGAGCGCGTCGGCTCGAGCGTCTCGCAGACCGTCGATGTCCGCGTGATCGCCACGACCAATCGCGACCTGACCCGCAGCGTGGCCGCGGGAGAGTTCCGGCAGGACCTGTATTACCGGTTGAACGTGTTGCCGATCCACCTGCCCCCGATGCGCGAGCGGGTCGAGGACATCCCGCTGCTGGTGGAGCATTTCCTGCAGAAGGTGGCGTTGCGTGAGGGGCGCGACCCCAAGCGGTTCGACGACGAATCGATCGCGTTGATGCAGGCGTACGCCTGGCCGGGCAATGTGCGGGAGTTGCAGAACATCTGCGAGCGCGCCAGTGTCCTGTGCCGGGGCAACATCATCAAGGCGGGGCTGATCCAGCCCTGGCTGATGGGGCTGGAGGCGCTGCCGCCGGCGCCGCGGCCGGCCGGGGAGGCGGGCGGGCCTCCGCCGCAGTTGCCGCCGATCACGGTCGGGGGCATGACCCGCGCGGACGCGGTTTCGTCGGTCAAGCCCCTGGAGGAGGTCGAGCGCGAGCAGATCATCCGGGCCCTGGGCCACTTCGGGGGCAACCGCCAGAAGACGGCCGAGGCGTTGGGGATCGGCGTGCGCACGCTGGGGCTCAAGCTCAAGAAATGGAAGGAGCAGAATCTTGTCGCGCAATCCATCTGATCGCCGGCGTGTGGGGCGCAGTTTTTGCGCGACGGAAGCGCAGGGGTTGCGCGGCATCGGGCCCGCGGCGCCGCGCAGCGAAGCGTCAGCGTCGGGTTGGGGCGGGCATCGGATTTGCACGGTTCTTTTCGGCCGGCGGAGCGCCGGCGCGACAACAGGGACGGAGTTGCCCGAATGATCCAAGGACTGCTCGATTCCGGAGCGATGCCCGCGCTTGAGCGGCTGGTCCAGTTCACCGGCGCCCGGCACAAGGTGCTGGTCGATGACGTGGCGAACCTGTCGACCCCCTTCTTCAAGCCGCGCGACCTCGACCCCGCGTCGTTCCAGGCGACGCTCCGCGACGCGGTCGAGAGCCGCCGCCGGCGTCCCAACCCGACCCGCGGGGAGCTGGACGTGCGCGACACCGACCAGCTCTCCTTCAAGGACGGCCGCGTCGAAGTGAGGGCGACCCGGATGGACGAGAACATCCTGTTCCACGACCAGAACAACCGCGACCTCGAACGCATCATGCAGAACCTCGTTGAAAACACCATGACCCACAACGCGGGCGTCGACATGCTCCGCAACCAGTTCGAAATGCTCAGGACCGCGATCCGCGAACGCGTATGAATGACCCGCCCCGGGCGCGGCCGGGGCGGATGATGGGACGCTTTTGATATGTTCGGCTCACTCGACATCTCGACCTCGGCCCTCGTCGCCCAGCGTGTCCGCATGGAGGCGATCTCGGCCAACGTGGCGGGGTCCAACGCGATCACGAACGAGCAGGGCGAGTACGACCCGTTCAGGCGCCGCATCCCGGTCTTCGCCCAGGGCGACGGCCATGGCGGGCCCGGGGTCCACGTCGCGGAGATCCTCCAGCAGCCGGCGTTCAAGCCGGTGTTCGAGCCGCAGAACCCGTTCGCCGACGCCAACGGCTACGTGTACTACCCTGACATCAACCCGGCGACCGAGCAGATCAACGCCCTCGAGGCCAGCCGCGCCTACGAGGCCAACATCACCGCCGCCGAGGCGACCAAGGCCATGATCCGCAGCAGCCTGCAACTGCTCGCGTAATGGGATGACTTGATATGGCAGACCCTTTAGGACTGATTAACGGTGCGGGCAACGCGGGGCAGGTCGTGCCGCGCGCGCCGGCCGGCCCGCAGCCGCCGGAGGGGCCGTCGTTCAAAGACGTGCTGATGAAAAACATCGAGCAGGTGAACCGGCTGCAGCAGGACGCGGACATGGCGATCGAGGACCTGGTCAGCGGCAAGCGCGACGACATGGACGCGGTGTTCATCGCCAAGCAGAAGGCGGATATCGCGTTCCAGACGCTGCTGCAGGTGCGCAACAAACTGATGAACGCCTATGAAGAGGTGAAACAGATACGCGTGTAAGGTAAGGGCGGCGCGCCGCGGACGCCGGCCGTCAAGCGGATTCTTGACGGCCAGCGGAAGACCGCCCGCGGCGGACGCCCCGGCATGGAGGCCGAACGATGGAAGTTCTCAAACGCTCCTGGACCCAGATCCGCGCGGCCCTCGAGGGCCTGACCCGCGCGGAGAAGGGGTTCATCATCTCGCTGATGGTGATCGGCGTGATGGCGCTGGGCATGCTGCTGTGGTACGCCTCGCAGCCCGAGACGGTGGTGATCAGCCAGTTCGCGTCCGGCCGGGTGGACGAGGTGCGGACCCGCCTCAACGCGGCGGGGATCGACGCCCGGATCGAAGGCGGGCAGCTGCGCGTGCCCGTGGCGCAGCAGAACGAGGCGATCGCGCTGCTGGTCCAGGGCGACCTGCTCACCGACGACGCGTCGGCGGCGTTCAACGCCATGATCGTCAACCAGTCGCCCTGGACCACCGACAAGCAGGGCGAGCGGGCGTACCTGATCGCGAAACAGACGGTGCTGGCCAACATCATCCGCAAGATGCGCGGGGTGCGCATGGCGGACGTGGTGATCTCCATGCCGCAGGACAAGGGGTTCGGCCACACGTTCGACCGGCCCAGCGCGTCGGTCTCGGTCGCGCTGGACGGGTCGCGCAGCGTCAAGCCGATCGTCCCCGCGGTGGCGGCCCTGGTCGCCGGCTCGGTCGCGGAGATGAAGCCCCAGGACGTCAGCGTCGTCGACGCCAACACCGGCCAGACCCACACCGTCCGGGACCGCGACGACGTCCTGCCGACCGACAAGATCCAGCTGGTCGAGCGGCTGGAGCGGCAGAAGCGAGAACAGATCGAGCGGCTGCTGCGCTACATCCCCAACGTCATCGTCGCCGTCAACGTGCGCACCGACACGATCCACAAGCAGCAGGACGAGCAGTTCGATTACAGCAAGACCGAGCCGCTGCGGCGTGAGCACGTGATCGAACGGATCAGCCGCAACATCGCCCAGCAGGGCGAGCCGGGGGTGCGCCCCAACACCGGCATGGACATCAACGGCGCGAACGCGTCGGGGTCGGAAGAGACGCTCAACGAGACGGAGTCCGAGTTCGGCGACAAGCAGCTGGTCAAGCGGAGCCACATCACGCGCACCGGCCTGAACACCCAGCAGATCAACGTCACGGTGAACGTGCCCCGCGGCTATTTCGTCAGTCTTTTCAAATCCGCCAACCCCGACGTGGCCCAGCCGACCGATGAGCAGCTCCAGCCGGTGGTGGACCGGCAGCTCAAGAAGATCGAGGCCCAGATCGAGCCGCTGATCGCGGCCGAGTCGACGGGGGTGATCGCGGCCCACATGATCCCCGACGAGACGGTGCTGCCGGCGATCGCGGGGGTGGCGCCGGCGTCGGGCTTCGAGTCGATCGTCAGCTCCGGCTGGGTCGGCCCGGTCGGGGTGACGCTGCTGGCGTTGCTCAGCCTGGCGCTGATGCTGGGGATGGTGCGGAAGGCGACGCAGCCCGAGTCGCTGCCGTCGGTGGAGGAGCTGGCGGGCGTCCCGCCGACGCTGCCGTCGGAAGACGACCTGGTCGGCGAGGTCGAGGAGCAGGAATCCTCGATGCAGGGTCTGGAGCTGGACGAAGACGAGCTCAAGAGCCGGCACATGGCCGAGCAGATCAGCGAACTGATCAAAGCCAACCCGTCCGAGGCCAGCCATATCCTCAGCAAGTGGGTGGGCGCCGATGACTATTGACCCGTGACCGTGACCCATGCCCAGAACCGCCGAAGCCAAGAAGGAAACGCTCGAAGACCTCTCGGGCCTGCGTAAGGCCGGGATCCTGCTGCTGGCGCTGGATCAGGAAGCCTCGGCGGCGATGCTGACGTCGCTGACGGCCAAGAAGGTCGAGGACGTCACGCGTGAGATCGCGGGGATGGGCGAGATCGACGCGGACCTGCGCAACGCGGTGCTCGCGGAGTTTTACGACCTCGCGGTCGCGTCCACCTGGGCCAGCGCCGGCGGGCTGGAATACGCCCGCGCTCTGCTGGCCAAGAGCCTCGACCCCAAAGAAGCGGAGCGCATCCTCCAGCAGATCAGCCAGCAGGTCCGCAAGACCCCCTTCGCCTTCCTCCAGAAGGCCGAGGCCACCAACCTGCTGACGTTTATCCAGGACGAGCACCCGCAGACGATCGCCTTGATCGTGTCGCACCTGGCGTTCCACAAGGCTTCGGAGATCCTCGCGGGGCTGCCGACCCCCAAGCAGATCGAGGTCGTCAAGCGGGTGGCCAACATGGAGCAGACCAACCCCGAGGTGATCAAGGAGGTCGAGACCGGCCTCGAGTCGCGCCTCGCGAACATGCTCAACCAGTCGTTCGAGAAGATCGGCGGCGTCGAGACCGTGGCCGAGATGCTCAACCTCGTCGATCGTACGACGGAGAAGAGCATCATGGAGGGCCTCGAAGCCGAGGACCCCGACCTGGTCGAAGAGATCCGCCGGCTCATGTTCGTGTTCGAGGACATCAACCTCGTCGACGACAAGGGCATCCAGGCGGTGCTCAAGGAGGTCGACAACGACGAGCTCGCCCTCGCGCTCAAGACGGCGAGCGACGACCTCAAGGACAAGATCTTCGGCAACATGTCCGAACGCGCCGCGACGCTCATCAAGGAAGATATGGAGTACATGGGCCCGGTCCGCGTCAGCGACGTCGAGGCGGCCCAGCAGCGAATCGTCGACATCGTGCGCCGCCTGGAAGACGCCGGCGAGATCATCATCACCGGCCGCGGCGGCGAGAGCGACGTGGTGGTGTAGTTTTCAACCGTTAGATGGGATTTGGATTGGCGTGAGATTTATCAAAGGAAAACTTAAAAGCGTTTGTGAGACATGATTCAATCGATTTTGTGATGAAGCCGGTCCTGAGCGAGGCGAAGGTCCGGATGTTTTTGTCGATCGATCCGGACCTTCGCTTCGCTCAGGTCCGGCTTCTGCCGCGCGTTCTAACCGCTGAAGGCTAAAAACCCATGCCCATACTCAAACAAACCCAGACGGCCGGGGCGATGAAGGACGCGGTGGTGCTCGACCTGGGCGACCTGGGCCGGCAGGCGGCGCGGCTGCGGATGCAGGCCGAGGCGCAGGCGGCGAACATCATCACCGACGCCGAGAAGAAAGCCGCCCAACTCGTCGAGAACGCCTCGGGGCAGGGCTTTGAGCAGGGCCGGGCCGAGGGGTTGGAGCAGGGGATGAACGAGGGGCTCGAACAGGGCCGCGCCCAGGCGTTGGCGGAGGCGGCCGAGCAGCTGCAGCAGGTGCAGACCGCGTGGTCGGATGTCGCTGAGCAGTGGGACGCGCACCGCACGCAGATGGACCGCGAGGCGAGGCAGTCCGTGATCGAGTTCGCCCTGAAGCTGGCGGAGCGGGTGGTGCACCGCGTGATCGAGGTGGATGAAACCGTCATCGCCGATCAACTGGCCAACGCGCTCGCCCTGGTGCTGCGCCCGATGGACGTGGCGGTCCGGATCAACCCCGCCGACCGGCCGGTGCTGACCGAGGCGATGCCTCAGCTGATGAACGAGTTCGCCCGGTTTGAGCACATCGAACTGATCGATGACGACACGATCACACGCGGCGGCTGCAGCGTGTCCTACGGCCAGGGCGAGATCGACGCCACGCTCGACACCCAGTTGCAGCGTGTGGTCGAGTTGATCCTCCCCGAAGAGTCGGAAGACGTCGCGGCGGACGGGGAGCCGATGATCGAGTCGTCCGATAACGACGTGTGAACCCGGTTGGCATCCTGTTCGCAGGGGAGTATGCCGTATGCCTGTTCTGGCGGAACAAATCGAGATGTTGGATCGCTGCGCCCCGCTGGAATTGCGCGGCGTGGTGTCGGAAGTGCGCGGTCTTGCGCTGCGGGTCGACGACCTGCCGGCCCCGGTGGGGGCGATGGTGCGGATCGCGTCGCACCGCGACCGGGGGAGCGTGGTGGACGGCGAGGTGGTGGGGTTCGCCGATCACCAGACGGTCGTGATGCCCCTGGGCTCAACCGCCGGCATCCGCCCGGGCGACCGCGTGGTGGCGACCGATCACACGGCTTACGTGCGGGTCGGCGAGTCGCTGCTGGGCCGGGTGCTCAACGGCATGGGCCGGCCGATCGACGGGCGGGGAGCGTTGACTGACACGGTGACGCGTGAGCTGGTTCCCGAGTCGATCGACCCGCTGGACCGCCCGCTGATCGACGAGCCGCTGGCGACCGGCGTGCGCGCAGTCGACGCGATGGTCAGCCTCGGGCGGGGTCAGCGCGTCGGCGTGTTCGCGGCGCCGGGCATGGGCAAGTCGACCCTGCTGGGCATGATGGCCAAGCAGACGGCGGCGGACGTGAGCGTGATCGCGTTGGTCGGCGAGCGCGGCCGGGAGGTGCGCGACTTCATCGATGTGACGCTGGGCCCCGAGGGCCTGGCCCGCAGCGTGGTGGTGGCGGCGACCGGTGACGAGCCGGCGTTGCTTCGGATCCGCTGTGCGCAGGTCGCGACCGCGATCGCCGAGCACTTCCGCGATTCGGGGCTCGACGTCCTGCTGATCATGGATTCGGTGACGCGCTTCTGCCAGGCGCAGCGTCAGGTGGGCCTCGCGTCGGGCGAGCCGCCCGCGACCAAGGGGTACCCGCCGAGCGTGTTCGCGATGCTGCCCCGGCTGCTGGAGCGCAGCGGCCGCACCGGCCGGGGGTCGATCACCGGGCTCTACTCGGTGCTGGTCGAGGGCGACGACATGACCGAGCCGATCGCCGACGCCTGCCGGGGCGTGCTCGACGGCCACATCCAGCTCTCCGCGTCGCTCGCCGAGGCCGGCCACTACCCCGCGATCGATGTGTTGTCCTCGATCAGCCGCTGCGCCGACAGCGTGACCCACGTCGACCATCAACAGGCCCGGCGCGAGGTCGTCAAGCTCGTCGCCTCGTACCGTCAGGTCGAAGACCTGCTCAACATCGGCGCCTATGCGCCCGGCTCGAACCCGGATTTTGACCTGGCGATCGCCTGCAAGCCCGCGATCGATCAACTGCTTCAGCAGGGCCGCAACGAGCATGAAGGCGCCGGCGACTTTCAACGCACCAAGGCCCAGCTCATGGCCCTGGTCGAGCACATCCGCGACGCCCAACAGCAACTCGGCGGCGCCGCCAAACCCGCGGCGCCTGTGATGCCCCCGCGCTAGACCGCCTTGAGGCGCAAACCTTATGCCCACGTTTGAATTCCGCTACCAGACACTGCTGAACCACCGCCGCCGGATCGAAGACGAGCGGCAGCGCGACCTGGCGATGCACATGCGCTCGCGGATGATTTTCATGGAGCAGTTGGAGCAGATCCAGCAGACGATCCGCCGGTCCAAGCACGACATGGCCGGCTCGCTGGTGGGGCGGGTGAACCTGTCGGAAGTGGGGCGGTTTGCGGGCTACAGCCGGCAGGCCGAGAACCGCGGCCGGCAGATCGTTTACAAGCTGGCGCAGGCGGAAAAGGACATCCAGCAGGCGCGGGAGAAGCTGCTCGACGCCACCCATCGGCGCAAGGCGCTTGAGCTGTTGCGCGACAAGCACGAGCGGCGGTGGCGGCGCGAGCAGGAGCGCGCGGAGCGCGCCGCGTTGGATGAGATGTCGACCCAGCAGTTTATCCGGGCGATGATCGAGCCGGAGGTGAGGCGGTGAAACAGGTCGGCCTCGCCATCCTGGTCGTGTTGATCCTGAACCTTCTGGTGCTGGGGGGCTTTATCGCCTGGCTGGGGGGGAGCGGACGCCTGAGCCGCGAGCGGCTTCAGAAGGTGGTGGAGGTGTTCACGCCGACGATCGAGCAGGAGCGGCTTCGGCTGGAGGAGGAGGCCCAGCTCGAGGCCGAGTCCGCCGAGCGGGCCCGCCAGGCGGCGCGGCTGGAGGCGGTGTCGGGCGGGGCAAGGACACTTGAGCAGAAGCTGGACGAAGAGGACCTGGCCAACGAGTTGCAGGCCCGGATGCTCGATCGCCTCACCGCCGAGTCGGCTGCGATCCGTCGTCGGCTCGAGAGCAGCAAGCAGGTCATCGCCCAACTGAAAGCCGAGCTCGACGCCGAGCGCCAAGCGCTGCAGGACACGATCGAGGCCGAGACGCAGAAACGGACGAGTGAAGATTTTCAACAGGCGGTGGCGTTCTACGAACAGCTCAGCCCCAAGCAGGCCAAGGGCGCGTTCCAGGCCCTGCTTGCTCAAGGGAAGACCGACGAGGTGCTGGATTACTTAGGAGCGATGCAGTTGCGTAAGGCGGGCGCCGTGTTGCGGCAATTCAAGACCCAAGAGGAGATCGTGCAGGCCGCGATGCTGCTCGAAGCCCTGCGGGATCGCGGGGTGGACACCTCCGCGATGCGCGCGGCGTCGATCGGAGGCGGCGTATGAACATCACCCTGCCCCTCCCAAGTGAAACGGCCGTGGCCAGGCCCGTGGCGAACGACGCGCCGCCCCCGGCCGCCGGCGATGCCGAGGATTTCGCGAAGTCGCTCCACGAGGCGAAGCGTAAGAACGAGCCCGCTCCCCAGCAGACGCAGGAGCCGATCGACGAGCAGGAGCCGACCGACAACGCCGTCGATGAACAGCCGGCGGAACAGCCCGAAGGCGAGACGCCCGTGACCGTTGACGAAGACCAGCCGCAAGACCCGTCCGACCCGGTTGATCCGGTCGAGAGCGAGGCGCCGGACCTGGCGATCGACATCGCGGCGGCGGAACACGTCACGCAGGCGGCCGCTCCGGAGACGGCGAACGCGCCGGCCGCGGCGCCGACGGCCGGGGGCAACGGCCCGACTGTTTCGGGCGAAGCGGCTGTTCCTCAGGCCCCGCCCGCCGCCGAGCCGCCGCCGCCCAAGCCGGCCGGCGCAGCGCAACCGTCTCCGAACGGGTCCGCCAAGCCCGAGCCGATCACCCCGGTGGCGGTGGTGCCGGACAACGCTTCGAACGCCGCCGGCCAGCACCACAACGCGTCTTCCCAGCACGAGGGCGCTACGCCCGATGGCAAGCCGTCGGCGTT
>JANQFR010000078.1 GCA_028277745.1 Phycisphaeraceae bacterium
CCGATTCACCGGCCGCATCCGAAGCTTCAGGTTTGCTTTCGTCGGCATCTGGACCATGCTCAAATCACAGCACAACGCATGGGTCCATGCGTGCGCGACGGTTGCCGTCGTTGCGGCGGGGCTGTTCTTCGACGTCTCCGCGCCGGAATGGTGCTGGCTGGTCCTGGCGATCGTGGCGGTCTGGACCGCCGAGGCCCTGAACACGGCCTTCGAGTTCCTGGCGGACGCGGCGTCCCCCGGGTTCCATCCTCTGATCAAGCACTCGAAAGACGTGGCGGCGGGGGCGGTGTTGATCTCGGCGATCGGGGCCGTGGTCATCGGGCTGCTGGTGCTCGGACCCCACGCGGCCGATTGGATTCGGCACGGTTTCTTTTAAAACGTTAATCGTCAAGCGGCGACAGAGACGTCGACCACGGCGGCGCATAAAAAAACCCGCGGTTTCGTTGGAAACCACGGGTTGCGGGCAACGAGAGCGACGGGGATCGAACCCGCAACCTCCGGATCGACAGTCCGGTGCTCTAACCAATTGAGCTACGCTCCCAGATGTCAAACCGCCGCCAAGGCGACGAGCCCTTTACTTTAATCAGCTCAGGACGCGTGTCAAACCCAACGCGGCGTGCGGGGCAGGCCTCGACGCCACACGGACTTATGTCCGGCGGGCGCCGATCAGGCGAGGGAGACCTTCTTGATCCGGCCCTCCTTGGCGGCCTCCACGGCGGTGACGATCACGTTCATGGCGCGGTAACCCTCCAGGCCGTCGATCTCGGGCTTGCGGCGGTGGATGATGGCGTCGGTGAACGAATCGATGATGCCGGAGGCGACCTGCTTCTCGTTGGTGGCGACCTCGCCGACCTTGTGGAGCTCTTCCTGGCCATCGCCGTAGTTAACGATGACGCCGTACTCGGGGTCGAGACCGATGCGCATGACGCCGTTTTCGCAGTAGAGGATGGTGCCGTTGTCCTCGTAGCCGCCGTAGTGGGTCCAGGAGATGTTCATCGTCCCAACGGCGCCGGAGGCGGCCTGGAGGGTGAGGAAGGCGTTGTCGTCGAGGGGGATGGGCTTGCCGTTGGGCTGCTTCTTGTCACGGGTGACGATGAACCCGCCGACGCGGGTGATCTCCTCGCCGAGGAGGAACCGCATGAGGTCGGCCTTGTGGATGCCCAGGTCGCCGGTGACCCCCATGGCGGCGGCGTCCTTCTTGAAGAACCAGGATTTGGCGCCGTCGACCGACCAGCCGTCGGGGCCGGGGTGCTTGAAAGAGGTCTCGAAGGTGAGGACCTTGCCGAGGGCGCCCTGGTCGAGAATCTGCTTGGCCTTGACGTGGGGGGGCATGAGGCGCTGGTTCATGCCGATCATGAGGTGCTTCCGGGCGGCCTTGGAGGCGGCGATCATCTTTTTGGCCTCGGCGCGGGTGGTGGCCATAGGCTTCTCGCACAGCACGTGCTTGCCGGCCTTGAGGGCCTCGATGGTCATCGGGGCGTGCAGCTTGTTGGGCCCGGCGACCACGACCGCGTCGACGTCGGCTTCCTTGAGCATCTTCTTATAGTCGGTGTAAGCCTCGGCGCCGTACTGCTCGGCCAGCTCCGTCACACGCTGCTTCACCGGGTCGGCGATCGCGGTCACGGTCGAGAGCGGGTTGTCGTGGGCTTCGGGGAGGTGGCGGCGCTGAGCGATCGCCCCACCGCCGATGACGCCGTATTTCACAATCTTCATGACTTACTCCAAAGGCCAGGGGTCTCCCCGCCGGTGCAACAGGTTATTTGATCTGGGACAGTTTAATGGGGCAGCGGTTCTTCGCCGACTGGACGACGGCTTCGAGCACGCGCTGGGTCTGGTAGGCGTCGTTGAAATCGGGCAGGGGCGCCACCGGCTTCTTGCCGCCGAGGACGTGCATCATGTCGGCGACCTGGTTGATGAAGCCGTGTTCGTAACCGATGGCGTGGGCGGTGGGCCACCAGGCGCCGGCGTAGGGGTGCCCGGCGCCGCCGTTGGAAACGTTGATGGTGGACCATCCCTGCTCGCGCTCGGGGAGGGTGGCGTCATACCACTCAAGCTCGGCCAGGCGCTGGAAGTTAAATTTGAGTCCGCCGAACTCGCCGTGGACCTCGACCCGGTTGCCGTTCTTGTCGCCGGTGGAGAGGCGGGTGGCCTCGAAGGTGGCGACGGCGCCGCCCTTGAACTGAGCGGTGAAGACGACGGCGTCGTCGACAGTGGATTTGGCCTTTTTGGCCTTGGCGGTCTTGGCGCCGCGTCCGGAGATCTCGCCGCCGGCGGAGCCGGAGAGGACGGTGCGTTCCTTGATGAAGGTTTTAAGGATGGCGCCGTTGATCTCGCTGATCTCGTCGCCGGTGACGAACCGGGCCGAGTCGATGGAGTGAGCACACAGGTCGCCCAGGGCGCCGGAGCCGGCGACGTTGCCCTGGAAGCGCCAGAGCATGGGGGTGTCGGGCCCGGCCCAGTCCTGGAGATAGAAGCAGCGGACGTGGTAGATCCGGCCGAGCCTGCCTTCCTTGACCAGCTGGTGAGCCAGCGCTAAAGCAGGGCAGCGACGGTAGTTATACCAGACAAAGGTGCGCTGTTGTTTGGCTTTCTTCGCGGCCTGGACCATCTCGCGGGCGGCGTCGAGGGTGTTGGCGAGGGGTTTTTCGCAGGCCACGTGCTTGCCCGCCTCCAGCGCGGCGATGGCCTGGTCACGGTGGACGTGATTCGGCGTCCCGACGTCGACCAGGCCGATCTGGGGATCGTTCACCATGGCCTTCCAGTCCGTGGTGCTGTGCCGCCAGCCCCAGCGCTTGGCGAACGCCTCCACCTCCGCGGCGTTGCGAGCGGCGATGGTGTGCATCACCGGCTCGACCGGCAGATCGAAAAACCGGGCGACCTTCAGGTACGCGTTGGAATGAGTGCGGCCCATGAACTTGGAGCCGATGAGACCGACGTTGATGGACTTAGGCATGTTCAACTCCAATGGAAGGCCAATCCGGCGACCCGGCGTCACATGGGCATGCCGATCACCATGGCTTCAAAGACCAGATTCCCGTCAACCAGGCCCTGCACCTGGCATTTGCAGCGGCGGCGGCGGCGTTCGACCTCGTGCAGCAGGAGGATCAGGCGGTCGCCGGGCGTCACCATCCCGCGGAATTTGACGTTCTCCACGCCGGCGAACCCCATGAATGCAAGGTCCGGCTCGTCGCGGAGGTAAAAATAGCTGGCGAACTGGGCGGCGGCCTCGATCATCAGCACGCCGGGGAAGATCGGCCGGCCGGGGATGTGGCCCTCGACCCAGAACTCATCGTGACGCACATCCTTGTACGCCAGGGAGTTGCCCGCGTCGAAATCGGCCCAGATCACGCCGTCCAGCATCCGCATGGCGCCGCGATGCGGGTTCACCGCCTCGATCTCGGCGGTCGTGCGGAGGATGGCGTTCAGGTCGATGTTCGAAATATCAAACAGGAGCGCTGGAGCCATAGACGTATGGGTTTCGACAGTGGATGACCTGGCGACAAGCCCATCCCGAGCAAGGCGGCTTATGATCAAAACACGCCCGGCGGCCGGTTTCAGGCGGCCGAGTCGTCGTTGCGGTTCTCCAGGACCTGCTTACGCAGCTCTTGGGCCATGTTCTTCACATCCTGCATCTGCTTCCGAACGCGGGTGCCCGCGGCCTTGTTGCCCCCGGCGGCCTTACGCAGGTCGTCCTCCACAGAGGCGATGAGGTTTTTGAGCTGTTCGTAGGTCTCGAGCATCGTTATCTCCTTGCTGCTTCAGATGGTGCATCCAGAGCCGGATGCGAGCCCGACAGCGTAGCGATCGGGCCTGGGACGGGCAAACTCGGGCCGCGTTTTCCGGGCGGCGGGCCGGCGGGTCATGCAGGATTGCACCACCATTCCCCCGGCCCGTCAAATCGCCGTTTCGCCGTAGGCCGCGACCGCCTCGGCCAGCGCCCGAACGTCGGCCGTCGGGGCCTCGACCGCGACCGGCAGGCCCAGGCCCGCGACCGCCTCCGACGTGATCGGGCCGATCGACGCGATCTTCACCCCCTCCAGCAGGCTGCGCTCCTCGCCCAGCAGTTCAACCAGGTTCCTGGCGGTGGAGGCGCTGGTGAACGTGACCCAGTCCACTCGTCGATCGCGCAGGGCGTCCAGGACCGCCGGCGGCAGCGCCCGGGCCGGCCGGGTCTGGTAGCTGGTCAGGTCATCCACCCGGGCGCCGGCCTCGGTCAGTTGCTCGGGCAGGGCCGGCCGGGCGAGGTCGGCCCGCAGCAGCAGGACCCGCTGGCCCGCCATGTCCTGCCGGGCGATCAGCGCCGCGGAGAGCGATTCGGCGACGCTGCGGGTCGGTACAAGGTCGGCCCGAACGCCCACCCGCCGGCTCAGGGCGTCCGCGGTGGCGTCCCCGATGGCCGCCACGGCGACCCCGGCGAGGTGACGCGCGTCGAGCCCCAGCGCGTCAAGCCGCTCGGCGAGCGCCTCCACGCCGTTGGCGCTGGTGAGGATCAGCCAGTCGTAGCGGCCGATGTCGCGGAGGGCGGCGTCCACGGCGTCCCAGGCGTCGGGGGGCGCCAGATCGATGGTCGGGGCCTCGAGCACCTCGGCGCCGCGGTCGGCAAGCTCCGCGTGTAGTTGCGAGGCCTGGTGGCGGGTCCGGGTCACAAGCACGGTCTGGCCGAAGAGGGGACGGGCGGTGAAGAAGTCGAGGCCCGGCTCCCGGATGCCGGCCGCGGGCCCTACGACGATGATGGCGGGCGCGCCGATGCGGGCGGCTTCGGCCCGGGCCGGGAGGTCGCCGAGCGTCCCCCGGGCGGCCTGCTGTCGGGGGAGGGTGCCCCACTGGACCACCGCAGCCGGGGTGGACGCCGCCAGGCCGTGATCCGCGAGTTGGCCGCAGATGAGCGGGAGGCGGCCCACCCCCATATAGAAGCAGACCGTTCCGCCAGCGGCGATGAGTTGGGCGAGGGCGGGATAATCGACCGCGGTGTCGGGCTTGGTGGGGTCTTCGTGGCCGGTGACAAAGGTGACGGTGGAGGCGAGCTTGCGGTGGGTGACGGGGATGCCGGCGTAGGCGGGGGCGGCGATGCCGGCGGTGACGCCGGGGATCACCTCACAGGTCAGGCCGTTGCGGGCGAGGTGGGCGGCCTCCTCAGCCCCGCGGCCGAACAGGTAGGGATCGCCCCCCTTGAGACGGACGACAAACCGGCCCTCGCGGGCCTTGGCGACGAGCAGGTCGTTGGTCTGGTCCTGGGTGAGTTTGTGGGCCCGGGCGCGTTTGCCGACGTCGATCCGCTCGGCGGTTTCGGGGGCCTCATCGAGCAGGACGGGGTTGGCCAGGGCGTCGTAGACGACCACCTCCGCGCGACGGAGGCGTTCGAGGCCGGCCACGGTTATCAGACCCGGATCGCCCGGCCCGGCGCCGACGAGTGCGACATTCACGGAAAATCTGAGGTGGTTTTGTGCCAACTGGGTAAACCTTGCCGGATATTGCGCCGATGCGTCTGCGGGGTCAAGGCGACTCGCACGGAGCCCGACCATGTCGCAGCACACGTTCCGATTGGTGAAGGATAAGCCGCTCACCTCCGACCCGCTCAAATTTGAACGCCGCGGCATGCCGCGCCACCGAGCCTCGGGGCGGGTGACGGCGATCGCCCGCCGCGTCGGCGCAACGCCGGCGCCGCACAAGATCTGCTCGTTCGAGCTGACCGACATGTCGTCAACGGGCCTGGGCGTGCTGTCGAACGAATCGGCGGCGATCGGCGACGAGGTGACGGTCTACCTGCCGCCGCACGGGCCGGAGCCGGGCTTCGACCTGCAGGGGGTGGTGGTCCGCTGCGAAGAGCGCGGCGACCGGCACGCGCTGGGGATCAAGGTCGCGCCGCGCCGCGTCCACGCCGCCTGAGGCCGCGTCACGCCATCCGGTCGCAGACGTCCTTGAGCTTTTCGTAAGTCCGGTCAATGGCCTGAGGGATGACGCGGATGCCGGCGATGCTGTCCATGAAACTGACGTCGCCGTGCCACCGCGGGACGACGTGCTGGTGGAGATGCCCCGGCACGCCGGCGCCAGCGGCCCGGCCGACATTCATGCCGATGTTCACGCCGTGACAGTTCAGGGCCTGGGTCAGGACGCGGGTGGCGAATTCGGTCAGATCCATCAGCCCGATGCGCTGGTCCCGGCTGAGCGACTGGAGGTCGGGGCTGTGAGTCAACGGCGCGATGAGCAGGTGCCCGTTGGTGTAGGGGTAGCGGTTGAGCATCAGGACGCCGCGATCGTCGCGGAGCAGCACGAGGCGCCGGGCGAGTTCGTCCTGGGTGAGCCCCTCCTCGGCGGCGGCGCAGAGGAAGCAGGCCTCGGGCTTGTCGAGAGCTTCGAGGTAACTGATCCGCCAGGGGGCCCAGAGGCTCGGCCGGTTCATGCCCGAAGCGTACCCGGCCGCGGCGCCCGAACCAAGTGGGCGGGGGTTTGGCGCGTTATTCGAGTCCGGCGCGGGGTTTGGCCGATGACGTCAGGGAAGAATGGGGTCGCTCGCCGAGCCAGGGATGTTTGATGCCTGATCAACCTGTGCCCGTGTCCTCCGTCATGCTCATGACCGCGGTGTTTGCGCCGGTGGCGGCGGGCATCATCACGCTGTTTCTGCCTCGGAAGCGGACCACGCTGCGGGTGCTGATCTCGCTGGCGGGCATGGCGTTGGCCTTCGGGCTGGTGTACGCCCAGGTCGCCCAGATCGCCCCGACCTCCGCCGCGGGCCGGGCCGGCACCGCGGTGATCCCGTGGATCCCGGTCCTGAATCTGAACCTCGCGTTCCTGGCCGACGGCCTGGGCGGGTTCTTCGCGCTGCTGGTGTCGGGCATCGGCGTCCTGATTGTGCTCTACGCCCGCGGCTATTTCGGGGACGAGCCCGACGACCTCTACCGCTTCTACCCCACGCTCGGCTTCTTCGCGACCGCCATGCTCGGCATCGTGCTGGCGGACTACACGCTGCTCACCCTGCTGTTCTGGGAGATGACCAGCATCAGTTCGTTCCTGCTCATCGGCTGGGACCGCTACGACAAACACGCGGTCAAGCTCGCGATGCAGGCGTTCTACACCACCGGCCTGGGCGGGCTGGGGCTGCTGGGCGGCATCCTGCTGTTCGGGCTCGAGACCGATGTCTGGCGGTGGAGCGAGTTTCTGCCCGCCGCCGGCGAGGACTCGCCGGCCTGGTGGCTGCCGGAGTACGGCGAGATCTCCTGGACCAACCCGATGCTCGGGGCGTTCCTGCTGATGTTCTTCGGCGCCGCGACCAAGAGCGCCCAGTTCCCGTTCCACTACTGGCTGCCCGGCGCGATGGCCGCCCCGACGCCGGTGTCGGCGTACCTGCACTCGGCGACCATGGTCAAGGCGGGCGTGTTCCTGGTCGCGCGGCTGTCGCCGGTGTTCTGGGCCCTCGACGTCTGGCCGTGGCTGGTGATCCCGCTGGGCGCGATCACCATGACCATGGCGGCCCTGATCGCGATCAACCAGCACGACCTCAAACGTATCTTCGCGTACACCACCGTCAGCCAACTCGGCCTGCTGATGTGCGCGCTAGGGCTGGGGGCGCTGAAGTACACCGATCACCACAACAATTCCTTCTCCGTCATCAACTGGGACATCACCCAGATCGCCAACCACGCCTTTTATAAAGCCCCGCTGTTCATCATCGCCGGCGCCCTGGGCCACGTCGCATCGCGCGACATCACCCAGCTCAACGGCGTGTTCAAGAAGCAGCCGGCGATGTGCATCACGCTTATCCTCGCCGGCTTCGCCCTCGCCGGCCTGCCCGGCTCGATCAGCTTCCAGGCCAAGGAGCTGTTTCTCTACGCCATCTACCACTCGTATCAGACGATTGGCTCGTGGTGGCTGATCCTCATGGCGGCGGCGATCGTCACCGCGGTGTGCAACGTGGCGATCTTCGTGCGGCTGACGACGACGGTGCTCGGCCTGCCGGGCGGGATGACCGCCGACATGGGCTGCCCGGCCCACGACGACCACGCCCACCATCACCACGTCGACGCCACCGGGTTCTGGGGCAGCATGATGTGGGTCCCCGCCGCCGTGCTCGTGGCGTTCCAATTCATCGGCGGGATCGCCCCGGGCGTCTGGGAATACTTCATCCGGCCGTTCGAGACCAACATCAACTACGAAGGCTTTCAATACCTGCCGAGCCTGGGCTATATCCTCGCGGATACTTTTAAAGAAGGCCCGTCGATACCGCTCATCTGCTCCATGATCGCGATCGCCTGCGGGCTGATCCTCGGGTTCCTGCCGGTCTTCCGCGGGGCGATCAAGGACGTGTGCGACCAGATCTACCCGACGGTTTACTGGCTGGCGGTGACGGGCGGGCGGCGGGCGTTCATGCTCGTGCAGACGGGCAACTTCCGCACCTATACGGTGATGGTGCTGGGCGCCTTCCTGATCGGGTTTGCGGGGTCGGTCCTGCGTGACCCGCGGATCATCGATCCGGTATACGAGGCGATGTCGCGGGGCGGCGAGTTCTGGCCGGGCATCCTGCTGGGGGCCATCATCATCGTGACGGCGCTGGCGCTGCCGCTGACCGACAGCCGGGTGGTGCGGGTGTTGATCCTGGGGGCCTGCGGGTTCGCGGTGGTGGGGATGTACCTGGTTTACCGGGCGCCGGACCTGGCGTTGACGCAGCTGATGTTCGAGATCATCTCGGTGCTGCTGTTCGTGCTGGTGCTGCGGTTGCTGCCGCGGGACGAGTCGAAGAGCCGGGTGCCGCGGTGGTGGCGCGGGCTAATCGCGGCGGCGATGGGGATCGCGTTCGGTTGGATGACGATCGTGGCCGCGACCACGCCGCGCGACCACACGCTGACCGAGGGCCTGCTGCTGGGCGAGATGTTCGCCCGCCACAGCTACAAGGGCACCGAGTTGACCGCCGGCCGGGGCGGGGGCGGAGACAACATCGTGAACGTCATCCTCGTCGACTTCCGCGGGTTTGACACCCTCGGGGAGATCACCGTCCTCGCCTTGGCCGCGCTGGGCGTCTGGTCGTTGATCCCCCGACGCAGGAGCCCGAAGGTATGACGAGCCTGATCCTCCAGACCGCGAGCAAGCTGATCGTCCCGTTGGCGCTGCTGTTCGCCGCGTACATGACGCTCAAGGGCCACAACGCGCCCGGCGGGGGGTTCATCGGCGGGCTCTGTTTCGCGGTGACGCTGATCCTGCTGCGGATGGGGGTGGGGCCCGAAGTGTTCAACCGGATGGTCCCCCTGCACCCACGCGTACTGGTGTTCGTCGGGCTGGCGGTCGCCTTCCTCACGGGCCTGGTCCCGCTGTTGATGGGCTACCCGTTCCTGACCTCCTATGTGACCGACCTTCAACTGCCGCTGGGCGCGTCGGTCCACTTCGCCTCGGCGTTGTTCTTCGACGTGGGCGTGTTGCTGGTGGTGGTCGGCACGTCGGTCGGCATGATCCTGCGGCTGAGTCAGGAGGTGGAGGCGTGACATTCGTAATGGCGGTCTGCGTGGCGGTGGTGTTCGGCGTCAGCATTTACATGCTGCTGGGCCGCGAGCTCAAGGGGCTGGCCATGGGCGTGTTCCTGCTGGGCCACGCGGCGAACCTCTGCATCCTGGCGCAGTCGGGCTCGCCGGTGCTGCCCGACGGCGAGGGGCTCAAGGCGCCCCCGGTCCTCTCTCACGGCGACTACGAGGCCGCCGCCCACGGCGGCGAGGCCCTGAGCCGGATGGTCGACCCGCTGCCGCAGGCCCTGATCCTCACCGCGATCGTCATCAGCTTCGCGGTGATGGCCTTCCTGCTCACGCTCATCATCGTCTCGGCCCGGAAAACCAACACCCTCGACATCAACGAACTGGGTAAGGAGCAACTGCCCACCCCCTCCCAGGCGCACTGAGCGCCCGGCTCCCGACGCACCATCATGATCAATCACCAGATCATCCTGTTCATGGCCATCCCCCTCGCGGCGGGGCTGATCAGCGTGACCACCGCCAAGAACCTGTTCCTGTCGCGGCTCATCGGCTGCGTCAGCCTCGGCGGCATGGTGACGATGGGCGTGATCCTGCTCTGGCTGAGCCACCGGGACGACGTGATCTACGTCTCCCAGCTGGGGAACTGGCAGGCGCCGTTCGGGATCAGCATCATCTTCGACAGCCTCTCGGGCCTGTTGATCACCGCCGCCTCCACAGTGGCGCTGGGCGCCTACATCCACTCTTTCGACATGCTCGAACCGGACATCGAGCGGCGGTACTACCACCCGCTGATCCAGCTGCTCATCTTCGGGGTCAACCTCAGCTTCCTCACCGGCGACCTGTTCAACCTCTTCGTCGCGTTCGAGATCATGCTGCTGGCGTCTTACGCCCTGCTGACGCTCGGCGGCACGCGTAAACAGCTCACCCAGGCCTATAAGTACGTCCTGCTCAACCTCCTGGCGTCGACGATTTTCGTCATGACCGCCGGCATGGTCTACGGCATGTTCGGCACCCTGAACATGGCCGACCTCGCGCGTATCGTCCACGAGATCCAGGCCGACCCCGACCGCGAGCTGCCCACGGGCTTCACCGCCCTCTCGATCACGCTCCTGCTGGTCTTCGGCCTCAAGGGCGCGTTCTTCCCGCTGTGGTTCTGGCTGCCCGACACCTATTACACCTGCCCGATCTCGATCGCGGGCCTGTTCGGCGGCGTGCTCACCAAGGTCGGCGTGTACTCGGTGGCGCGCACCTTCCCGTTGATTTTCGCGGTCGGGGAAGGCTCGCAGCTGATCATCCTGATCATCGCGGTCGCGTCGGCGTTCACGATGTTCCTGGGCGTGCTCGGCGCGGTGTCGCAGCACGAGATCCGCCGCATCCTCAGCATCCACGTCATCAGCCAGATCGGCTACATGATGTTCGGCATCGCCATCATGACCGGCTGGGCGCTGGCGGGCTGCGTCTTCTTCATGATCCACAACATGGTCGTGAAGTGCGCTCTGTTTCTCTGCTGCGGGGCGATGGAGAAACACGCGGGCACGGACGACCTCGACCGGCTGGGCGGCCTGCTCAAACGCGACGTGTTCCTGGCCGTGCTCTTTTTCATCGCCGCCCTGAGCCTCGTCGGCCTGCCGCCGCTGTCGGGCTTCTTCGGCAAGCTCGTGATCATCCGCGAGGGCTGGCCGTACTACTGGGGCACGCTCTCGATCGTCGGCCTGCTCACCGGGTCTCTGACGCTGCTGTCCATGCTCAAGATCTGGGGCTACGGGTTCTGGAACCCCACGCCCAAGGCGCACCCGATCCGCACCGACGCCCCGACGGTCAAGCGTAACCTGAAAGCGGCGTACACCGGCATCGTCTTCCTCGTCGGCACGGCCCTGTTCCTGGGCTTCGCCGCCGAGCCGGTCTGCCAGGTCGCCCTCCGCGCCGGTGAGCAGCTCGAAGACCCCGTTCCCTACATCTCGGCGGTCCTCCGCATCGATCCCGACGTCCTGCGTGTGTCGCTCGAAGCCCCCGCCGCTCCGCAGGTCACCCTCAGCGCCGCCGCGGAGGCCAGCCCATGACCAACACCCTGCTGCTGAACCTGTTCCTGGCGGTGATCTACATGGCCCTCACGGGCGACAACAGCGTCCTGGGCTTTGTGGTGGCGTTCGTGATCGGGTTCGGGATCCTCTGGATCTTCGGCCGCAAGACCGGGCGTGAGCAGTACCCGATGCGGATCGCTCGCATTTTCGGGTTCAGCCTCTATTTCATCAAGATCCTGATCAAGGCCAGCCTCGAGGTGATGTGGGAGATCATCACGCCGGGGTTCCGGATGACCCCCCGCATCATCCGCTACCCGATCGATGGCCTGACGCCGACCCAGGTCACGACCCTGGCCAACGCCATCACGCTGACCCCGGGCACCCTGACGGTCGACATCAACGAAGAAAGTCACTTCCTGTACATCCACTGCATGTACGCCAGGGAGCGGGAAGACGCCGTCGCGGCCATCAATGAGCTCCGCGACAAGATGCTGAAAGGGGTGTTTGGCCAATGACGGCAGCCGCACTGATCAGCCTGGTGGCCGCGAACGTCTCCGCGGGTGGGAACGGGGCCGACGCCCAGGTCCCGATGGGCTCGGGCCTCACCGGCGACATCCTCAGCCTCGTGGTGACGCTGGGCATCGTCGCCACCATCATCGGGATCGTGTTCTGCATCTACCGCATCCTGCGCGGCCCCTGCCTCACCGACCGCGTGCTGGCGGCCGACGTCCTCTCGCTCCAGGTCATCGCCCTGGTCATCCTGCTGACGATCAGCATCGGGAGCGAGGTCTTTTTTGACGTCGTGCTGGTGGTGGCGATCATCGGTTTCGCCAGCACCGTCGCCTTCGCCCAATACATCGGCGCCCGCGCCGACGCCGGCGGCATCGAGGAGCTCAACTCATGATGCATGTCTTCTTTGAGATCCTCGCGATTTTCTTCACCCTGTCCGGGATCTTCTTCATGTTCGTCGGCTCCATCGGCGTCCTGCGGATGCCCGACTCTTACCACCGCCTGCACGCCTCCTCCAAGTGCGCGACGCTGGGCCTCATCGGGCTGCTGCTGGGGGCGATCTGCCATGTCGTACTCGACCCCGACGGCACGCCGATCGTGATCAAGGCGCTGATCACGATCGTGTTCGCGTTCGTCGCGCTGCCCACCGGCTCCCACATCCTCGCCAAGTCCGCCCATAAATCCCGGACGCCTCAATGGGAAAACACGCTGGATGACGAGCAGGCGGCCGATGAATCCGGCGCATCGTGAAGCTTGTGAGCCACTGAACCTTGTGCGCTGTTTTCAAAGCAGAGGATCCGGACCTTCGGCCGCCTACGGCGTCCTCAGGACCGGCTTCGGGTCTGCAAACCCGTAAGCGGTTGGGGCTTCACAATGAGGCGCGGAACGTCGCGGGGCTCATGCCGGCGTATTTCTTGAACTGCTTGGAAAATGTAAACGGGTCGGGATAGCCCAGCGCGTAGGCGACCTGCTTGTTGCTCAGTCGGGTCTCGGCGATCATCTGCCGGGCCCGGTCGATCCGTCGCCGGATGCGGTATTCGCCGGGCGGGGCCCCGAACCGCTGCTTGAAGAGCTTGCGGAACCGCTCGTAGCTCAGGTCCATCTTGGAAGCGATCGCGGGCAGTGAGATGTCTAGGTCGAGATTGGCGGCGAGTTGGGCCCGGGCCTCGTCGAGGGCGCGGGCGTGGGCGTCGACATGCTCGCGTCGGACGGCGTCAAGCCGGTAGGCCGTGACCAGCAACTCGTGCACCCGCGCCAGCGCCAGCGAGGCGTCGGGCTCGGCGGCATGGCGGGCGTCGGAGAGGAGGCGTTCGAAGCGGTCGATCAGCCCGGCGTCCAGCCCCGGCTCGAGCACGCGGTTCTGGCGGGGAAGGCTGCCCAAATCCGACAAGACCCGCCAGAACGCGGCGGGCATCTGAAAGAAGAACTCCGCCCACCGCCCGTCGGACGCCGGGACCACCGAGTGCTTCCGCCCCGGCGGGTGATGGATATAGCAGCCGGCCTCGACGGGATGGGCCACGCCCTCCCAGTCGGTGAACACACCGGAGCCGCGCAGCACGAATATGCCGACGTACCGCGGCACGACCCGGTCAACGTAGCCGGCGTTCGCGTGGGGTTTGAGGATAAAGCCGCAGTCGATCTGCCCGGCGCCGGCCCCCTTGACCGAACTGCGGTAGACCGCTTCGCTGCGGAGCAGCCGGGATGGGAGCGCGGCCCTAGCCATTCGACCAATTATGACATGCAAACAACCATCCCGTCAATGGCGGCGCCCGCCTGACGGGCATATGGTATTGGGCTCTCATCACAGCAGCCTAGAAACAGGAGCTTCGTCCACTATGTCCAGCTCGACCACCGTCGCCACGCTCAACTGGGGCATCCTCGGCCCCGGGAACATCGCCCGCTCGTTCGCCCGCGGGGTCGCGGGCAGCGCCAGCAGCCGCGTGGTCGCCGCCGGCAGCCGGTCGCTCGACCGCGCCCAGGCGTTCGCCGAAGAATTCGGCTTCACCAACGCCTACGGCAGCTACGAAGCGCTCCTCGCCGACCCCGATGTCCACGCGGTCTATATCGCCACGCCTCACCCCGAGCACCCCGAGTGGGCGATCAAGACCGCCGAGGCGGGCAAGCACATCCTTTGCGAAAAACCCATCGCGCTTAATCACGCCCAGGCCATGGCGATGGTCCAGGCGGCCCGGGAATACAACGTGTTCCTGATGGAAGCCTTCATGTACCGCTGCCACCCGCAGACCGCGAAGCTGGTCGAGTTGATCCGCGGCGGCGCGATCGGTCAGGTGCTGACCCTCGAGGCCTCTTTCAGCTTCCGCGCCGGCTGGAACCCCGAGAGCCGGCTGCTGAGCAACGCGCTGGGCGGCGGCGGCATCCTCGATGTGGGGTGCTACGCGATGTCGATGGCCCGGCTCATCGCGGGCGCCGCGGCCGGCCGCGACTTCGCCGAGCCGGTCGACCTTCAGGCGATCGGACACCTCGGCGAGACCGGCGTGGACGAGTACGCCTCCGCCGTGGTCCGCTTCCCCGAGAACATCATCGCCCGCCTGTCCACCGGCGTCCGCGTCGGCGAAGGCAACCAGGTCCGGGTCTTCGGCAGCGAGGGCTCCATCACCGTGCCCAGCCCGTGGATCCCCGCGCGGGACGGCGGGGCCGTCGCCATTCACCTGAACAAGGGCGGCGAGCAGGAAACGATTGAGATCGCCACCGACACCCCGCTCTACGGCCTCGAGGCCGACGTCGTCGCCAACGCCGTCGCCGACGGCCGCCTCGAAGCGCCCAGCCCCGCGATGTCGTGGGACGACACCCTCGGCAACATGGCCGCCCTCGACCGCTGGCGCCACGCGATCGGCCTGACCTATCAGGCGGAGACCCCCGAACACAACCGGCCCGCCTCCGGCCGGACCCCGGTCCGCCGAGAGAATCACAACATGAAGTATGGCCGGGTGCCCGGCCTGGACAAACCGGTCTCCAAGCTCGTCATCGGTTGTGACAACCAGGCCGTCTTTGCCCATTCGGCCGCGATGTTCGACGACTGGTTCGAACGCGGCGGCAACGCCTTCGACACGTCGTTCATCTACGGCGGCGGCCAACCCGAAAAACTGCTCGGGCAGTGGCAGCAGTCACGCGGCCTACGCGACCAGGTCGTCTTCCTCGGCAAGGGGCTGCACACCCCCAACTGCCGCCCCGAGCGTCTCGAGGTCGAGATCCCCACCACCCTCGAACGGATGCAGACCGACCACCTCGACATCTACGTCATGCACCGCGACAACCTGGAGGTCCCGATCGAAGAGTTCGTGGACGCCCTGGACGAGCAGTTCCGGAAGGGCCGGTTCAAGGCCTGGGGCGGCAGCAACTGGACGATCGAGCGGTTCGAGGCCGCGGCCGCCTACGCCAAGGAGCACGGCCGGATCGCGCCGACGGTCCTGAACAACAATCTCTCCCTCGCGCGGATGGTCAAGCCCGTGTGGGCCGGCTGCGTCACGTCGTCCGAGCCGGCGACGCTGGCGTGGCTCAAGCGGACCGGGACCACACACTTCGCGTGGTCGAGCCAGGCGCGGGGGTACTTCCTCGACGAGTCGCTCCGCATGCGGCTGGGCCAGGGCAATTTCGCGTGCTGGGACAGCGAGGACAACCGCGAGCGGCGCCGCCGGGCCGAAGCCATGGCCGCCGAGAAAGGCGTGACCCCGATCAACATCGCCGCGGCGTACGTCCTCAGCCAGCCGTTCCCGTCGTTTGCCCTGGTCGGGCCGCGCGTGATCAGCGAAACCGCCAGCACGATGCCGGCGCTGGACCTCGAATTGACGCCCGATGAGCTCAAACACCTGAACCTTGAGGACTGAGCCGGGGCGCCGCCCACGGCGGTTTACGTTACGATTCATTCATGAGTCGTCGGCCACGCTGGTTGCCGCACCCGGGCTACCTCGCGTTGAGCATCATCCTGCTGCTCAGCGCGCTGGTGCCGCTGGCCTATGTCGTCGCCCCGCACGTGGACCGCTGGCGGCGGCTGGCGCCCCTCACGTCTGACGACCTGGTGCTGCGTGAAAAAGCGCTGAACTACGTCATCCGCACCGCGCCCGACGACCCGCGGGTGCTGCGGGGCGCGGTCGAGCGGCTGGGCGTGGAAGATGAGCAGAACTTCCTGCAGATCGTGATCGCCCTGGATTCCGCGGGGTTGTGGACCAAAGACAACGCGGGCCCCGACGCCTGGCGCCGCTGGCTCGTCAGCCTGGCCGGCGAGGAAAACCCCGAGGCGCGGATCATCGCGGCGCAGATGCTCGCCGACGCGGCCGGGGACGGCGTCGACGCCCAGACGGTGGAGCTGATCGACGTGCTGAGCCGCGATGAAGACCCGGACGTGCGCTACAACGCACTGATCGCCGCGGGGCAGTTGGCGAAGGGGAACGAATCGAACGCCCGCCTGCTGGGCGTGATCGCCGATCGCATCATGGACGAGGAGTCCGCGATCGCCACATCCGCCCTGCTGCTGGCCCAGATGTTCCCCTCCGCCGCGGTTCCTCGTATGAACCTGGCCGAAGCCGAGGATGAAGTGGCGCTGGCGGCCTTCTGGGGCGCGGCCCCCCACACACCGCCGGGGCGGCTTGACGCCGCGATCAGAAACGGGACGCCCAACGTCCGCGACGCCGCGGTTTACGCCGCGTCGCGTGTGCCGTCCGCCGCCGGGGCGTTGACCGAGCTCATCGCGACGCCGATCGACGCGATCGATTCAGCGAATCTCGTGGCGATCTGGCGCGCGGTGCTCGCGGCGCCGCTGAGCGACGAGGTCCGCGCGAGCCTGGGCCGGTTCGGCGATCCGGCGCTGGACCGCCGCGAACTGGAGCCGATCATCCTCAGCGCCCACTACCGGCTGGGGACGCCCGAGCCGATCGACCCGACCGGAGACCCGCGGCAGACGCTGCGTCTGCTCGCGTCACTCGAGGGTGCCGAGGCCGGGTCGACCGGCGTCGCGTTCAGCCGTGACATGCCCGAACTGCTGCGGCTGATCGCGGTGTGGAAGAACCGCGAAGCCAGGCCAGATGACCTGTGGCCGCTGTTTTTCTCGGCCCTGCCCACGATGCGCGACCTGGCGTGCGTCGTGGCGATCGACCGGTTCGACCGCGACGCCAACGCGGACCTGGCCCGCCGGCTGCTGGCGGAGTTCGATGACCACGCCAAGATGAGCGGCGCCGTCCTGTCGGGCATGGCCCGCGCCAACGCCGACGTGCTGCAAAGAAGGCTGAAGATCGAACAGGACTGGAGCGTGCTCCAGGTGCTTAAGCTCGGCCTCTGGATGCAGGGGCTTGAGGCCGAGGACGCTCCGCCGCCCCGGGTGCTGCTGACCCGTCCGGATGACGTGCCGGCCACGACCGTGCTGCTGGCGATGCTGTATCGCGGCGATCCCGACGCCCGTCGGCAAGCCCTGGACCACCTGCTCAACCCGCGCGGCGAACAGACCCTCGACCTGGTCGAGTTGTTCGACCAGTTGCGCTGGTGGTATGTGTTGGAGCGATTCCTGCCGGACGACGCCCCGCCGTTCTGGGTCTGGGGCGATCCCGAGCTGACCCGGTTTCAGGTCAAGGCGCTGCGCGACTGGTATCTTGTGAACCGGCGCGGTTTGACGGACGGTATCGTCAAACCCTAGTCTTTGACCATTCCATTCATTCATCAGGGAAGCCATTATGGAGAAACCGGCCGACGCAGACTACCCGATCCTCGACGTGATCAAGCGCCGCTGGAGTCCGCGTGCGTTCGGCGACCGCCCGGTTGAGCCGCACAAGATGCGGTGCCTGCTCGAAGCGGCGCGGTGGGCGGCGTCGTCTTACAACGAGCAGCCGTGGCGTTTCATGGTGGTGCGCAAATCCGAAGAGGCGGCGTTTGAAAAAGCGCTGTCGTGCCTGGTGGAGGCCAATCAGGCCTGGGCCCGCGACGCCGCGGTGCTGCTCCTCACCGCCACCAAAACCACGTTCGCCAAGAACGACAAGCCCAACCACGTGCATCAGCACGACCTGGGCCTGGCGATGGCGAACCTGAGCCTGCAGGCGACCGCGATGGGGCTGTTCGTGCACCAGATGGCGGGGATCGACCGCGACAAGGTCCGCGCCGCGTACCAGGTGCCCGACGGCTATGAGCCGCAGACCGCGGCAGCGATCGGATACCCCGGCGACCCCGGCTCACTCAGCGAAGACTGGATGCGCGACGCGGAGCAGGCGCCCCGCACCCGTCACCCGATGCCCCAGTTCGTGTTCGGCGAAACCTGGGAGCAGCCCGCGCCCGTCCTCGACGCTTGAACAGGAACAACCGCCAGCGTGCGACGCCCGCCTGGTCCGGGGCCGCGTAGCGGCCCGGCTGTTGACTGAGAAGTCTTACGTCGTCCTCGCCGCCAGTTCCTGCTGCACGAACGACTCGGCCCAGCCGCGGATCTCGTCCCGGACACGCCGGAAGGTGGGCAGCAGTTCTTCGTCGCTCATGGTCCCCGTCTTGTCGTCCGGATCGTCGAACGCGTGATGAATCGTCCGCCTCGCCCCGGGGAAAACCGGGCAGGTCTCTTTGGCCGAGTCGCACACGGTCACCACGATGTCAAAGTCATCGTCGAGATACTGGTCGACGTGGTCGGACGTGTGGTGAGAGATATCCACGCCGGCCTCCTCCATGACGCGGACCGAGAGCGGATGGACGCCGTGAGGCTTGGTCCCGGCGCTGAAGACGTCGACATCGGGCCCGCCGTGGTGCTTGATCCAGCCGTGAGCCATCTGGGATCGGCATCGGTTGCCGGTGCAGAGGACCAGGACGCGCAGGGGCTCGTTCACGGGTAAGTCTCCGAGGGGTGATCGGCGTGATGAACGGTCAGCCTCGGCAACGCGTCGAGGAACATCTGACCGTAACGTTTGGTGACGAGGCGCGGGTCGAGGACGACCACGCTGCCGCGGTCTTCGCGGGACCGGATCAGTCGGCCGAAGCCCTGCTTGAATTTCAGGATCGCTTCGGGCAGCGAGTAATCCATGAACGCGTTCCCGCCGCGCTGCTCGATCCGCTGGATGCGCGCCTCGATCAGCGGCCGGTCGGGCACGGCAAAGGGCAGGCGGGTGATGATCACGTTGCGCAGGGCGTCGCCGCGCACATCCACGCCCTGCCAGAACGAGTCGGTCCCCAGCAGCACCGATCGGCGGTCGTTGCGGAACCGCTCGAGCAGCACCGAACGTTGGACGCCCTGCCCCTGCACGAGCATCGGCATGCCCCGGCGGTCGAGATGCGGGCGGAGCCAGTCGGCCGCTTCCTGAAGCAGGCGGTAGCTGGTGAACAGGACGAAGGCGCCGCCGTCAGAGCGATCCACGTGCCGCAGCGCCACGGGCAGGAGCCGGTCGGCAAAACCGGCGTCGCGCGGGTCGGGAAGCGTGGCGTCGACGTACAGCTCGGCCTGCTTTTCATAGTCGAACGGCGAGCCCAGCTGCAGCGTCGTAGCGGCCTCGGCGCCGAGACGCGACTGGATGTGGGCGAACGCCGACTCGTCCTGGCCGCCGGTGCGCGTCGCGAGGGTGGCCGAGGTCAGCACGACCGGCATCGGCTGGTCGTTGGGCGTCTTGGCGTCGAACAGACGTTCGCGCAGCAGCGTCCCCACGTCGATCGGGCTGCACGACAGCTTCACACGAGGGAACCGGCCTTTGAGCACCAGGTCGATCCAGTACACGCTGTCGGGCTCGCTTTGTTCGATCAGGGCGTCGAGCGTGGCCGCGACCTCGGCGGCGCGGTTGGCGTAGTTGCGCAGCTCCATCTTGTCGCCCTCGTCGTCCAACTCGTCGACGATCCGGCGCAGCGCAATCGACAGGTCGTTGAGCATCGGCGACAAGGCGTTGCCCACGGGGTGGGGCGCGTCGACGCGCCCGTTGCCGCGACCCCGCTCCTGCTGCCAGGCGATCAGCTCGTCGAAGAAGCCGTCGGCCGCCATGCGTGCGTTGGCGAGTTGGCGCATCGCCGCGTTGAACAGGTCCACATTGATCTTGCGTTGATGGGTGACCAGCAGGCCGCGTTCGCGGCGGGGGGTGTAGAGGCGTGAGAGCAGATAGCCCACCTGGAACCGGCTGACCGACAGGCCGAAGTATTCGCAGGCGACGTCTTCGATCGTGTGGGCCTCATCGAGCACGACCGCGTGATAAGGCGGCAGGATGCCGTGGCCCTGCTTGCGCATCGCTAGGTCGGCGAAGAACAACGCGTGATTGACCACAAGGATGTCGGCGTGCTCCATCCGCCGACGGGCGGACTGGTAAAAACAGTCGTTGTACGTCGGACACCTTTTGCCCATGCAGTCTTCGCTGTCGCTCTGGACCTCGGACCAGACCGATGGATGATCGAGCTGCGGCAGCGTGGCGAGCGAGCCGTCGTCGGTCTGTTTCGACCATTCGAGCACGGTCTCAAGCGACGCGAACTCGGCGTTGTCGTCGAACAGCGAGGCCTTGCGGTCCCACGCCCGCGACAGCCGCCGCAGCGAGAGGTAGTTACCCCGCCCCTTGACCAGCACCGCCGAGAATTCCTCGGGGATAACGGCATTGAGCAGTGGGATGTCTTTCTCGATGAGCTGCTCCTGCAGGGCGATGGTGTGGGTCGAGATGACGATCCGACGTTTGGACGACGGGGTGGGCCGGGCGATGGTGTGGGCGATCGCGGGCAGGAGGTATGCGAACGACTTGCCTACGCCGGTGCCGGCCTCGACGATGAGTTTGCCGCCTTGCCGCATCGCCTCGCCGACGGCGTCGACCATGCGGTCCTGCTCGGGGCGCTGCTCGAACCGCCGCCCGAGCCGTCGGGCGATCGGGCCGTCGGCCGCGAGGATGGCGTGGGGGTCGAACGTCATAAACGGATTGTAAACGGTACGCCCGGCCGCTTTCGAGACACTCCGCTTCGGCGACCCGCGATACCGGTTGGTGCTGGAGACGTGAATTAGAAATAGCCGGCGGGCTACGCCCGCCTGGCCAGGGCCGCGTAGCGGCCCGGCTATACGCCGAGGTTGAATCCCGTATCATGCCCGCGTGGCCAAGCGCGCATCCCGTTCCAAGTCCGCCTACACCCCCAACGACACCACGCGTATCCTCGTGCTGTACGGCGGCGACGAACTGCTCCAAAAGACCCACCTCGACGCCCTCCGAGCCATCCACGGCGACCCGGAGGTGTTCACCTACGACGGCAAGGCCGCGGCGCTGGCGGACGTGTTCGACGAGCTGCGTGGGTATTCGCTGATGCAGACCTACAAGATCGTCGTCGTCGATCCGGCGGACGATTTCATCAAGAGCCACCGTGAAGCGCTCGAGCGCTACTGGCCCAACCCCGTCGACCACGCCACCCTGGTGCTCAGGTGTCAGAGCTGGCCGAGCAACACGAAGCTGGCCAAGGGGCTCAGCGCCACGGTCGGCGGAGCGATCAAGTGCGACGAGCCCTCGCCGGCCGATGCGGCCAAGTGGCTGATCGCGCGGGCGAAGGACACGCACCGATCGGCGCTCGAACCCGCCGCGGCCCAGTTGCTGGTGCAACGGATCGGGCCGCACCTGATGAAGCTCGACACCGAGGTCGCCAAGCTCGCCCTGCTGGCCGGCGAAGGGCGCCCGATCGAGCCGGGCCTGATCGAGCAGACCGTCGAGCGTTCCAGCGACGAGGCGGCGTGGGCGGTGCAGGAGGCGGTGCTGGCGGCGATCGCCGACCGTCAGCCCGGCCGGGCGATCGCCAAGGTGCACGAGTTGATCGACCTGGCGGGCCAGCCCGAGGTGCTGGTGCTCTATTTTGTCGCCGACCTGATGCGGAAGCTGTGCATCGCCCGGATGATGAAGGCGGGCGGGGCGGGCGAAAGCGAGATCGCACGCGCGTTGAAGCTGTTCGGTCAGCGCCAGGGATTGTTTTTCGGCGCCCTTCGTTCGATGCGTGGCGGGGACGCGGGCCGGCTCTTCGACCGGATCGTCGACCTCGACGCCCGCTCGAAATCCGGGCTCGGCACGCCGACGCGAAATCTTGAATGTTTCGCCGCCGCGATGACCGATGTTCGGTGAGGAACCCCGTCACCCGGCTCATGGACGAGCCGCTTACCTGTGCAGGAGGCACGATGTCCGGACGGTTGCACTCTTTCACGCGACGCCGCCCCGCGGGGCTCTTGCTGGCCGGTGTCATCGTCGTCGCCGGCTGCCAGTCCGCCAAGGCGCCGGAAACGACACAGGCCTTCTCGCCGTCGACCCCGCCCCAGCAGACAACGAACCACACGATCCGGAACACCGCCCGATCGCTGGCCGAACGGTTCGCGGCGTTGCGCCATAATCCCTCGACCCAGCCCCCCGAGATCCTCTGGCTCGATGACGAAGTCGAACGCGACCATCAGGCGACCCGTCCGTCCAGGCTCGACATCCAACCGGCGGTCAAGCCGGCGCCGCATGCCGCCCAGGCGCCTCTCAACCTGATCCCACAGGCCGATCCGCCCCCCGAATCAACCCCCGTCGTCACCCGTTCACGGCGCGCCATGCTGGCGGAGCTGCTTGCCGACGTACGCCAATCCGACGACCCCGCCCTGTCCCGGGCCCTGATCGCCGCCTCCCTCAGCCTCGCGGAAACGAACCAGGAACTCGACTACTCGTTTGTCGAGCCGCTGAGCCCCGAACAGCGCCAGACGGTGCAGCAATACCACGCCTTGCTGCTCGCCCTCCACGCCCAACTCGCGGCCGGCTCGCGCAGCGTCGACCGACGAGCCCTGACCGACCAGATCGACGAGCTGTTGGCCGACCAACCGATCGAGATCGTCAAGCTCAAGCTCTGCCGGCGGGTGAGCGGGTTCGGCGTGTACGACCCCTTCGATTCCACCGTCTTCCTGGCCGGCCGCGATCAGAAGATGATCGTGTATCTGGAGTTTGAGAACTACACCGCTCTGCCGGGCGAAAACCACCGCTACACGGTCAATCTGAAGCAGGAGCTTGAGCTGTATGACGCCGACGGCCTGATGGTCTGGCGGCACGAGCCGGTGAGCATCTCGGACGAGTCGACCAACCGCCGCCGCGACTTTTTCACCGTCCAGATGATCACGCTGCCCGCCCGCCTGACCGTGGGCAAGTTCCATCTCAAGGCCCGCGTCATCGACGAACACACCGGCAACCGGGGGGAAAGCTCCATGCCGATTGAGATCGTCGCGGATCAGTCGCTGGTCAACAAGCCCAGCCGCCTGCCGCGGGCGCTGACGCCCTGAAGCATCCGCGTTGGCGGCGGATCAGGCCGCGAGGGCCGAGGTCATTTTCCTGGCGGCGTCGGTCAGGTCGTGGGCGACCACGAGCGTGGGGATATCCGGCTGGGCTTTCTCAAGCATCTGGCGGGCCTTGGCCACGTTGGTGCCCTCGAGCCGGACGACCAGCGGGACCTTGAAGCCGACCTCCTTGGCGGCGGTGATGATCGCGCTGGCGATGGTGTCGCACTTGGCGATGCCGCCGAAGATGTTGACCAGGACGCCCTTGACGTTGACGTCGTCGAGGATGATGCGGAACGCCTCGGTCACGGCCTCCTCGGACGCGGAGCCGCCGACGTCGAGGAAGTTGGCCGGCTCACCGCCGTGGAGCTTGATGATGTCCATGGTGGCCATGGCGAGGCCGGCGCCGTTGACGAGGCAGCCGATGTTGCCGTCGAGCTTGATGTACGACAGGCCGAACCGCTTGGCGTGGGCCTCGGCGGGGTCCTCCTCGGCAGGGTCCTCGAAGCCCCGGATCTGGTCCTGGCGGAACAGCGCGTTCTCGTCGAAGTTGATCTTGGCGTCGATCGCGAGCACACGCCCGTCGGGGTACTCGTCGGTGGGAGGCGTGACGATCAGCGGGTTGATCTCCGCGAGGTTCGCGTCGGTATCCAGGAACAGGTCGCAGAGCTGGTGCATGATCTTGGCGGCCTGCCGCACCTGGCCGCCCTGGAAGCCGAGGAAAAACGCGACTTTCCGGGCCTCGTAGGGGCGCAGGCCCACCACGGGGCTGATCGGCTGGTGGATGATCGCCTCGGGCTTGGTCTGGGCGATCTCTTCGATGTCCATCCCGCCCTCGGCGGAGGCCATGAGCACGGGCGTGCCGCCGGCACGGTCGACGACGACGGCGAGGTAGTACTCCTTGGCGATCTCCACACCGGCGGCGACCAGCAACTTGCTCACCGGCACCCCCTCGGGGGGCGTCTGCGGCGTGATGAGGTTCTTGCCGAGCATCTCACCGGCGACTTTCCGGGCCTCGTCGGCGGTGTTGACCAGCTTCACGCCCCCGCCCTTGCCCCGGCCGCCGGCGTGCACCTGAGCCTTCACGACGCCGAGCTTGGCGCGGTGGCGTTTCTGGAGGTCCGAAAAGGCCAGCGCCGCTTCCGCGGTGTTGAGCACGACCTTGCCCGGCGGCGTGGGGATGCCGTATTTCTCCAGTAATTCGCGCGATTGATACTCGTGGATATTCATGCGCGGATCATAGCCCATCCGCCGCAGGCCGGCCAGCGGCGCGGGTTACCGGGCCTGCGGGCCCGCGCTACACCCGTCTTCCGCTTTCACCGATACAAACCGTGCAGCCGGACCGTAAAGACGCCGGAGATGGAGGCGACATGATGCAGCCGCACCCGATCATCAATATCCGACCACAGACCTGCCGACGCTTCCTGGCCGATTGGGCGGGTTCGCTGCAGCCCACCGCCCGGGTGTTTCTCTCCAAGGCCGAGGGGGGATCGGGCGTCTTGTCGGCCAACTCGGCGGCGCTGTTCCGGCTTGGCCTGATGAGCCGCGTCGAACGCGTCGACCTTCACCACCGCTTCAACGACTGGCTCGAAAAGCAGGCCAAGACCAAACAGGCCCCGCCGCTGTGCTGGACCCTGGAGGAGACGATCGAGAACCTCTCGCGTCCACGCAAGGTCATGGTGTTCGGCTTCGTCTACCGCGACCTGGAGCGTAATGTCGGCGCGACGGACGTGAACGAATCCCTGGCGGCCGCGGCGTTGTGGTCGTTCGGTCAGCTTCCCGAGCCCGAGCAGCAGGCCCTGGTAAGCCACGTCGAGAAACGGCACGCCGAGCAATGCGAGATCGATGAGCAGGCGATCCGTGCCCTGCAGCGTATTTACAGCGTTGCGGCCTGAAACGCGGGAATAGGGACATCCCTAGGTTTTGATAGCAAAAGATTAATTTATCTTTGTTTTCATTCGCCGCGAATCCAAGCATTGACACGCGTCGGAAGTTATGTTTAATATGGGTAGGCTGAAGTCAGTGGCTACCCTGTTCGTGATTGACCTTCCTGCTTCGCTTCAGCATAGGATTTGCCTCCATCGCAGGCCTGCTCACTTGCATGGAAGCCTCCGCACTCGACGCGGCGTATGCCGCGAGATGTCCCGCACCGGGACCCTATCTTCCGGGCTTGGCTCACTCATACGAGGCGAGCGGTTCGCCTCTGATAGTGTAAGCGTGCGACGTGTTGCGACCTTGAAGGGCAAGCTCCGCTCAATGCCATTTTTCATCACCACCATCTGTCTCGCCGCCCGGCGGCCGATCGGCTGCCCCGGGCCCAGGCTGTGACGGATCCGCCCTTCCCGCTCTCAACGCCTCCGCTCGCTTCGGATTTGTCCGTTCAATCGTTCTTTTTTGTTCAGGAGATTTGTCCATGCGTCAATCCAAAGGTTTTACGCTGATCGAGCTTCTGGTGGTCATTTCGATCATCGCCCTGCTCATCGGCATCCTGCTCCCCGCCCTCGGCGCCGCCCGCCGGACGGCCCGTCAGATGCAGAACAACACCCAGGTCCGCGGTATCCACCAGGCCCTGGTGATGTTCGCCCAGTCGAATAACGAGCACTACGCCGGCTTTGAAGGCGATGGAGATATCCTTCAAAGCGGCGACACCCCTTCAGGGGGTGGATCCGACGGCGATAACCCCGGTGAACGCTTTGAGATCCTCCTCGATGGGAATTTCTTCACCGGTGAGTACGCCATCAGCCCGACGGAGTCCGGAAAAACCGAGTGGACCAGCTCGGCGATCGAAATCGGCCCACGCCATTACTCGTATGCAATGCTTCGCATCGGCGATGGCAGCGATAACAAATTCAACGCTAATGTTGTACGTGAATGGAAAGATACGCTGAACACCGAAGCCCCGGTCGTGGGTGACCGTAACACCGGTACCGGCGACGACAACACGAGCGGCAACGGCGTCAGCTCGATTCACACCGAGGAAGATGAAGGTGATTACCGCGGCAGCGTGGCCTGGAACGATAATCACGTGAACTTCGAGACGACCCACGTGCTGGGCACCAAATTCGGCGGCGGCACCGCGAACGATGACAATGATAACCTGTTCATCGATGACGACGGCGATGACGCCTCGGCCAACGCTGCGTGGGTTTATCAGAACGCGACGCAGTACACCAATCACGACCAATAAATCCTGATTGGTGCTGCCGACTGGCGCCTTAATCTCCAGACCATCACCGGCCGCCCTTTCGGGCGGCCGGTTTTCTTTTGCGCATACGCCCCCAATCCCCGGGCTTGACGCCAAACCCGTCTTCCGGTATCCATGTCCCATGGAAGACAAGATCATCCAAGACGGCATCACGTTTGACGATGTCCTGCTCCTCCCCGCCCGCAGCGATGTTGTCCCCGCCCAGACCGACACGTCCACCCAGCTCACCCGCCGCCTGCGGCTGAATATCCCCGTCCTGTCGGCGCCCATGGACACGGTCACCGAGTCGGACCTCGCCATCGCCCTCGCCCAGGAAGGCGGCCTCGGGGTTATCCACAAGAATCTGTCCATCGAGGCCCAGGTCCGTGAGGTCGTCAAGGTCAAGCGCTCAGCCAACGGCGTCATCACCGACCCGGTCACCCTGCCCCCCGATGCGCCCGCCGCCGAGGTCCGGCGGGTCATGAGCGAACAGCACATCTCCGGCGTCCCCATCACGCTCGACGGCAAGCCCAACGGCGAACTCGTCGGCATCCTCACCCGACGCGACATGATGTTCCTCGACAACGACGACCGGCCGATCCATGAGGTCATGACCAAGGGCCGGCTCGTCACCGGCCCGCCCGACACCAAGCTCGAAGAGGCCCAGACCATCCTCAACCAGAACAAGGTGGAGAAACTGCTGCTGGTTGACGACAACAACCGACTGACGGGCCTGATCACGATGCGTGATATCGATAAGCTCCAGCAGTTCCCCCACGCCTGCCGCGACGACCGCGGCCGGCTCCGCGTCGGGGCGGCTGTGGGGGTCCACCAGCTTGACCGGGTCGATGCGCTGATCGGCGCCGAGGTCGACGTCATCATCGTCGACTCGGCCCACGGCCACTCCAGCAACATCATCGACACGGTGCGGGAGATCAAGGCCCGCTACGACCTCGACGTGATCGCCGGGAACATCGCCACGCAGCAGGCCGCCGGCGACCTGATCGCCGCGGGCGCGGATGCGGTCAAGGTGGGCATCGGCCCGGGGTCGATCTGCACAACCCGGATCGTCACCGGCGTCGGGGTGCCGCAGATCACCGCGATCGTCAACGCCTGCCGCGCCGCGGACGAGGCCGGCGTCCCCGTCATCGCCGACGGCGGGGTCCGTCACTCGGGCGACATCGCCAAGGCGATTGCCGCCGGCGCATCGGCCGTGATGCTCGGCTCGCTCTTCGCCGGCCTCGACGAGTCGCCCGGCCAGACCATCATCCACATGGGACGACGCTACAAGACTTACCGCGGTATGGGCAGCCAGGGGGCGATGATGGCCGGATCGGCCGACCGCTACGCCCAGAAAGGCGTCGACAAGCGTGACAAGCTCGTGCCCGAAGGCGTCGAGGGCCGGGTCCCCTACCGCGGCCCGCTCTCCGACTTCGTATACCAGATGGTCGGCGGCCTCCGCGCCGGGATGGGGTATTGCGGCACGCCCGACATCGCCGCCCTGCGGCGCGACGCCCGCTTCGTGCGCGTCAGCGGCGCGACCCTCGCGGAGTCCCACCCGCACGACATCACGATCACCCACGAAAGCCCGAACTACACCGCCGAGGTCCGCGGCGATGACTATCAATGACGCGGTCATGAACCACAGAGAACACAGCGTTCACAGAGGTTGAAGACAAAGGCCAGGACTGAATTGGCCGCCAAAAACGCAAAAGGGGGAGGCGCAGCTGAGCAGGCGTGTTGCCATTGAACACCCTTCCCTTCTTTTTCTATGCCTTTTCTGGCTTCCCGACGGCCTCCACCTTCTCTGTGACGAATAAATCCTCAATGACGAAAAACTTGCACGCGGCTCCGTGACCCGGGCCGCCTGTCTCGATACAACTTGATGTATGAAACGTGTGATTCGGCGCCCGAAACGGTGGTTGCTGGCCTGCGCCATCCTGCTGGCGGTTTATCTTTTGGTCGGATTCATCGGCGCCCCGCTCATCATTGCTTACGTCGTCCTGCCTCGCCTTTCGGACGAGCTTCACGGACGCATCACGGCCGCGTGGGTGTGGTGCAATCCGTTCCTCTTGACGGCGACGCTGGACGAAGTCCGTGTTGAGGATCAACAGGGAGAAGCGATCGCCACGGTCGAGCGCCTCACGATCGACGTCCAGGCGGCGACGCTTTGGCGCGACGGCATCGTCCTGAAACGTCTCGAGGTCGACCGCCCCGGCCTTCACGTCGTCATGGACGAAGGTCATCGACTCAACCTCCTTCAACTCCTGCCCGTCAGCGATGGTTCGGCGCCGGCTACACTCCCGCGGGTCGCGGTCGAATGGCTCGCCGTGATCGATGGCCAAGCGTCTTATGAGGACCTCAGCCTGGAGCACCCTTTCCGTCACTCGGCCCGTTCGCTCAACTTTGAATTGAACGACTTCGACACCGGCTCCGCCGAGCCCGGCCGATACGGGTTTGAAGCCTCCACACCGGCGGGCGAGCGCTTTACGCTGGACGGCGGGGTCTCGCTGACGCCGACGCGGACCAGCGGTCGGCTCATCCTCCGCGATCTCGACCTGAAGCATTACACGCCCTACTACCAAAGCGTCTTTGAAACCGTCGTAAACGACGGCCGGCTGTCATTCGCGGCTGACTTTGAACTGGAGCCGTTCTCGCCGCAACCGATCCTCAAAGCGTCGGTGAGGGAGGTATCGCTCTCATCGCTCAGGGCCGAGGGGACATCGCCGATCCGGGCCCGCGTCGAACTGGACGGGATGATCGATCGCATCGACGCGGACGTGATGGGTGAGACCCTGACGATCGGGGTTGTCCAATTGAGCCGGGGTCGGTTCGTCTTCGAACGCCTGCAGCAAGCCTCCGCCCGGGCGGACGAAGACGGCGTACCGGCCGACGTGCTACGGATCGAAAGCCCGGGCCAGTGGTCGGCCCGTATTGAACAGATTTCCGCTGACGACCTCGTGGTCGGCCTCGTCAATGACCTGATCCGGGATGACGCCGATCGCGCCGACGCCCTGGTCGCGGTCAAGTCCGCCGCGGTTGAAGGGCTCGACGCCCACGTGGATCCCGTCACGCTCCGCGTGGCGTCGATCGGCCTCGATGAGCCCGCGGCCCGGCTGGTGATCACCGAGTCGGAAACGGTGGACATGCCCGATATCCGCCTCCATGAGATCGACCTGACCGCCTGGCTCGGCGGACAACCGCCGCAGGTCGATGTGGAAAGCATCACGATCACGAACGCCGCTCTGGATGCGGCGGACCGTTCGCAAGAGCCGGACGTGCGCCTGCAGATTGACCAGGCCAACGTCACGATCGAGAAGCTGACCAGCCAGCCGGAAACATATGCTCAACTGACCGCGGACGCCAGGGTCCAGGACAGCGCCCGTGCCGTCGTCACCGCCCGGCTGATCCCGATCGACTTCCGTCAGTCCACGGAACTCTCCTTGACGCTCAGTTCCTTCTCCCTGCTGCCGCTCGACCCCTACTCCGAACGCTACCTGGGCCACGACCTGAAAAGCGGAACCGTTCAACTCAAGGTTCACTACAACATCGCCAACCACCAGCTGAGCGGCGAACACGAGATCGACCTGGACCGCTTTTACCTCGGCGACGCGACCAACAGCCCCGACCGTCTGCAACTGCCGGTCAAGCTCGGCGTCGATCTGCTGCGGGACATCAACGAACACATCAACCTCCATGTCCCGATCAAAGGCGACCTGAGCGACCCCGAGTTCGATTTCGGCGCCGTCATCGTCCGGGCCGTCGTGAATACGGTCGGCAAGGCGGCGCTCTCGCCGTTTGCGTTTATCGCCTCCTCCTTCGGCGGCAGCGAGGACCAGGACCACAGTTTTGTGGCGTTTGAGCCGGGTTCGGACCGTTTGGGCCCTCTTGCCGAGGACAAGCTGGCGGTCCTCGAACGCGCGATGACGCAGCGGCCCCAACTCACGCTCTCCATCACCGGATCGTACGATCCCGCGGCCGACGCGCTGGCGCTCCGCCGGACCATTTTGAAGGATGAACTTGCCGCGGAGCGGGCCGAGCCTCTCAGCCATCACGACTACCGCGTGGCGATCCAGGAACGGTTTGCCGCTGAGCCGGCGGCGACGGGCCCCGACGCCCGGCCTAAGCCGCAAACCACGGCGCCCCGACAGGCCCCGGTTCGGCGTTCGCCGATCCGGGAACGCTCACCCGTCAGGCCGCCGCCCCGGCCCGAAGCGCCCGAGCGCATCGCGGTCCGCTCCCCCGCCTCGGCTGAAGGGAGGCCATCGTTTGCGGAACAGGAAGCGGCGGCGCTTGCCGACATCGTCCTGCCGGAAACGGCCTTGCCCGACCTCGCCGCCCGGCGCGCCGCGGCGGTCCGTGACGCGTTGCTCCAGAACGAGCAGTTGCCCCAAGACCGGGTTCGCCTCGCGACCCCGGCCACGCCCCCGCAAGACGGCCCGAAGGTGATATTCAGCCTGGAATGAAGGCGTGCCGCCCAATCTCCCAGCAACCCGGTCATGTCCGCAAGCTCCACGTCAAGCCGCAAAGCCGGCCCTGAGATCGCCGCAGGCGGCCGAAGGTCCGGATACCGGGCTCGCCTTCTGGCGCAAACCATTCAAGCCTGAAACCTTGTCCCGACATGCAGAGCTTCAACCGGCACACCACATGCCTTGGCGGCGGCGGCCTGTCCGAGCTGCATCATGGTCCGGGTGAGGCGGCAGCTCGACGCGGCGATCGAACTGAACCCCGCGGCCCGACAGGCCACATAAAGGTTCGTAAAACCCCGGGGGATCAGGCACCGCAACGGGATGCCGTAAGGCTCGGCCAATTCCCCGCAGCGCTGAGCCTGGTTGCCGTGAGTGTCCATGCTGTGATCGGCGATGGCGATGATGTCGTCATGTTTCTGACGGCTCAGGCCTTGCAGCAGGTCGTGCTGAGTCAGCATGTATTCACAGACGATCCGCCGGCTCTCACGCACGCCCAACGCCGGCGCGACCCACCGCATACGGTAGTGCTGGAATTCTTCGTAGTGAGTTTGCAGATAACGCCAGTACGCCGCGACCCGGCGGCGGGATTCCGCGAGCGCCGCCCTGTATCCCAACGCCATCCATTCCCGGCCCTCCATGGTGGGCAGCATGTTGAGGTTCCGATCGCCGTTGGGGTAATGGAACATGCTGACCAGCGGGAATGCCGGCCTCCACCAGCACTCGGCGGGGACGCCATCGGGCAACGGCTCGACGCCTGGGCGGTCGGTCGGGGTGACGCGAAAAATCAGCGTCGCGCCGTTGACGTGGTTGTCGCCCGCCTCGGGCGCCGCCGGCTCGTTGAAGACCGATCGCGCTTCGCGGCCGATATGGGCGCCACAACCCGCGGCGAGGCAGAGCAGGCCGTCAGCGGTGCCGTCGATGAATGCGCCAGCGGTGATGCGGCGGCCGTTATCGAGTTGAACGGCGCGGACACGGCCGTCGTCGTGTTCAACACCCGCGAAAGCGGTGTTGAGCTTCAGGGTGACCCGGCCGGTCTCTTTAAGTACGCGGCGCATGGCAGACGCCATAGCGTCGGGTTCGAACACGACGCCGTGCCACTGCTCACGGCATCTGGCCTCATCATGAGCGAGCCCACGCGTCCCGCAACGCCGGAGGGTGTCGGCGTACGAACGGGTTGGGTCGATCACCATCTCCCCACCGGGGAAGTAGTCGGAATCGCGGTCGGGGTCCTGCCACAGGAAATGGCGTCCGTAAGACGAGACCCCCACCGCCCCCGGGATCGGTCGGAGCTGATCGTACAGGTCCTGGGGCACGCCGGTGGCGCCGGCGACGGCTTCCCAACTGTGCACGCCGCCGCGCACCGCGTTGCCGCCCAGCCGGTCCGCCTTCTCGATGAGCACGACCGAAGCCCCCAGGCGCGCCGCGGTCCACGCCGCCGCGAAACCGCCACCGCCCCCGCCGATCACCGCAATGTCGTAACGCTGTTTCATGCTCACCCTCACATCGGCACGATTTCCTGAACCATCGGCTGCACGGACAGGTCGGGCACGACCAGGTGTTCAGGCATCCGCCAAAGGTCCAACACGAGTCGCCCCATCTCTGACGGCTGCATGCATTTCGCGCGCACGTCCGCGTCACCCGCGGGATGGCCCGCGATCCCGGCGGCGGCGGCAAAACCCGTCGCTCCCCACGAAGGCGTGACCGTCGTGACCCGGACCCCATGGGCGCGCAACTCGGTGTGGAGACAGCGGCCGAGCTGGTTGAGCCCCGCCTTGGCGGCCGAGTACGGTCCAAAGCCAGGCCAGGCCCGGGCCGCACAGACGCTGGAGATGTTCACGATCATCCCTGAGCCCTGCCGTTTCATGATCGGCGCTGCACGTCGACAGCCCAGCAACGGGCCCGTCAGGTTCAGCGCAATCGATCGGGCGATCTGCTCATCGCTTTGCTCGTCTATCGGAGCGATCTTCACCCCGCCGCCGGCGTTATTCACCAGCAAGTCAAGCCGGCCGTGCCCGGTCATAACGGTTTCGATGAGCCGATCCCAGTCCCCGGGAACCGTGACGTCCGCCCGCAATGCGTAAACATCGAGTTTTCGAGAGGCCTCATGTAATACGGTTTCATCACGACCCGTGATGAAGACCGCCGCCCCGTCTTGCCGCAAGGCTCGGGCGATGCCGTAGCCATAGCCTTTCGCTCCGCCGGTGACGATCGCCACCCGGCCATCGGTCGCAGAGTGATTCATCATCAAATGGCGTTCATCCTTGTCAATGCTCACCCCGCAGCACGCCCCGGCCAGGTGTTGCCGTTGAGCCGATCAACAGCGCACATATGTTGAACAGTTACCTTTAAAAGTATGATCCATTCTGCGCCGCAGACCATGAACAGGAGTCGAAAATCCATATACATTCGACAGATACTGATAAAATAAGACATCAAGGATCATAGGATCGCTCGATGGCTGGATCGGAAAACACGACACCCTGGGACGAATTGCTGGCGTCGACCACCTTCCGGCTGCTGCGTTGCGGCAGGGGCGTCAGCGAACACGAACGGCGGTACACGGTGTGTTCTCCCTTCACGCGGGTCCTGGTTCCGATCGAAGGCAAAGCCTACTATTCAATGCTCAATCAAGACATCCGACTGGTTCCGGGCCAGGTGATGCTCGTGCCCACTGATGTGGAGCTGCGCTGCCGCCACCTGCGCGGTTGGACGGTGGACTGGCTGTATTGCCGAGTCGATTTGGCGGGGCTGACAGACTGGTTCTCGCTGATCCCGCCGGCGCGGCTGGTGATTCCTCGGGGTTCTGCAAACAACACGATCGACAGACTAATCGCCGCCGACCGATCGGCCGCCCTGGGGGCGCGCCTGGAGGTCATGACGTGCCTGATCACGTTGCTCACGCCGTTCCTGGACGCGTCCGACTCCCCGCGGCTACGCCAGACCTTCTCGCGCCTGGCGCGAATCCAGCCAGCACTGCGGCATATCGACCAGCACCTGGCCGAGCCGATGTCGCTGGCAACGCTTGCGCCGCTGGTGCACCTCTCGCCGAAATATTTCGCCAACCTGTTCTCCGCGATCGTAGGCGTCGGGCCGATCGCCTACATCAACCGACGGCGGGTCCAGCGCGCCAAAGAGTTGCTGCTGCTGACCGCCGAACCGATCCAACAGATCGCCCAGACCGTGGGGTTTGAAAACCCGTTCTACTTTTCCCGTCAGTTCCGGCGCCAGGTCGGCTGCTCACCCAGCACGTACCGTCAAAGCAGGCGGACCGAGCCGCTGGTGTAGCTCTTGGGGGAGGTACGTGCATCACCCGATCAATTCGACCGCTCACGAGTTTCAACCCGTGATAGAAGAAGGGCTTACGGAAAAATACGATTGCCTTGAAACGAAAAAAAATTTAATGACATAGAAAATCGGGGCTGGAAACGGTGTATCGTGTTGCGGACCATGAGCCGGTGCGAACGTCGTGTCGCCATCTTGCTTGACCAGACGTACGGGTGGTGCCTGCCGATCCTGGAAGGCATCGCGCATTACGTCCAGGCGCGGCACGGCTGGCGGGTCGCGATGCGGAACGCGGAACGGTCGGAGTATGCCCGCGTGCTCAGGGCCGTCGAGGCCGACGGGATCATCTACGCGCCTTTCACGACGCAGGCCGTCGACATCGCCCGGTCGCGTCGGATCCCGGCCGTAAATGTCGCGGGGTATCTCGACCACCCACCGAAGGGCAGCGTCCTGGGCGACGACGAAGCGTGCGGACGCCTGGCCGCGGAGTTCTTCCTCGACAACGGGTTCCGCTCGTTCATGGGGTTTCAGCAAACCTCCCGCCGCTTCGCCCGGCTGCGTCTGAAGGGGTATGTTGGCCGGCTCAAGGAGGCGGGTTATCCCTGTCCGGTTTGTCGCACCGTGCCCCAGGCGTTGAGCCGGTTCACTGACGCCCAGGACACGGCGCGCCGGCCGGTGGCGGTGTTTGCGGAATCCGACCCGAGCGGCGCGGCTTTGCTCGATGGGCTGCAACAGGCGGGCGTGCATGTCCCCAACGACGCCGCGGTGCTCGGCGCCGGCAACCAAACCTACCCATGCGAATTGTGTTCCCCCCAGCTGTCCAGCGTAGACGGCAACATCGAGCAACGCGGATACGACGCGGCGGTGCTGCTGGACCGGCTGATGGACGGCGAGCCGGCGCCCGCCGAGCCCACGCTCGTCACGCCGCGGGGCGTGATCAGCCGCGCATCGACCGACGCCGTGGCGGTCCGCGATCGAGACGTCGCCCGGGCGATGGATTTCATCCGCCGCCGCGCCGACGAACCGATCCAGGCCGCGGACGTGGCGGACGCGCTGCCCTGCTCTCGCCGCTCGCTCGATCAGAAGTTTCTTGCGGTGCTGGGGCGCACGGTCCATGAGGAGATCTGGCGCCGCCACCTTCACCGCGCCCGGAATCTGTTGAATTACACCGACCTGTCGCTGTGCGAGGTCGCGGTGCGCAGCGGCTTTCGCAGCGCCAGTGCGTTGAGCATCATCTTTAAACGCCACACGGGCGTATCCCCACGTGAGTACCGCCGCCGCGGTAAAACGCCGCGGATGCGGCAACGCGAGAAGGACAAGCAGGATGCGGTCTGACACTCGGCCGCACGCGAGCTTATTCCACCATGCAACATGAAAAACCCGCTCTGCACCGGGACCCGCGACAAGAAAAAATGGATTGTGACCTGTGCGTCGTCGGCGGTGGGCTGGCGGGCGTCTGCTCTGCCATCGCCGCCGCACGTGAAGGGCTGCGTGTGACGCTTATTCAAGACCGCCCGGTGCTCGGGGGCAACGCCTCGAGCGAGGTGCGGCTCTGGGTGCTGGGGGCGACCGCCCACATGCGCAGCCCCAACCGCTGGGCGCGCGAGCCCGGCGTCATCGATGAGCTGCTGGTCGAGAACATGTGGCGTAACCGCGAAGGCAACCCATTGATCTTCGACACCATCCTGCTCGAATGGGCCCAGCGCGAGGCCAACCTGACGACGCTCCTCAACACATCGATGTTCGACGTCGACAAGCACGACGCCGGCCGCATCCGCTCGGTCCGCGCGTGGTGCAGCCAGAACCAGACGATGCACCGGATCGCCGCGCCGCTGTTTGTGGACGCCAGCGGCGACGGCGTGCTGGGGTTCCAGGCCGGGGCCGCGTTCCGCCTGGGCGCCGAATCGCAAGAAGAGTTCGGTGAAAGGTTTGCGCCCGATCGCGCTTACGGCGAGCTGCTGGGCCAGTCGATGTATTTTTACTCAAAAGACGCGGGCCAACCCGTCCGGTATGTCCCGCCCGCGTTTGCGCTCCGCGACATCGAGGGGACCATCCCCCGCTACCGGGACTTCAAGGCGAACGAGGACGGATGCCGGTTGTGGTGGATCGAATACGGCGGCCGGCTCGATCCCGTCCACGACACCGAACGGATCAAGTGGGAGTTGTGGCGGGTGGTTTACGGCGTGTGGGACTACATCAAGAACTCCGGCCGATTCCCCCGCGAAGAAGTCGACAACCTCACGCTCGAATGGGTCGGCACGGTTCCGGGCAAACGGGAGGCGCGGCGGTTCGAGGGCGACTACATCCTCAACCAGCACGACGTGATCGAACGCCGGCCCCATGCCGACACCGTCGCGTTCGGAGGCTGGGCCCTGGACCTGCACCCGGCCGATGGGGTGTACTCCGAGTTCGAGAACTGCACCCACTGGCGGATGCCGGGCATCTATCCCATCCCTTATCGTTGTCTCTACAGCCGTAACGTGCGCAACCTCTTCCTCGCCGGCCGGTGCATCTCGGCCAGCCACGTGGCGTTCGGCAGCACGCGCGTGATGGGGACGCTGGCCTTGTGCGGCCAGGCGGTCGGCGTGGCGGCGGCGGTCTGCCGCGAACAGGACGCCGAGCCGGCCGCACTGCATGACGGCGGGTTGCTTCATACGCTTCAGGCTCGGCTGCATCGCACGGGCCAGCACATGCCCGGCGTGCACGTGCGTGACGACCAGGATATCGCACCCGAGGCGATGATCGACGTCAGTTCGACGCACCGTTTCACCGGCTTGGCTCCGGGCCAGGACTGGCAATCGCTGCGCCGCCCGATCGCCCAGCTCATCCCACTCGCCCCCGGGCCTTTGCCGACGTTCCGCGTGCCGCTGCGGGCCACGCAAAACGGCCGGGCCCGCGTCGAACTGCGTTGCCATGACCAGCCCGCCTGCTACATCCCGAAAAACCTGCTGGCCGAGACGGAGGTCGAGCTTTGCGCCGGTCAAACCCTGGAGGCGGTGCTGTCCCCGACGGCCGAGATGAGCGAGGGGCGCTACGGCTTCCTCATCATTCGCGGCGACGAAGGCTGCGAGGTCCGACTGAGCGACCAGAGGTTGACCGGCTTCTTGTCGGTGATCCACGGGTACACCCAGGACCCGCCCGAGGACATCGGCGTCGACCGTCTGGAAGTCTGGCATCCCCAGCGCCGGCCGGGCGGGCGGAACCTGGCGGTGCGGGTTGAGCCCGGCTTGGCCTGCTTTCAAAGCGAGTTTCTGGTCAACGGGGTGTTTCGACCGGTGGACACGACGAACGCCTGGTGCGCCGACCCCGCGGATCCGCACCCGACCTTGACACTGACCTGGCCCGAGCGGCGACGGGTCCGCCGCATCGTGATCCATCTGGACACCGACTGGGACCACGCGATGGAGAGCGTGCTGCTGGGCCACCCCGAAGCCGCGATGCCGATGTGCGTCCGGGACCTGGACCTGCGGGATGACCAGGATCGGCTGATCGCCGAGGTCCGTGACAACCATCAGACGCGTGTGATCGTCGAACCCGAAGAGCCATTGAACACACAGCGGATTGAGTTGCGTGGCCTGCGCACCCACAGCGAAGCGCCCCCGGCGGTTTTCGGGATCCAGTGCTATTAGCGCCGCTGCCGCCCGAGCCTGTCCGTGTTGATTCATTCGAGAGGTCGTAACGGCTCATTGTGTGGCCATACCGCGTGGTGTTTTCATCAAATCTCAATCCCGCCCGGCGCCGACCGGCTCCACGTAGGCCGCGGCGTTGTGATCGATATACACCCGGCCCGGCGTCTGGCGATCGGCGGCGATCTTCCGCCCACCCTCGATCCCGCCGATGTTCCGCGGGGGCGTCAGCCGCTCCCAATCGCCGGGGGGGTCGATGAAGTAATCCTTGCTGCGGTAAACGCCCCAGTAGTCGCCCGGGCGCTGGCCGAAGACGTAGAGGATTGGCTCACGGTCGCCGGGCAGGGGCGGGCCGGCCGTGGCGTTGCGGATGTTCTCGAAGCCCTCGATCCCGGCCCAAGTGGTCCCGCCGTCCGTGGAGGTCATCACCTGGTTGCGGAGGCACAGCAGCACGTGCCCGGCCTTACCCGGCACGGCCTCGACGCCGTACCAGATCGTTACCGGCGACTCCCAGGTCTTGGTCCGCCGGGGGAGGCCCTGCGCCATCCGTTGCCACGTCTTGCCGCCGTCCCGGCTGCGATGGAAGGCGCCGCTGTGCGAGCCGTAGGCGTAGTAGTCGCCGTTGACCCGGTCGGCCGCGATCGGGTGATTGCCCGGCCAGACGCTGCTGGCGGTGCGCAGGGGGGGGACCTCCCCCTCGGGTGAGTTCCACGAACGGCCGCCATCGAGCGTGTAGCGCAGGTTCGTCGGCGCGCCGACCTCGCTGACCACCAGCGCGTGCTCGCCCCCGCCCTTCGAGCGGACCGCGATCCGCACCGACTGCGGCGCCATCGGCCCGTCGAACGGCGGGGTCACCCGGAAGAACGTGCCCGGGTAACCGCCGACGCCGCCCTGGCGGGTCCGGCTGACCACGCTCGCCGGGAACGGCTGATGCCGGTCGCGCATCACAAAGTTGGTCGCCCACAGCTTCGCGGGGTCTTCTTCCGAGTAGTCGACCGACGACGGCGAGGACATGTAGTTCAACGACGTCGCCGGAGCGGTGTCCGGGGCGTCCATGCGATAAAGCGTGTGGTCGGTGATCGTGAAATACAGCGGCGCCGTGACCCCGTCCGCATCCGCCGGCGGGGTCAGCAACGTGTTGATGCCCTTTGCGTCGGCCCCTTCGGGGATGACGACAAACTCGACGCGCTCAGCAAATACATCCTGCGACTCGAACACCTTGTACGGATTGCCCACCATCGCCCGCCTCCCGTCGGGGTGCAACGCGATGGTATTGTTATGCATGAAAAAATCGCCCTTGTGTACGTTCTTGGTTTCGATCGTGAGGTTACCGGCGTGCTTCGATACCGTCTCCCACGTGTCGCCGTGATCCGTGCTGCGTTTGAGGAAGTCGCCGCCCAACGCCAGAACCCGGCCTTCATCGCCGGGGCTGACCGCGATGTCGCGTCTCGCTTCGGTCTCGACCAACCCGTCGGCCTTCCCCGAGGCCACGTCGTATCGCCAGACGCCCGCGTCCCACTGCACGACGTACAGCTTGCCCGCCCCCGAAACCTCCATCCGCGCCGGCTTCTTCGGCGAGCCGGGCAGCAACTCAAACGTCTCGCCGCCGTCTCGGCTTTCATAAACGCCCTGTTCCCAAACGCCCACATACACGTGTTGCGAACGGGAAGGCTCGACGCTCTCGGCCACGGACGCAACCGCGACCGACAGCATCTCAGCGCCCTTCTTGCCAGCCGGTTCGATCAGCTTCGCCCAGGTCGCGCCGCCGTCCATCGTGCGCCAGAAGCCGTGCTGCTGAGTCCCGAAGTAGACGACGCCGGAGTTGAAGGGATCGACGCGGACCGGTTCGCCGCGCTTTTTATCCCGATGGAAGTTGCGGGCCACCACCGACGCCTGGCCCTTTGGGGGGAAGACTTTCACGGCGGTTTTGCCGCGGTCGGTCGACCGGTAAAGTCCGTGGTTCGCCGCGTAATACACCACGTCGGCGTCGGCCGGGTCCAGCGCGACGCCCGTGGGGTGATCGATCATGGCGAAGTCTCCCGCCTCGCCCGGGCCCATCCAGTTCATCACCTTCACCCAGCCC
>JANQFR010000086.1 GCA_028277745.1 Phycisphaeraceae bacterium
CCCACACGATGGACAGCCCACACACCCCGACGATCCGGCCGTCGGACTCGGCGACCTGGTGCTCGCGCACGTTCTCGTACAGCATCGACAGGGACCGCGGCAGCATCAGGCCAAACTCGGCCGCCTCGTTGATGATGCGGGCCATGTCCGACACGTCGGCGACGCGGGCCGGGCGGATCGGGATGGGTTCAGGCGGGGGCGTCATGAGTATCCGGACGATGATAGCGTCGATTCGGCAGCCACCTCCAGAGCTCGTAGATCCCCATGACCGATCCGCCGATCACGAGCGGGCCGAAGAAATAAATCAGCCGAAAGATAATGACCGCGCTCGTGATCTGTTCCTCGGTGTAATAAGGCCCCAGCAGGCCCAGCAGCACGGCCAGCAGCACCCCGATGCCGCCGGGCACGTGCGAGGCTTGAGCGGTGATCTGCGCCAGGATGAAAATCGTCAGCACCATGGGGTAGGTCAACTGCTCGCTCGGCGGCAGCAGGATGTACAGGACCGTGCCGGCGAGCCCCCAATCGAGCACACCGACCCCGACCTGGGCGAACGCCAGGGGCGGCGAAGGCAGCCCCAGTTCGTATCCACGGAAACGCAACGGCTTCTTCAGCAGGCGGCAAAGGATCAGATAGAGCCCGACGGCCGACAGCATCAGCAGCCCGGCGACTTTCAGCGAGCCGTCCGGCAGCTTGATGCTCGCGGGCAGCTGCACCGGGGCGATCAACACGCTGCACCCCGTCAACGTCAGCAGCCCCAGCCAATAGGTCATGACGCTGAAAAACACGAGCTTGACGATATCCAGCGCCGTCAGCCCCCACCTGGGGTACAGCCGCACCCGCATCGCCGACGCCCCGATCACCGACAGCCCCACGTTCAGGCTGAAGATGTAGCTGAGGATCGAGGCAAACGCGGTTTTGTACCAGGGCACACGCCGCTTGACGTACATCATCCCGAACAGGTCGTACGCGCTGAGCAGCATGTAAGCGACCACGGTGATGGCGATCGCGGTGACGACGTGCCACGCCGGCGTGTTGGCCAATTCCTCGAGGACCGCATGAAACGTCAGGTGCCGCAGCTGGATGCTCAGCACATAACCCACCGCGACCAGGACCAGCACGGCGACAATCGGCTCGAGGATGTGAACGATCTTCTTCAAGTGACGTGAACGCCGTATCAGCCGGTCGGCAGGTTAGCCATCAGCGTGGCTTCATCCCAGACCTCGACCCCCAGCTTGTTGGCCTTTTCGAGCTTGGAGCCCGCGGATTCGCCCGCGATGACCAGGTCGGTGCTTTTGGACACGTTGCCGGTGACTTTCGCCCCCAGGGCCTGGAGCTGCTTGGTGAGCTGCGGCCGCGTGAAACCGTCGAGCGTCCCGGTGAGGACCACCGTCTTGCCGGCGAACGGCGACTCGGCCGCCGCGGAGGATGGGGCCGCGATGTCTTCCGAAAGCCTGACGCCGACGTCTCGGAGCTCCTGGACCACGTGCCGGCCCGCGTGGCTCTGGAAAAAATCGTGGACCGACGCCGCGGTGACCGGCCCGATGTCTTCGATGTCGGCCAGGTCTTCAGCGGTTGCCTGCATGAGCTTGTCGATGTCGCCGAAGTGTTGGGCCAGGACGCGGGCGCCGGCTGCGCCGACATGTCGGACGGCGAGCCCCGCCAGCACGCGGGTGAGGCCGCGGGACTTGGCCTCCTCAACGCCCCTCAGCAGGTTCTCCACTTTTTTCTCAGCCATGCGTTCGAGGCCCAGCAAGGTCTCGCGGTGATCTTTGAGCGTGAAGATGTCGCCGAACGAGTTGAGCAGGCCGGTTTCGTGGAACTGGATGACGGCCTTCTCACCGAGCCCGTCGATGTCCATCTGGTCGCGCCCCACGAAAAAAATGAGCCGTTCGCGCAGTTGAGCCGGGCACTCCGGGTTCGGGCAATAACGGGCCGTCTCGTCGGTTTCGGTCAGCTCGTTCGGCGCCTCGATAGGCTGCGGGGGGCGACCTTCCTTCTCGGCCTTGGCCCGCTCTTTCTCGACCCGCTTGGCGTGTTGTGCGATCTCGTTGACCCGCTTGGCGTCGTACTCGATCTCAATCGGCTCGCCGCACTCCGGACATTTGAGGGGCGGGGCGAGCGGCTTGGCCCGGGGCTTTCGCAGTTCAGGCAGGACACGGATCACCTGGGGGATGATTTCGCCGGCTTTCTCGATGATGACCGCGTCGTGCTCATGGATGTCTTTCCGCCGGATCTCCCCGAGGTTGTGCAGATTGGCGTGCTGCACGGTGGTGCCGGCGAGGAAAACCGGCTCGAGCGTGGCGCGCGGGGTGAGCCGGCCGGTCTTGCCGACCATCCACTCGACATGTTTCAGCCGGGTCTGGGCCTGCTCCGCGGCGTACTTGTAGGCGATCGCCCAGCGGGGCGCCTTGGAGGTGGCGCCGAGTTGAGCCTGAAGGTCAAAGCCATCGAGTTTGAGGACCACGCCATCAGTCGCGTAACCCAGCTTCGGACGCTTGGACTCGAATCGGGTGATGAACCGCCATGCGTCATCGAAGCCGGCGGTCACCTCGAAGTCCGCGGCCGGAAAACCCAAGCCCCGCAGGGTGTTGAGGAAGGCGGATTCCGAGGGGGGCTCATCGGAGAGCTCACCTTTGCCGTGGGCGGCGAACCGGAGGCCGCGGATGACGTTGCGCGGGTCTTTCTGCTTGAGCGTCCCCGCGGTGGCGTTGCGGGGGTTGGCGAGCTGGTCCTCTTCGCTGCGAGACGCGTTGACGCGTTCGAAGACCGCCTGGGGCATGTAGATCTCGCCGCGGACTTCGAGGACGTCGGGCGCCGGGCCGCGGAGTTGTACGGGGATGGCCCGGATCGTGCGTACATTGGCGGTGATGTCATCGCCGCTCCGGCCGTCGCCGCGCGACAGGGCGCGGCGGAGCTTGCCTTGCTCGTAGCGAAGGGCGACCGCCACGCCGTCGATCTTGGGCTCGAGGATGAGCGTGAGGTCGTCCGCGCCGAGAGCCTTGCTGGTGCGGTCGTACCAGGCCCGCAGCTCGGTCTGGTCGTAGGTGTTGTCGATCGAGAGCATCGGGGCCGAGTGCGGGACGGTCTCGAAGGTGGAGCCGGCGGCGTCCGAACCGACGCGCTGGGTCGGCGAATCCGGGGTCACCAGATCGGGGTGTTTGGCTTCGAGGGCCTCGAGCTCTTTGAGCAGGGTGTCGAACGCCTGATCGGAAATCTCAGGCCGGGCGTCGACATAATAGAGTTGCGAGTGACGTTCGATCTCGCGGCGGAGTTGATCGATGCGCTGCGCAGCCGTGGGCATGATGGGAATTGTACGGTCATGCGGCCCCAGTGTGACCGCAAGGCGCGTCTGTCAAGCCTTGATCGCCTTGTCGAGCGCCGCTCGGGCGGCGGGGACCCGGGTCTTCGAGCGGATCTGATCCAGCAGTCGCCGCTCATTCCGACGCTTGAGCTGCCGTACGAGATCGTGCAGATGGTTGTTTCGATCACGGGCGAACCGTGGGAACGCCTGCTCCAGCTCGTGGCGGGTGTACTTGGAAAGGGGGTCGTCCAGGCCGGTCTGCGCGACCGCCCAGTCGATCAGGGCCCGGGCCTCGGTGGAAAACCGGAAGCTGTTGAGGGTGGCGGTCAGACGCTGGCCGAGGCTGGCGAAGGGATCGGTCATGTCATGAGGCAGGTCCCAGAGCTCATGCTTGGAGCCGCTGTTGGCTTTTTCAAGCCGATCGAGCCAGCCTTTTCCGGAAGAAGTGGTGTTGGCGGTAGTCATGGAATGATCAGTCCCCTTACCCTTGGGCGCAAGCGGCGCCACGGCGGTGTTGATGACGACCCTGCCTTTGTTGGCAAAGTCGATGGTCAGTCGCTGAGCGAACTGTCCCTGATGCTGGAGCGATGCGGCTTGCCGAACCACCCCTTGGCCCCATTCAGGCCGGCTGGGGTGTGTCACCACATCCCCTCGTTCAAACGTCATGATCTGCACCATCCATCGCGCCCGTGATGACGCCCTCAATGGGCCTGTCGCTGGCCGGACGTGCAAAAACGCCTTTCACGGATAACCTGGCAATGTCGTTAAACCGGCCTCGCCCCGTAAACCCGGCACAATCAGCACAGTTGAAAGTAAAACCCCGTGCTCGCCGGAACGGCTTTCGCAAGCAACGACATCGTTCCGCATTGAGATTATCGGTCCAAGAAGCCCCATGGGAGCAACTTGTCGTCGAATCGCTAACGGACCCCTAAAGTATACCATTTTTCATTCCAGAAGCCAAGCCACGACCCCGGGTTGGGGATCAGTCCCCAATTGTTAATTTTTACTAATATCTCGCTTGCTCGATAAACATAGCGGATGTAATATGAAATTAGTCCTGAATGCAGGACTGACCAACCTTGCCCCCGGAAGCCCGTGCTATCTTGTTCCAAGGTAGCGCGGGTTTTTTCTATACCGACTCCACGCGTTCCCGTATCTGTTTCGTCAGAATGATGATATTGCCGTGCCGATCCGGGTCCCAGGACAGGCCGGTGATATCGTAACCGTGCGCCAGGGCCAGATGGAGCATCCGTCGGTGCCGGTTGTCGCACTCCATGCGGCTCGCGGCGTAGCCGTGGTCTTCCGCCCAGGCGTCCGCCGCGGCCATCAGGCGTGAGCCGAGCCCCTGGCCTTGGAAGTCCGGCAAGACGCCGTAAATCCAGTGGTGATAAACATCAGGCTCATGTTCGAAGCCCAGGAAAAACCCCGCGGGGTGTTCATCGACCGCCGCCGCGAGAATGAGCGGGTTCCGACGTCCTTCAAGACGGCGGGCAAAAAACGCCTCCTCCCGCGGCGGGTGATAGATCTGGTTGTACAAATCCATGACCAGCGGGATGTCGGCCAAGCCGAGGATGTCGATGCTGCGATCGGTCACCACGAGGGCTCCGTTACTGATACTAATCGGCAGATCCTACGCCCGGGGTTGACTGGATTTCCCCAAGGCTCGCGGTGTTGGATACGTAGCCCCGCCCGGGCGGGTTCGGCGATCGACGGTAAGATACGCCGCCACGGAGCCCGTCATGGAACTGCATATCGAGGAAGTGGAGCACAACGTCCTGATCGTCGCCGTCGATGGCGGGCTCGACGGGACCACCGCCCCCCAATTGACGCAAGGGCTCGAGAAGATGCTCTCGGCGGGGATGAACCAGATTATTCTGGATTTCTCAAAAGTCTCGTTTATCTCCAGTCTTGGGATCGGCACCCTGATCACCCTGCATCGGCGGATGAAAAAGCGGGGCGGCGATGTGAAACTCGCATCGTTGCAGGGCGTGGTTTGGGAGGTTCTGCGAACCGCCCGACTCGATTCGCTTCTGGAAATCTACCCCGATGTCAATCGGGCCCGTCTGGCGTTTCGTCCCCCTGACTTGTCCGGCGGATGATCCGGTGTAGGATGGGCTCGTATTGGATGACGAATGGTTTAAATGATTGAGATTTCATGGCTAAGCCTGTACGCATCGGGGTGATCGGGTGTGGCGTGATCGCCGCGACGCACGTTGAGAGTTTCCAGCAGGTGGATGGAGCGGAAGTCGCCTGGGCCTGCGACCTCAAGCCGGACCGCGCCGGAGACCTCGCTGCAAAATACAGCATCTCTCGCGTGACGACGGACTACCGGGAGGTGCTCGCGGACCCTTCGGTGGACCTGGTCTCGATCTGCACGGATCACGCCAGTCATGCGTCGATCGCTTGTGACGCGATGGAGGCTGACAAGCATATCGTCGTAGAGAAAGCTCTCGCCGCCAGCCGTGAGGGGCTCCGGCAAATGCTTGACGCCCATGCCGCCCGCCCGCACCTGGTCTTCGCCGGCGTGTTCCAGCACCGCTTCGAAGGCATCAATCGCCGGTTGCGCGACATGGTTGCCGAAGGGGCCTTCGGCACGGTCCTCACCGCCTCGATGCAACTTCGCTGCCGACGCACCGACGCGTACTACTCGGACGATTGGCACGGCACCTGGGACAAAGAGGGCGGCTCGGTCCTGATCAATCAGGCGATCCATTTTGTCGACGCGATTTCGTGGATCATGGACGGCGCAGAGTCTGTCAGCGCCGCCTACGCCAATCGCGTCCATCCCGCGTCCATGGAAACCGAAGACACGCTGACGGCCGCGGTCCGCTTCCGCAGCGGGGCTTTGGGCACCCTCGAAGCCACCTGCGGCAGTCATCTCAATTGGGAGTACAGCCTCGCCGTCCACGGCGCGGAGGGCTCCGTCGAGCTCCGCAACGACAAACTCACCAAACTCGTGTTTGCCGACCCCACCCGGCAGGCGGAGGCGCGGGCCGCCTTGGAGAACGCGAATGACCCTCAGGGCGTGGCCGCGGGGAAAGCGTATTACGGCGTCGGACACCGGGCGAACCTCGCGGATGTGATCGACGCGATCCGTGACGGACGCGAGCCGTTCGTCACCGGCGAAGCGGCGGCGAAGACGGTCGACCTCGTGCTGAGCGCTTACGAATCCGCCCGATCAGGCGGATGGGTGCGGGTCGGCGAACCCGCGACCGCCAGTAAGGCTTAGCTCTCCAAGCCGGTTCTAAGGACGCCGCAGGCGGCCGAAGATCCGGATATCCGGGTCTTTGTTTCGTTACGCGAGGCTCAGAACCAACTTTGAGGGATTGACGAGACTCGGCTTAAGGCTCCGTCGGTTCTTCGTGCATGTCCATGGTGAGATAAAATCGGCCCACCGCGACATCGAATTCATCCCCACCGTCCTGACGCATGCGGTACGCCCCTTCCATGGTGCCCCACGTCGTTTCGAGCCGGGCGAAACTCGTGTAGCTGAACACCTTGCCGGGCTTCAGGACCGGCTGCTCGCCCACCACCCCGGGGCCGTCCACGACGCGGTGATTCCCTTCGGCGTCGATGATGTCCCAGTGACGTGAGAGCAGTTGCACCGGGGCGTCGCCGTCGTTGTGGATGGTGATGCGGTAGCCGAAGAAATACTCCTGGTTGTCGACGTCGGACTCGTCGGGCAGGTAATACGCCGCCGCGTCGACTCGGACCTTGCCAGCGGCGGATGAGACGGAGTCGGAGCGGGCCATGAACCTATTTTAGAACAAATCGAGCGGATGTCCTCATAAGCAGATCAGGAAGACGGCTGCGATAGCGGGCGGAGCCTGCCTACGCCTCGCCCGTCGAATCCGATCCGGCCTGCCCGGTCGCCGCGACGCGTTTCGGCCAGATCAGCGCGGCCATGAAAATCCCCGCCAGCAGGAACCCGATCACGCGGTCCGCCGCCATCACGACCGAGTAGTGCGTCGGCATCCCCATCCAGTTCCAGTAGCCCCCGTCCGCGGTCAGCCCGACCACCGCACCGATCACCGCAACAAAGATCACCCGTTTGAGGTATCCCTTCATGCTCGCCATCGCCAGCAGCCACCCGACCAGCAGCATCACGATCAGGTTCAGCACGCCTCCCTGGATCATCATCATCGGCGGCATCGGCGGGCCCGGATCTGTTGACACCACCATAAACCCCGCCGGACCGGCTTCGTGCAGCTCGGTGTACGCCTCCCATTGCCCGGGCTCCGACCAGTCGGCCGGCCTCGGGGGGAAGTAATACATCCCCGGCTCTTTGACCTGCCTCCCGATCGCCGTCACCACCGCGCTGTTTTCGGCCATCGGCGTCATCGTCGGGTTGTGCCAGTCCAGCACCATCCACGACGTTATTCCCCAGGCGAAATAGACCACCGCCCCGAGCACCGCGGCGATTATGATTCGTACCATGAGCAGGCTCCCTATGTAAAAAGACATGCGATCCATCTGTACGATAACCCAGCGCCGCCCCATGACGCCAGCGGACGATCCCTAAATAAATGGTGTCCGACCATCCGCCGCGGCCGCTTCCGGGGGCGCCGTTAAGCGCTCCCGGAAACGGCTTGATCGCGGCGGATCGGATGGCTATGGGTTAATCCCAGGACGAGCCGTCTTTTTTCGTGCCGCAGATCGACACTTCCAGGCCCATGGCGCGGGCCATCGCCGCCTTGGTCAGCATCGCTTCGTCGGCGTTGCGGGCGTCGTTGGCGTAAGCGCACTGGATGTGGTTGGCCTTGTGGCGGGCCATCATCTGATCGCGGGTGACGCCGTAGGTGACCGCGTGCATGATCGGCCACTGCACGGTGGTTTCGTCCCACCGCCGCTGGGTCTCGGCTTTGGGCAGCTTGACCACGCCCGCCCGACCGAGGTCCATCTTCAGCTTGCCGCCTTCCATGAACACGCGCGACCAGACGAC
>JANQFR010000088.1 GCA_028277745.1 Phycisphaeraceae bacterium
ATGCGCTCGCGCGTGCCCAGCTGCTTGGCGCCGACGTATTTGGTGAGCGGCCGGCCGTGGACGTACTCCATCGCGAAGAACGGCTGCTCGACGTGGCCGAGCTTGAACGTGCCGGCCTCGTAGATCTGGGCGATACCGGGGTGCTGGAGCTGGCCGAGCACCTGGGCCTCGAACTCGAAGCGGCGCAGCAGCTGGCGCGAGGCGAGGCCGGCGTTGATGACCTTGAGCGCGACGCGGCGTTTGGGGTTCTGCTGCTCGGCCTCGTAGACCACGCCCATGCCGCCCTCGCCGATCTTGCGCAGGATGTGGTACCCCCCGACGAATGAGCCGGGCCCGAAGACCCCGGGCTCCGTCGTCGGCGCGGCCGCAGGGTTGTGCCCGCCGCCCTCTGAATCCAGGGTGGCGTTGGGGTCAGCGGGGGGCTGGGAATCGACCGTCGCGTCGGGGTCGGCCACGGAGTCGAGGGTCGGCGCTTCGTCCGAGCCCGCCTGCGAGTCGATCGTCGGCGCCTCCTCGGAGCCGGCCTGCGAATCGATGGTCGGCGCCTCGTCGTCGGGGTTGAAGGGAGGGTGAGGGTCGGACATGCACGTAGGTTCCAGAACCGCCATGATAACGAAGCGCGGACGGGCGCCGCCGACAAACCGCTTGACCCGGGGTGAGATCGTCTTACATTCAACCGGCTAATGCCGACGTCGACCTACGACATCATCGTTCTCGGGGTGGGGTCGATGGGCGCGGCCACGTGCTGGCAGCTGACCCGTAAGTACCCCCGCAAACGCGTGCTCGGCCTCGAGCAATTCGACATCCCCAACACCCGCGCCAGCCACGGCGGCGGGTCGCGCGTGATCCGCCTGGCGTACTTCGAGCACCCGGATTACGTCGCCCTGCTCCGGCGGGCTTACGAGAACTGGGAGGCCCTCCGCCAGCAGAGCGGCCAGCAGGTCCTGCACCTCACCGGCGGGCTCTACCTCGGCCGGCCCGACTGCGACCTGGTCGCCGGCTCGATCCAGGCCGCCCAGCTTCACGGCCTGCCGCACGAGGTCATCGAACGCCGCGATCTGGCCCGGCGCTTCCCGCAGTTCCACGTGCCCGACGACGCCATCGGGTTCTATGAAGCCGGGTCGGGTCTGGTCCTCCCGGAACTGACCGTCGGGACCTGCGCCCGGCTGGCGCTGGAAAACGGCGCCGAGCTGCACGCGCACGAGCCGGCCCACGCCTGGGAAGCCGACGGCGGGGGCGTGAAAGTGACCACCGCCCACGGCGTCTACGAGGCGGAGCGCCTGGTGATCACCGCCGGGCCGTGGGCGGCGAAACTGCTCGGGGATCTCCAACTCGAGCTGACGGTCACGCGCCAGGTGCTGGCGTGGTTCTGGCCGAAGCGGCCGGAGCTGTTCAGCATGGGCGCACTGCCGTGTTGGGGGGTCGACCTGGGAACGACCGACGGCCATGAGGGGGTGCTTTACGGCTTCCCGATGTGGGACGGCTCGCCATCCAACCCCGGCCTGAAAGCGGCGTTGCACCAGCCGGGCGAGCCCTGTGACCCGGACGACGCCCAGCCCGGCGCCCGGCCCGGGGACGAAGCGCCCGTGCGCGACGCGCTGAGCCGGCGCCTCCCCGACGCCGCCGGGCCGTTGCTGGCGCTGCGCACCTGCTTCTACACCAACAGTCCCGACGGCCATTTCATCATCGACCGGCACCCGCGCTTCGATAGCGTCACCCTCGCGTGCGGCTTCAGCGGCCACGGCTTCAAGTTCGTGTCCGTGATCGGCGAAGCCCTGGCCGACCTCGCCGCCGCGGGCGACACGCCACACCCCATCGGCTTCCTGAACCTCAAGCGGTTCCAGCGCGTTTGAAGCCCGGGGACCGCAATCCCTGGGCTTCGCCACGACGCACGCCATCTCGCTATGCTGGCGATCATGCCGACCGTGACCCTGACGCTCCCGCAGGGGGCTTACGACATCGTGATCGAGCCGGGCTGCCTCGAACAACTGGGCCCGCGGCTGCGCGAGGTCGCGCCCCACGCCGCGGCGGCGATCGTGACCGACGAGGCGATCGAGTACACCTACGGCCTGACCGCGGCCCGGTCCATGAAAGACGCGGACTACTCGACCACGATCGCGATCATGCCCCAGGGCGAGACGGCCAAGACCCTCGGCACGTACCGTGACCTGCAGGAGGTGATGCTTAACGCCCGGCTGGAGCGGGGCTCGCCGATCGTGGCCCTGGGCGGGGGGATCACGGGCGACGTGGCGGGGTTCGTCGCGGCGACGTACCTGCGCGGCGTGCCGTTCGTGCAGTGCCCGACCACCCTGCTGGCGATGGTCGACGCGTCGGTGGGCGGCAAGACCGGGGTGAACGTGCCGCAGGGCAAGAACCTGATCGGCGCGTTCCATCAGCCCCAGCTGGTGCTGATCGACACCGACACGCTCCAGAGCCTGCCCCCGCGAGAGCTGCGGGCCGGGCTGGCCGAGTGCGTCAAGCACGGGGTGATCCGCGACGAGGCGCTGTTCGAGTGGACCGTCGCCAACGCCCCGCGGCTGCTGGCGCTGGAGTCGGACGCGATGGTCGAACTGGTGCGCCGGAACGTGGAGATCAAGGCGGCGGTGGTGATGGCGGACGAGAAGGAGGCGGGCGAACGGGCCCACCTGAACTACGGCCACACGTTCGCCCACGCGATCGAGGCGGCGACGGAGTACAAGGTCTTCAAGCACGGCGAGGCGGTGTCGCTGGGCATGATGGCGGCGGCCAAGTGCGCGGTCGACGGTCGGCTGTGCGACCCGTCGGTGCTGGAGCGGGTCCAGACCGCGCTGGAGGCGCTGGACCTGCCGGTCCGGGCCGAGCTGCCCCCGCCGATCGAGCTGGTCGACGCGATGAGCCTGGACAAAAAGGTCCGTGGCGGCACGATCCGGCTGGTCCTGCCCGAGGCGATCGGCCGGGTGGGGATCTACGGCGACGTCCCGTATCGGGCGATCATCGACGCGTGGGATGTTTTACGGCCGGGATAAAAGTTTGACCGATCTTTCACCCTCTCTCGACGCAACGCCGTTAAACTGATCCCACACCCGAATGAACTCAAATCGCGCGTCAGGCCCGGACCGGGCCGCCTGACGAGGGGAGATTGATTGACGTGATCCAAACCGCCCGTTTCCCAAAGATGATCGCCGCTATCTGTCTGCTCGGGCCGGCGCCGGCGTCGTTCGGCCAGGTCACGATCCAGACCGACCCCGTGAACGCGATCGATACGCCGCTGATCGTCGTGGGCGACCCCAACGGCGTCCCGCCGGTCACCCAGGCCGACCGGCTCAGCCCCAACGTCCTCGGCGACCCGTTCGCCGGCGTGGTCAGCCTGTTCATCCCCGATGCGCCCGGCAGCCTCACCGGCAGCCAGTGCTCCGGCGTCCTGATCAGCCCAAACCACGTCCTCACCGCCGCCCACTGCTTCGATTCCAACGAAGACGGCGTCCTCGATCTCCCCGTCGCCGAAACCCTCGTCGTGTTGAATAACGACGCCTCCCCGCAGGTCCAGGGCATCTCCGGCCTGGCGGTTCACCCGGACTACCAGGGAGCCCTCACCAACCTCAACGACGACCTGGCGGTGGTCACCCTCGCCAGCCCTGCGCCCGTCACCGCCCCCACCTACGCGCTCTACACCACCCCCCTCCAGGTGGGCGACCCGGGCGTGCCGCTCCTGCTGGCCGGCTACGGCACGCAGGGCGATGGCGT
>JANQFR010000029.1 GCA_028277745.1 Phycisphaeraceae bacterium
ATGGCGGGCAAGCAGGTCACCGGCGTCAGCCGCAAGCAGGCGGAGGAGCTGATCGCCGCGGCGACGGCTTGACGATGGGAAAGGTTGGGTGCTGATGCTCGAAAGCCTGTTCCAACACCTGGTGGGCGGCTCCGCCTCCGCCGACCCGCGCCTGCGGCTGCAGGCGGACCGGATCGTGATGACCGCCGAGCTGCTAGCCCAGCGGATCGAGTACCGGCTGCCCAAACGCAATCTGTCGAAAGTCGCCTGGTCCCTGCGGGCCGTCGCCGCCAAGGCGGTGTCCAACGCCAGTGAGATCCGCCGCGCCAATCCCTGGCTGCGTACGATCTCGATCCTCCTGATCATCGCGATGGCGGCGGTGGTCGTGAAGTTCACGGGCTATCTGCACTTCACGCAGGCGACCGGCTGGGACATCCTCGAAGGGATCGAGGCGGGGATCAGCACGGTGATTTATCTCGGGCTGGCGATGATCTTCGTGATGACGCTCGAGTCGCGGCTCCGCCGCCGCAAGGCGCTGGCGGCGGTGCAGGAACTCCGCGCCTTGGCGCACGTGATCGACATGCACCAACTCTCCAAAGACCCTGAACGCCTGGCTCACCGGTACGGGGCCGGCAAGGAGTACGGGGCCGACGCGCTGGACCCCAACGACTTGGGACGCTACCTCGATTACTGCTCCGACCTGTTGGCGTTGATCGGCAAGGTCGCGGTGCTTTACAGCGAGAACGTGCAGGACGCTGTCGTGCTCAGCGCCGTGGACGAGGTGGAGCGCCTCACCGCCGGGCTGTCGGGAAAGATCTGGCAGAAAATCATGATCCTCGACCAGATCATCTCGGATTCGCAATCGCAGAGCCCCGACGCCAAACCCCGCTCATCCGATTGACCGGCTGGGGCGTGGGCGGAGGCGTGTCGCTGTCGAGATCGATCACCCCGCGCGGGTTACCCGATAGACGTCCCGTCGGCGTGTCTTCTGGACGGCGGTTCAGCTGTGGCCGAGCGTCACCGGCACGGGCTGAGGCCGGACGGTGTGGGTGGGCTCGATGGTGATGCCCAGCGGCCGGCGGAGCCCGCCCGAGCCGTCGTTGGGGGGCAGGCCGTGCTCATCGATGATGCGTTGGATGGCCATCACGCCTTCGATCAGGGTCTCGGGTCGGGGCGGGCAGCCAGGGACGTACACGTCGACGGGGATGAACTGGTCGACGCCCTGGACGGTGGCGTAGGTGTCGAACACCCCGCCGGTGGAGGCGCAGGCGCCCATGGAGATCGTCCACTTGGGCTCGGCCATCTGCTGGTAGATCCGCTGGAGCACGGGCATCATCTTGATCGACACGCGGCCCGCCACGAGCATGAGGTCGGCCTGGCGCGGGCTGAACCGCATGACCTCGGCGCCGAAGCGGGCCAGGTCAAACCGGGACGACGCGGTGGCCATCAGCTCGATGCCGCAGCACGCCGTGGCGAACGGCATTGGCCAGACGCTCGACCTCCGGGCCCAGTTCACGACTTTCTGCAGCCGGGTGGTGACGAAGCCGTCGTGTCCTTCGAGAACCTGTTCGATGCCCATGGGAGTCCTTTCGGTTCACCACATATTAGCCCGGGTCAGTGGGGTGATTCAATCCGTGGGCCCCGGCGGGGCGGCTCGCCGATAGGGTATCGGTATGGGTGATGCGCCGGATAAGCCGCGGCTGGTGGTCTTCAGCGATGACTGGGGCCGACACCCCTCCAGCTGCCAGCACCTGGTGGGGCGGCTGCCGGGGGCGTGGGAGGTGCTGTGGGTGAACACGCTGGGGACGCGTCGCCCCGAGCTGTCGTTTGCTGACCTGCAGCGGGCGGCGGGGAAGCTGGGGCGGAGCATGCCGCCGGTGTGCTGGTTCTTGCCCCCGCAGAAGGTGTTGAGCGAGGCGGACCGGGGCGGGGCGGGCCGGCCACGGGTGATCAATCCTTTCATGTACCCCGGCTTCCGCACCCGCTGGCAGAGGCGGTTCAACGCCGGCCGGCTGTCCCGGGCCGTGAACAGGGTGGCAAAAACCCCCGTCGCCGGCCGCCCCCGGGCGCCGTGGGTCGCCGTGACGACCCTGCCGATCATGGCCGACTTGGTCGGCCTGATCGACGTGGACCGCTGGGTCTACTACTGCGTCGACGACTTTTCGGTGTGGCCCGGCGTCGACCACGCGGTGATGGACGCGATGGAGCGGGAACTGGTGGGGAAGGTCGACGCGGTCGTCTGCGTGAGTGAAACGCTGCGCGACCGGCTGAGGGCGATGGGGCGGGAGGATGTGGAGGTGCTGCCCCACGGCATCGACGAGGCGCATTGGGGGTCGCCATCGGTGAACACGCGGTTGCCGAAGCGTTGGCCGGACACGGAGCCGTTGTTTTTGTTCTGGGGCCTGATCGACGCCCGGATGGATTCGGCTTGGTGCGCCCGCTTGGTCGACTCTTCCGCCGGGCGCCTGGTGCTGGCCGGGCCGGTGCAGGAGTCCAGTCTGATGCTGGACGTCAGCGCCAACTGGGTGGGGCCGGTCGACTACCACGACCTGCCGGCTCTGGCGGCGGCTGCGGCGGTTCTGGTCATGCCGTACGTCGATGCGCCGGTCACCCGCGCGATGCAGCCCCTCAAGCTGTTGGAGTACCTGGCGACCGGGAAGCCGGTCGTGGTGCGGGACCTACCCGCCACGCGGGCGTGGGCCGACTGCTGCGACCTGGCGGCAACGGCCGATGAGTTCGTGGCGCTGTGCCGGCGGCGGGCGGAGACGGGGTTGCCGGCGGACCAACGGGCGGCGCGCCAGCGGCGGCTCCCGGCCGAGTCGTGGTCCGAGAAGGCCGCGGCGTTTGATGCGGTTCTCCGGGGCGAGCCGATGACATCACCGTGAACGTGATCAAGCGATGCGCGGTCGTGGCGGGGTGGTTGCGGGCGTGCCCGGCGATCGCGGTGTACCTGGCGGCGTCCCGGGTTATCGGGCGGGAGCGGGCGTTCCGGTCCGGCAGCGAAGCCGTGGCGAAGGTCCCCGGCGACCTGGGCGTCTACGCCCGCCAGGCGTTTTACCGGGTGGCGGCCCGGCGGTGTGGCCGGGATGTCTACATCGGCTTCATGAGCGTGTTCAGCAAGCCGGACGTCGAGATCGCCGACGGCGTCTACGTCGGCCGGTTCTGCTCCATCGGCTGGGTGGAACTGGGGGACGGGGCGGTGATCGCCGACGGCGTGCAGGTGTTGTCCGGCCGGCATCAGCACGGCCATACGCCGGAAGACGGGGCGTTCCGGGATCAGGCCCAGCATTTTGAACGGGTCCGGATTGGCGCAGGGGCGTGGCTGGGCGCCAACGCGGTGGTGATGGCGGACGTCGGGGAGCGGGCTCTGGTGGGCGCGGGCGCCGTGGTGGTGAAGTCGGTCGCTGGGGGGGATAAGGTCGGCGGCGTCCCTGCCAAGCCGATCACGACGCGACGGGCGGCGGCGTAGTTGAGCGCGGGATCGTCCGGGGATCCGGACCTTCGGCCGCCTGCGGCGTCCTCAGGACCGGCTTGGCGTCTGACTTGAGACTGACGGAGCACGATCTAATTCTCGGCGGCGGTGGGCGGGGTCTCCACGAGGTCGGGCATCAGCGGCGCCGAACGGGTCGGCGGCTCGACCGGGATGAAGAGGCTGAAGGTCGCTCCGTGCCCGGGCGCGCTGTCCAGTTCAATGCGCCCGTGCAGCATGTCGGCGAGCTCTTTGGAGATCGTCAGCCCCAGGCCGGTGCCGCCGTGCTGCTTGGTGACGCCCAGGTCGAGCTGGATGAACTTTTCAAAGATGCGGGGGTGCTCGGCCGCCGGGATGCCGGGCCCGGTATCGCTGACGCTGATGCGGATCATCACGGACTGGTCGGGCTTGGCAGGGGGGATCGCCACCGCGGCGAGGGTGACCGAGCCGCCGTGAGGTGTGAACTTCACCGCGTTGCTGAGGAAGTTGAACAGGATCTGCTGGAGTTTGCCGGCGTCGGTGTTCGCGAGGGGAAGATTCGGCTCGGCCTTGAGTTTGAGGGCGATCTCCAGAGGCTCGGCCTGCGGCTTCATCAGGTTGACCAGGCCCTCGCAGAGGTCGCCGACGTTGGTCTTGGCCAGCCGCAGCTCCATGCGGCCCGCCTCGATCTTCGCGAGGTCGAGCAGGTCGTTGATCAACTCCAGCAGCCGGCGTGACGAGCTGATGATGTTGGCGATGTATCGCTTACGTTTTTCATCGATCGGGCCGGTGCGGTCGATTAGCGTTTCCTGGAGCACCTCCGCGAAGCCGACGATGGAGTTCAGCGGGGTGCGGAGCTCGTGGGAGACGTTGGCCAGGAAGTCGCCCTTGATCTTGTTGGCTTCATAGAGCGCGACATTGGACTCCGCCAGCTCGCCGAGCTTGAGGTCGAGGCTCTTATTGATGGAGCGGAGCTCCTGTTCGTTGTGCCTCACCCGGTCGAGCATGTTGTTGAACATGTTGGAAAGCTGCTCGAACTCATCGCCGGTGTTGATGTCCGACCGGATGTTGAGATTGCCCTCGGAGACGCGCCCGGCGTAATCGCGCAGCAGGCGCACCGGGGAGAGGATGATGCGGGTGGTGATGAACCAAAACACGGCGATGGCGAGCAGGCCGGCGACCAGGCCGGCGGCAACGAGGTAGATACGGTTGAGCAACTGCTGGATGTCGGCGTCGCGGTCGCGGAGGTCGATCACGAGGACCTTTTCCACCGGGTCGGCCAGGCCGGTCACGTCGAGGGAGGCGTCGAAGCCCGCCGCTGCGCCGCTGCGGATCCGGGCCAGGTCCGACTTCCGGATCGCGCGGGCGTAGCGATAATAGGTCTGGCCGTCGGCGTCCTCGGCGGAGGCGAACCGCTCACCGGCTTCACGGTCGGACTCGAAACGCTCGATCGCGCCGGCCAGGAACGGGCTGGCGGCTTCGGCCTCGTCGAACTGGCTCGCGTCGATGAGCGACAGGACCAACTCCTGGTCCGGGGCCAGGGTCATGGGGATGGCGTCGATGGGCGCGAGCGCGCCGCCCAGATGGATCAGGTCCGCCATCCAGGCGTCGGCGAAGTCGCGGGCCCGCTTCTCGGGGCCACGCTCGACCAGGCTGGTCATCCGGACCCACACCACGGCCAGGGCGGCGACGAGGATGATCACGACCGCGGCGCCGAACAGGATCTGGCACTTGTTTGCGAGGCTGAGGCGGAGCCGCTTTGCCATCCCATCAGTTTAAATCAGAACGCATCGTTTCGGGGACAGATGGAGCGATTCGCGCATCGGATGTTGAGCGGCGGGGTCGGCCCCGCGCTCCCCACGAGGCGTCACTCACACCCGGGCGATCGGGCCGTTGCAGATCCGACGCAGCATCGGCAGCATCGACTCCTCGAGAACCTGATCCCACCCCATCCGGGCCACGAGCTTCTGGCCGGAGCTGATCAGGTCCGCCCGGGCCGATTCGTCGCTGAACGGCAGGCGCTTCATCAGCTCATCCGCGACCCGTCGCGCCTCGAGGGTCTCGATCCGGTCGCGCGTGACGCGGTCCATGTTGAGCAGTTCATCCAGCGTCATCGGCCGGTCCAGCCGGGTGAAGTCGGCCGCGATGACGTTGTCCATGGCCTGGTCTTCGGTCACGTGCTCGACAAAGCCCTCGCAGCCGCAGACGGTTGAGATCACGCAGAGCGCACCCGCGCCCAGCGGCTCGAGGGGGCTGATCCCGAACGGCTCGTAGGTGGCCATCCCGAACTCGACGTCGGCGGCGCGGCGCAGGTCCGCGATCGTCATCTTGGCCGGCAACCGCTCACCGATCCGGCTCCTCGACCAGCCGAACTGGTTGACCAGGACGATCTGGATGTGGCGGTGGTCGGCATTGAACGGCTCGATCATGTGATGCAGGTCCACCTCCGGGCCGACCAGGTCGGGGAAGCCGTGGTGATGATGGCGCGGCCAGCCGTAGGTCTTTTCCATCTGCCGCACATCCTGCCGCCGCCGGACGCCCCCGGCGCTGGTGAGGATGAACAGCACGCCTTTATGGCCGGCGGCCCCGAACCGCTGGTCGAGCTCGTGGCAGACGGCCACGTCGCGCCAGAGGCCCTTGCTGATGACCGGCCGGGTGACGTGGGTGAGCAACACGTCGGGCTCGAAGTCGACAAGCTTCTCGGCGTACTCGAGGAGCATGCCGCGGCTGGCGCGTTTCTGGGCGGAGGTGACCTTCGCGGCCGGCAGACCGTTGTACACCAGATCGATCTGCGTCTCGCTCAGTTCGCGGTTGAGAAACCGCATCTCGTCGCGCGTCCGGTCGCCCACCGCGATCACCGCGTCGCACACGTGCGACCGGCTCACCAGCGCGTGGCGCATGACATGGCTGAGGTTGCCGAACACGTCTTCGACGAACAGGTCCTTCTCCCGCGCCTGTTCGAGCACGTTGTAGAACATCGTGTCGTGGCCGGGATGGTCTTCGACCAGGCGGCGTGCGGTCGCGCATTCGTGGGCGTGGAAGACCGTCCGGAAGTCGTCGCCGCCGTCGAGGATCGCCGCCAGCGCCGCGGGCATCCCCATGTATTCGTGCGCGAACAGGGTGCAGGGCAGGTCGGTGTCGCTCAGCAACGACCGGAGGGCGTAAAACGCGGGCTCGGCGAGGCGGGTGTATTCCTCGTAGGACCAGTCGGACTCGTACAGCGAGCTGTCGAGGCCGAACGTCTCCCACAGGCGGAGCTTGAAGACGTTGAGCCGGTCCGGGCTGGAGCGGAAGACGTCGATCAGCAGGACCTCGGCTTCGCCGCTGCGGTCTTCGCCGGGGGGGTGGTACACCCGTTTGCCGTAAACGATCGCGACGTTGAAGGCCCATTCGACCGGCCGGAACTTCGGGCCGAGGTTGAGCTCGTCGATCTGGTCAACCGACGAGTAGAGCACCGTGCCGTGCTCACCCAGCCGCTTGGCGGGGTCGGCGGCGACATGAGTCGCGCACGGGCCGATGAGGATCGAGCGACCGACGGCGGACTGATAGACCGGCGACGACATCAGCCCTTCAAGGACCGTGCCGATGCCGCCCAGGTGGTCGACGGCTTCGTGAGTGACGTGCGCGATCGTCAGACGACGCGGCGAGGATGGCTTGCTACGGCGACGCGGCATGGACAGCCTTTCTGGCGTGAACAGGTCCCCCCCGACACACCATAGCAGGCCCACCGCGGATCACCACTGGTTACCCGGGAGGAAGATCGCCCACGTCGATCCCAGGCCCCTCGTCCACTTCGCTCTTGCCCGCCTGCTGCCCCACGAGGCTCGGCCGACGCATCGCGCTCACGTTCCCGCGACGCATCGCGATGATCCCCGTGCGGGCCAACTCGATGATCCCGTAAGGCTGGATGAGCTCGAGGAACGCCTCGATCTTCTCTTCAGCGCCAGCCAATTCGATCATCAGCTGGTCCGGCGACACGTCCACCACCTTGGCGCGGAACAATTGAGCGAGCGTGATCAGTTCTTCCCGCTTGTCAGCCGGGCCCGAGTCCGAGCGGGTCGAGACCTGAACCAGAAGCAGGTCACGCTCGACGAACGGGACATCCTGGTAATCCACGACCTTGACCACGGGCACCAGCTTCTGGAGCTGTTTGCGGACCTGCTCGAGCACCGCGTTGTCGCCGCTGACCACGATCGTCATGCGGGAGAGTTCGGGCGTCTCCGTCCGGCCGACCACCAAGCTGTCAATATTGAAACCACGGGCGGCGAACATGCCCGCGACCTGGGCCAGGACGCCCGGCTCGTTGGTCACCAGGGCGGCGATTACGTGGCGCATCGGCGGGGTTTCTTCACTCATGGCCGCATCATACGGGCCGCGGCTGATAGTGGCCAACCCTCCCGAATGGCGGGGCTCCCGCCCGCCCCGGTTCGCCAGATAGGCTGTGGAAAACTTGTTGAAGAAAGTGGCGAAACCTTCACCTCACCAACCTTGGCTCCCGCCCGACCCGGGTCTGGATTCTGTTAAGACTTTGTCAAGTTTGTGAGGTGTCCGCGCAACGTGATTTGATCAATGTGCTTACCTGTCTAGCGCGAGCGTAACGGTCGAGATGTCACCCGGGGGCGGCTCCCCTCGTCCGAGGTGGACAACCGCGGTCGGGATGTGGGGCGGGATGTGGATAACCGCGTGAACAAATCTCAGCTAACCATTCGCTAATCCGATGCTTATGTCATCCGTGATCAGATATCGATCAGTGGATGAACCGCATGTCCCCGAAGTTCGGAAAGACACCGATCGCGTTGGGGGCGTAGCGGAAAGGCGCCGGGAAATAGACAAAGAACGCCCGCCCGACCAGCAGTTCGCCCGGCACCAGTCCGTACGAATCCGGGGCATACGGGAAATAGCGGTGTCGAACCCAAGGGTCGTTGGCGCCCCAGAACCGGCCGTCGTGGCTCATGGGGCCGTTGTCGCCCACGCAGAAGTATTCGTCGGCGCCGATCCGCAGCGGATCGCCCAGCACCCGGGCGCCGATCCGCTCAAGACCGCCCGTCGCCCGGTCGATCTCGATCCGCGACGTCGCGGCGTAATACAGATCGCGGTCGAGTTCAACGTTGTGAAGCACCATCGGCCCACCCCCGACCTGGATCTCCACGGCCGGGAGATTGGCCGGCGCCCCCCGGGCCCGCAACTGATCCAGGCTCATCTCGTAACCCCGTTCGAGCACGAGGCGGCCGTCGATCCAGACCATCGCCTGCTGATCGACGCACCACAGTTCGATCGTCGTGTTCCGCCCGGGCTCGAGCGGCGTCCACTGTCGGGGCGGCTGCAGGTCGCGCGGGGCGTCGCGGCGTTCCAGGTTTGTGGCCTGAAGCGTCACGCGCCCCGCCGCGTCGATCCCGGCGCTGATCCGCTCGACCGCTCCATTGAGGTCATCGAAACGCGTTGTCGTCGACAGGGTCACCTCGGCCCCGGGCCCCAGGGGCTGCACCGTCACCGCCAGCCGCACGTCCTCGATCGGCTCGATGGTCTGGACCTGGTTGGCGCTGCGGAACTGGTTGTAGGGATACATCATGTCCGGGGTGTGAAACCGACCCCGCCGAAACTCGAACGCGATCCGCCCGGGACGGTCGCTGTCATAGGCGTAGCTGCGCCTGCCTTCGATCCGCCAGGCGTCGGCCGCCTCGCCTTGAGCGACCCAGGGCGTGGCCCACGTATAGCGGACCCCGCCGTACCGGCGCGCCTCGCTCATCCGGCCGCCGTCCACGGGGATGAACTGGCTGTGATAGATCGGCCGGAACACCGCGCGTTGGGTCTTCGGGCGGTCCGTCTTGCGGGCGATGACGAACCGTTCGGCCCCGATCGGCTTGACGTAGACGTTGCCGTCGAGCAGGGCGATCTGCTCATCGGGCAGGCCGATGAGGCGCTTGATGTAGTTCGTCGACGGCCCCGGCGTGCCGTCGTCGTTGCGGGCCTGGGGGTTCTTGAACACGACCACGTCCCAACGCCGGGGCGGGCTGATCATATAGATATATTTTTGAACGAGGATGCGGTCACCCGCGTAGGTGAGCGTGCCCTGGGGCAGCACGTTGGGAAACCGCGTCATCGGCGAGATCGCCGCCCTTTCGCGTCTCAACTCCGCCGGCCCGCCCGCGTCCACGTTGAAGATGTATCCCGATTGCTCATCGGTCACCCGGACGTGCTGGCCCAGCAGCGTCGGCGCCATCGAGCCTGTCGGGATCACGAACGCCTCCACCACGAACGCCCGGAACACGAACGCCAGGATGAACGCCACCACGATCGACTCGAACGTTTCCTTGATGGTTTCATCCGCCGACTTGCCGGGCGGCGGCGCGGACGGGGCGCCGGGTGGCGAGCCGCCTTGCTCTGGGGGGGGTGAAACCATAGGCTACGGGGGTCGGGAAACGCCGCGTCCAGTCGATCAACGGATTGTAGCCGCAGGACACGACCTATGCTGCCACAGTTTATTGTCAGCCTCATCACGATCCTCGTGGTCGCCCATGTCATCCTGCTCGGCTGTGCGTACCTGATCTTTCTCGAACGCAAGGTGGCCGCCTGGGCCCAGGACCGCACCGGCCCCAACCGAACCAACCTGCTCTTTGGGCAGGACGACCTGTTCGAGAAAGCCGGGCTCGGCTTCATCGCCCGGTCCAAGATGATGGGCCTGGGCCAGGCCCTCGCCGACGGAGTCAAGCTGTTTCTCAAGGAAGACTACACCCCGCCGCACGTCGACAAGATCCTCTTCACGATCGCGCCGGGCCTGGTCATGATTCCCGCTTTACTGGGCTGGGCCGTCATCCCCTGGGGCGGCGAGGTCGTCCTGCCCGCCATGTTCGGCTACCCCGCCCAGGTCGTCACCGTCGCCGCCGCGCCGATCAACATCGGCGTCATCTACATCCTCGCCATCGGCTCCCTCGCCGTCTACGGGCTCGCCCTCGGCGCGTATGCCTCCAATAACAAATATTCCTTCCTCGGCGGCCTCCGCGCCACCGCCCAGATGCTGTCCTACGAAATCCCGATGGGCGCGGTCGTTCTTGTCATGATCCTCTGCTACAAGGCCACCGACACCAGCGCCATCAGCATCCTCCAGACCGGAACGGATCACGGCCTGACCTGGGGCCTTTTTCTCCATCCGCTCCTGGCCGCGATCTTCTTCACCTGTCTGCTGGCCGAGTCCAACCGTGCTCCTTTCGACCTCGCCGAGGCCGAGCAGGAACTGGTCGGCGGGTTCCACACCGAATACTCCTCCATGCGCTGGGCGCTCTTCTTTCTCGGTGAATACATGCACATGATCACCGGCTGCGCCTTCTTCGCCGTCCTTTTCCTCGGCGGGTGGGACCTGATCCCCTTTGTCAGCCTGCTCCCCGCGGTGGCCGACGGCTGGTTCCTCGCCGGGACCGACCTCGCCTGGCTCGGGTCGCTGCTGCTGGTGCTGGTGAAATTCGCCATCCTCGCCGGCAAGGTCGTGTTTCTGCTGTTTGTCATGATGTGGGTCCGCTGGACCCTCCCGCGGTTCCGTTACGATCAGCTTATGAGCCTGGCCTGGCGCGGCCTGATCCCGATCACCATCGTCATGCTCCTGGTCACCAGCATCCTCGTCTTCGCCAAGGCCCCGGCGTGGTGGTATCCCGTCGCGAACGTCGTCGTGGCCGTCGCCGCGGCGCTCGTCGGCACGCAACTGCCAAAATCACGAGTGAATCGCAAAGTCGGGCTGCCCGGGTCCCGGTTCAGCCCGCCTTCGACGGTGTGATTTTTGTAACGCCCCTCCCACGCCATGCGTACAATCAGGCGGTGTTGCGAACTCTCCTGGTCGTGCTGTGCGGCGTGCTGATGCTCCAACCCCCGGCTTACGGGGACACCGATCGCATCTTCCCGCAGAATTACGTCGCGAACAAGACCCTGCGCTTCCGACCCAACCACAATCAACGCCCGGAGCGGATCCTCCCGGTCAACATGAACGGCCGCTGGGGCTACATCGGCATCGACGGCGTGGTGCTCGTGCTGCCCCAGTACGAGTGGGCCGACTATTTCTACGAGGACGCCCGCACCCGCGGTCTGCCCGACGTGCCCCTCGAGCTCGACCGCTTCCCCCGCCCCGGCCAGCCCGTTGCGATCCGCACGATGGTCGATATCAACGGCCTGTATCCGGTGAACGCCGCGGTCGAAACCCGTTACGCCTCCTCACGCGCCCGCGTGGTGGTGGATGGCCTCACCGGTTTCGTGGACAAACGCGGCTGGTGGTTCATCCCCCCGGTCTTCCCCTACGCCGACCGCTACAGCGAGGGCTACGCCGTGATCGGCAACGGCGAAAAATACGGCGTGCTCGACCTGTTCGGCTTCCAGATCGTGCCGTTTACCTACGACGGCCTGCTCCGCTACCGCGAGGGGATGGCGGGGGTCCTGCGCGACGGCCGATGCGGGTTCATCGACAAGCGCGGACGCCTCGTGATCGAGCCGCGCTATGTCCGCGTCCGCTCCTTCTCGGAGGGTCGGGCGATGGTGGAAGCGCCCAACGGCACGCTCGGCTATATCCTCCGCAACGGGCGGCTGGACTGGGCCGACAAGCAACGTCGTTTCAGCGACCTCGGTGACTTCCGCGGCGGCTTCGCCCGCGCCCGCGTCGGTGATCGTTGGGGCTACATCGACAAGCGATACCGCCTGCGCGTCGAGCCGCGATTCGAGGAAGCCCTGGATTTTGAAGGGGGCGTCGCTGCCGTGATGATCGACGGCAAGTGGGGCTATCTCGACGCCTCGTTCCGGTTCACCGTCGACCCGCGGTACGAACTCGCGTTCGACTTCGCCCGGCAGGACGACCCCGACGACGCCCCCGAGCGGTCCGACGCCGTGCTTCTCCTGGTCCAGAGCCGCGGCCTGTTGGGCTACATCAACCGGATCGGTCGGGTCAGCATTTCTCCCCAGTTCGACAGCGCGCTGCCTTACTTCCGGCGATACGCCCGTGTGTCGCAGCCGCCCAGCTTCGGCTATATCGATGTGTCCGGCCGGGTGCTCTGGGACCCGCGCGAGGCCGCCGGCGGCATCGCCGGTGAGCCGGTCCCCCCGCTCGATCCTCTCGGCCGCCAGTGGCTGGGACTGCCCACCCCCACGTTTCCCATCGGCGAGCCTTACCCCTTCGACAGCTTCTATCCTCACGAACTCATCGGCCATCGCGACTGACGCTGCGCTCCCGCATCCCGTTTCGTGGCGAGGTTTGCCCCGCTCGATCTCCGTCTTGACCTCGCGGGGATAGATGATCCGTCTGCTTTCGTAAGTCGTCAGCCGTGAATGTAAGGTCATCCGCGTAGTCGGCGACCGGCGCTTTCCAGTCGATAAGCCCTCTCTGCTCAAGGGACCGCGCAACATGGCCCACAAAGGGTTTGGTTATCGATCCGACCGGAAAGACCGTGTCCGGTGTGACGGGCTCTGCTTTCTCAAGATCGCACATGCCCGATGAAAAGAACTGTTCATCTCCATCTGAAGAGATCCCCACCGCTATCCCGGGAACTTGCCACCGTTCTCTTGCGCTGTCAAGAAAAGCTTCGATGCTTTGGCCAGCAAGTGAAATCATGTCCGGTTTTCCCAATATTCACATCGCTGTCGGTTGTAGTGACATCCCGGCGCAAGGCGGGTGGTTGATTCTGCTCGTTGTGAAATGGGCTCAGATACGCCGCCGGGTTTCTTGTGTCAGAGTGTACCCCCCGTGACCGCCATAAAAAAACCCGCGGCCATGCCGCGGGTCTGGTGAATCGGACGGCGTCGTCTTGGACGCTTATTTCTTCACACGCTTGACCGAGCATCCCTTGCTCGCGGTTTCGGTGTAAGGCGGCTCTTCGCCGGCCAGGACCGCGGTCACCACGGGCGCCAGATACGCCTCGTCAACATGGCCGCACTGCTCCGGGCTGGTCGGCGCCTTCTCGAAGCCGCCCTTGTACACCAGCGTCTGGGCGTCATCGCTGTTGACCACAAAGAAGTGCGGGGTCGTCTTGGCGCCGTAGGCGTCGGCGATCACATTGCCCGGGTCCTTCAGGATCGGGTACGGCATGTTGTGCTCATTCACATAAGACGCGACCTCTTCCACCGACTCATTTCGGTTGGAGTTGATCGCCAGGAAGACGACGTTGTTGTCTTTCCATTCCTGAGCGAGCGGGGTCAGGATCCGCTGGTAGCCGCCGCCCGGACGCATCTTGTCCCAGGGACAGTTGATGCTTTGCCACGTCACGATGACGACCTTGCCCTTGTAATCGGACAGCGAGACGTCTTCGCCCGTAGCCACATCGGTCAGGGAGAATTGAGGAGCGGGATGTCCGACTTTCGCCTCGGCGTAGGTCCCGTGGGCGAAAAGGAGGCCGGCCGCGAGAGCCGCCGCGAAACTGAACCAGGATTGACGGTGGGAGATCATGGGGGTGCTCCTGATGGGGCCAGAAAAACGGTTCGATCCGTCACGGATGACGGCCAGACAACAGCAATGGCGGAATATTAGGCAAGCTGCAAGGTCAACGGCCAACCGGCCCCGGATATTTCCGCTCACCGGCTATTTTTCGCCGATCCACCCCCGCCGTCGGAACAGGCCCAGCAGGACCGCCATCAGCACGATGACCACCACCCAGAAGAACAGGTACCCATACGGCCACTTCAGCTCGGGCATAAACTCAAAATTCATGCCGTAAACCCCCGCGAGGAACGTCACCGGGATGAAAAGCGTCGCCATGATCGTCAGGACCTTCATGATCTGATTCATACGGTTGCTCACCGCAGACATGTGCAGTTCCGTCAGCGAGCCGGCGATTTCACGGAGGGTTTCGACGATCTCCACGAGCTGGATGGCGTGCTCATTGACGTCGCGGAGGTAGGTCCTGGCTTTGTGGGAGATCCCCTCAAAGTCTTCGGTGCTGAGCCTGCTGACGACCTGACGCATCGGCCAGATCACCCGGCGGAGCATGCCCAGCTCCCGCCGGGTCTGATGGATGCGATGCAACAGTTTCGGGTCGGGGCTGTCCACCACGAGGTTTTCGAGGTTTTCAAGCTCGTCGCTGTAGCGTTCCAGAATCGGGAAGCCGTGATCCACCATCGCGTCGAGCAGGGCGTAGAGCAGGTAGCTGGGATCGTCACGGCGGATCGGCGCCTCCGGCGCCGCGAGGCGTTTGCGGATCGGGTCGAAGACATCGCCCGGCGCCTCCTGGAACGTGATCACCGTCCGGCCGATCAGGAACAGGCTGATCTGCTCCGACACCAGAACCTCACCCTGCAGTTGCAGCATCCTGCTGATCACAAAGAGGCTGTCTTGATAAGGCTCGACCGTTGGCCGCTGCGGGACGTGCAGGACGTCCTCGGCGGCGATCGGATGAAACCCGTACGCGCACTGGAGCTGGTGGATGACATAAGGATGCAGGCCGTCGATGTTCAGCCAGCGCACCTGGGGCGCTTCGGGTTGGGGGGATTTCAGGAACGCCGCCAGGTCGTCGACCGGATAGGAGCGGGCGTGGTCCGCTTCGTAATCGATGCAGCGGATGACCACCTGCCCGGGTTCGGGAGGGGTGTTGACGTCGTGATGATGCTCGATGTCGGCCGGGACGCCGGGGGTAGGGACATGGACCGCGTCGATCGCACGTCCGCGTTGTTTGCCGGGCATGCGGTGACGCACAAAACGACTCATGGCGCCGACGGACCCGATCGTCATGCCCAGCGCACCGCCGACCACATGGCCCACGGAATAACCGCGGGCGGCGCTTGGATGCTCACCTTGGCGGTCGCTGGTTTCGTCTGATCGCTCGACCATGCGTCCAGTTTATCCGTTCGGAATCTCATGCGGCATGAGGCCGACCCGATCCCCGCCTCGCCGAAGCGTGCTCGGCGGCTCCGGATGAGTTGGCGGGCGGAATCCACGCTCGAAAAAAGGAGTGTGATGACGTCACCTCGCCCGGCCGCGTGTCGGGAGCGGTCCGACATGGAAGGGGAGTCAGGGGCTGAGGTTCACCGCAGCGCCAGGGCCGCGGGTGGGCCGCTACTCCGCGCGGAAGAACCGGTGGTCCGTGCCCCCGGGGCCGATACGGACCCGCACCGGTCGTTGGCACTTGGGGCACCGGGCCTCATAGGCGTCGCCGCTGCGGTTGCGGTACACCCGGCCGTAGACGCCGCAGCACGCCCACTCCACCGCGATCCACGGCCGTCCCTGCAGCGATGCCGGCGGGTCGGTTTCGCCGGGTGACCTCGCCCGCACCCCCGCGATGTCCACGATGTAGTCCGGTCCGCCCATGGCGGATTTCATCGGCGCATCGACCGAGCAAGGGTGAGTTTTCCGGGCCGGGGCGTGGGCTTACGCCGGCTGCTGCTCCTCCTCGTTCTCCACCGTGGCGGGGATCGTGACGCCCTTGGCTTCGAGGACGAGGTTCATGACCTCGTTGAAAAGGTCGGGGTTGTCCTTGAGGAACTGCTTGGCGTTCTCGCGGCCCTGCCCGAGGCGGACTTCGCCGAAGCTGAACCAGGCGCCGGACTTCTGCACCACGTCGGTCTCGACCGCGAGGTCGAGCAGGTCGCCGCTGGCGCTGATGCCCTCGTTGAACATGATGTCGAACTCGGCCTGACGGAAGGGCGGGGCGATCTTGTTCTTGACCACCTTGGCCCGGACGCGGTTGCCCACGGCGGTGTCGCCTTCCTTGAGCGAGCCGGTGCGGCGGATGTCGATGCGGACGGACGAATAGAACTTGAGCGCCCGGCCGCCGGGGGTGGTCTCGGGGTTGCCGAACATGACGCCGATCTTCTCGCGGATCTGGTTGATGAAGATCACGGTGCACTTGGAGCGGTTGATGGCGCCGGTGAGCTTGCGGAGGGCCTGGGACATCAGCCGG